>CAVURW010000174.1:0-4099 GCA_963743595.1 uncultured Verrucomicrobiae bacterium
CGTCCTAACCACCCCTGAATTATCCCCTGAAGGAGATCTTGCGAATGCAATCATCAACGGATACACGTCTATTTTATAGACTCATCGAGCAGGGCCACCGCTCCCGCAAGAGCAACAGCGTTGGAATTACTCTTCTGGCGCTTGGGCTAGTCGGAACAATCGATTATTTGATTGGATATAGATTCTCAATTACGGTTCTGTATATCTTTCCAATAGGATTTGCTACGCTCTTTGTCGGACGACTGTTTGCGGCTATAGCGGCCACCCTAAGCGTAATCATCTGGATCGGGGGCGACTTACTAGCGGGATTACCAAATCCCGGCATATCGGTCTTGATTTGGAATGGAGGAATCATTTTTTCCATTTTCATTGTGGTGATTTATCTTGTTGACCAGCAGAGGAGATCGGTTATCGAGCTGGAATCGATTGTGGAAGAACGGACACAGGCTCTGCGGCGCGAGATGCAAGAGCGCGAACGGCTCGAGCAGGAAATTCTTGATTTATCGGAACGAGAGCGCCTTCACTTTGGACAGGAACTTCACGATATTGTGTGTCAGGATTTGGCCGGAATCGCGATGGCTGGACATCTACTGGTCAAAAAGCTTAACGTCCATGGAGCAAATGAAGCTCGGCAAGTCTTGGACTTGGTGCGGCTTGTGGAGTCGGCCCTAACTAAGACGCGGTCAGTGGCTCGCGGTTTTTTTACAGCGGGGTTTGACCTGATGAGCTTAACGGAGTCGCTTCGAGAGTTAGCAGACAATGCTCAGACACGCTCCAAAGCAAATTGCACACTCGTCTTTGATGATAAATTAACGCTGCCGGACGAATCCGCAGTCATCCATATTTTTCGAATTGCGCAAGAAGCGTTACAAAATGCTATCAAGCATTCCGAGGCGACGGAAATATCGATTTCGTTGGCTAAGAAAGGCGAGGATCTCGAGCTTTCGGTTTCTGATAATGGCAAGGGATTTTTGCTAAATAACCCGGCTGCAAAAAAAGGGCTGGGTCTTCGAATTATGGCCTATCGTACCAGCCTTATTGGAGGTAAGTTTTCTGTTGAAAGCCCGACGACTGGAGGAACCCGAATTGTTAGTCGGCTTTCGAATAAAGCTAAGGCATGAAAACAACAGTTTATATCGTCGAAGATCATCCATTAGTCCGCGATTGTTTAGTTAACTTAGTTAACGGAGAGCATGATTTGGAAGTTTGCGGATTTACCGACAACGGTGCTGACGCCATTACCCACATTCAGCAGCTAAAACCGGGGATTACTATCGTTGACTTGTCGCTGAGTAAGAGATCGGGACTTGATCTAATTAAATTTCTGACAGACGCGAACCCTGAGGAAAATGTTCTCGTTCTTTCAATGCATGACGAATCCGTTTACGCCAATCGCGTTTTTAGGGCTGGGGCGCGTGGTTATGTAAATAAGCGAGAGGCCTCGGAGCAGGTAATCACAGCAATCCGTCGAATTTTGGCGGGGAGCGTTTACGTAAACGAAGCATTCGCTGTGGAAATGGCGATGTCGTTAGGAAGAAAAAAGCGAGAACACGAAGATCCGGTCGAGTCGTTAAGCGATCGTGAAATTGAAATATTCCGATTATTGGCCGCTGGCCACGAAACTTCCGAGGTGGCTAAGGGTCTAGCTCTCAGTCCAAAAACTGTTCAAACCTACTGCGGGCGGATCAAGGAGAAGCTCAACTTAAAGAATCATACCGAGCTCCTGCAGGCGGCGAGCCGTTGGTTAGATTCGCAGAGATAGTCAGTTCAAGCGAATGTCCCAGAAACCGGTCATCTGCTCCAGATTTACGAGCGCTTTGGCCTCTTCGTTGAGGGCTGCAAAGTAGTTTTGGTAGGTGTTCGTTAGGTCGCTCTCGGCTTGACGAACATCGAGGAGCGTCGCGCTCCCCTTTTTGTAACTGTAGATGCGGATATCTAGAACCCGCTGAGCGTCGTTGAGAATTCCTCCGGTGTATTGCTTTGTCGCAACAACGGCCGATCTATAACGGGCGATGGCTTGACGAACATCTGTTTCAGCTTGGACTCTAGAGGCCGCCAGTTGGTTTTCGTTCTGAAGTATTGTGAGGCGCGCGGCCAGTAGATCGTCGCGATCGAAATTCGATAGCGGAATAGGCATCGAGACGGCAAATCCAATCTGATCATTCGAAGGGCTCGGCGCGTATGCATTCTGAGACTGAGAATTGTGGGTGTAATTAAGACCAATCGTCACATCGGGAATTCGATTCGCTTCAGTGAGGTGATATTGCGCGAGCGCATTTTGGTAACCATGAATAGCGGCGATGATATCAGAACGATGAGCAACAGCGTCGGCGACGAGCTTTTCGGTATCAAAAGTCCGTCTCTGAAGAACAAGCGAACCACCGGCTCGGTAGGACCGAATTTGGCCGGAGCGACCCGCAAAAACAGCGAGTCCGATGTTCGCCTGCTCGAGTGTCGATTCCGCGGCATGAAGCGAACTGAGAGCCTCTTGTGCGGCAATCCGCACTTGGAGAAAGTCGACCTCCGCGATATCGCCATCCTTGTATCGAACGGCGTTCAGATCGGCGAGCTGCTGTAAGCTGACGTAGCTTTTATTGAGCTGTTCGACATTCAGTTCCGCCGTCAGGGCATCGATGTAGGCACTAGCCGCGGTAGCACGTAGGTTGCGGAAAAAGTCCTGCAATTGCGCCTCGGACTGTTCCATGCTTGTGGTGGCAACATCGACGCGGGCTCCGAGTTTACCGCCGAGCGGAATCTCTTCGGAGATACCTGCGGTGACAACTTTCGGCAGATCTTGATTGGAAAATACAGGCGTCGGCTCAGGAATTCCTGGAATCGAATTGGATTGAATAAAAGGAGTCGTGTACCCGGCATTCAACGTGGGGTTTGGCCAGAGTCGGGCCAGGCTGATCTGCGCCTTGGCGATCAGAACATTGAGCTTTTGGGCGGCGTAATTCAGGTTCGATTTTTGAACCGTGAAGATGAACTCGTTAAAGGAGATCGGCAGTTCCACGGAAGCATCGATTGGCAGGTGACTGACCGCAATGGCTCGAGGAGCGATTGGTGGCGAAAACGGGATATCCGTGGGAAGAGGGGTCGTCGTGGGTGAAGATACGGCTGGCGCAACAGGAATGGCGGCGACGTCCGCAGAGAAGGACAACGAGGGCACGAGCAGCAGAAGTGAGGCAACCAAGGCAAGCGGGTTCATTGCACTGGCTTCTTACTGTGGCCGTTGGATTCGACAAGTTCACCTGGGCTGCGCGGTTTTCGCAACTCGTTAGACCCACTTGAAGATTAACTGCAAAGCCGCTGCAGCAATTGCATTCTTTTCATCTCGTGGAAGCGTTTTCTCGCCCTCGCCGGAGATGCTCATTGCGAGTTTTCCAGCGCCCGTCTGTGTGAATTCTGTTTCATTCCATAGATCCAGCGCCAGCCCGAGGGGATTGAAGCCCGGCCCCAGGTTGGCGGTGGTGGCCGGGACATGCACGGTAACGCTTTTCATTTCAGGATCGCCTCTTCGAGTGCATCCAGGCGCGGCGGCACCACCGGCGGTTTGGCCATCTCCCTGGTGATGATATCCGGATCTTTCAACCCGTGGCCCTGGTGCAGACGGCCACAATGCGCCTGGCTTTGGCATCGAAGCACTCCTCGGTGATTTCGTGCGCTAGCCCGGCCAGCCCGGCCGTGGAAGCCGGTTCCACCCAGATGCCTTCGAGGGTGCCTGCCAGCGCCCGCTGCATCGCCAGGAACTCGATCGTCACTGACAGCGATGATGCGGCCTTTGGATTCTTCGGCAGCCTGTAAAGCCTGTTCACCGTGCGCCGGGTGCCCGATCCGGATGGCCGTTGCGACGGTCTCAGGCTTCTCCACCGGGTATCCCAGCACCAGCGGGGCGGACCCGGCGGCCTGCACACCCAGCACCTGTGGCAGCCCGCTGGATTTCAGGCGGTCATATTGCTTGAAACCGGCCCAGTAGGCGGTGATATTCCCCGCATTGCCGACCGGCAGGCACAGCCAATCCGGGGCAGTTCCCAACACGTCACAGATCTCAAAGGCGGCGCTTTTCTGGCCCTCGATGCGGTACGGGTTGAGCGAGTTG
>CAVURW010000175.1:0-6316 GCA_963743595.1 uncultured Verrucomicrobiae bacterium
AGAGGAAGGCCAGTTTGGACTGCAAATCGCACCCATGCTGGACATTCTATTTGTTCTGTTGTTGTTTTTCATGGTTTCGGCGGGCTCTCAGAAAAAGGAAGCCAATCTCGTGGCTACATTGCCGACCGGTGGCGACGATTCGCGCGTTCCGGTTAATCTCAATATCGATTCCAATAACGAGGTGACGATGAACGGCAGCGGCGCTCTCAACGCCGTCGCACCCGATGTGAAGACTCCTTCCGAGTTGGAACTGAGGCTGGCTTCTATAATAGCCGATACACCGGATCAACCTATCGTAATCAGCCCCAGCCCTCTAGCCCAACATCAAACGGTGATGGACGTGCTCAATGCGTGCTCCGGAGCGAAAGTAAAGAATCTCGCCTTTCTGCAGAGCGGACAGTAGGCCGCATCGTGGAACGCTACTGCGACCACTGCTCGGACCTATTCTTGGCGTATGTACCACCAAGCCACCTACGCCAGATTTCAACTCGCTTTTGATGATTCGCAGTTAGCTCAGGTTGCCGAGGCTGAGAAACGATTGGGCGTTAGGTTTCCGGCCGCTGTCCGGGAATGGTACGGGCGTAAGGATGCCTGCAAACTGATCCGGCAGCAGGATCGGATTCGGCCCCTGGAGAAGTTGGAAGTGGTTGAGAAGGATGGCGGGCGACACCTCATCTTTCTCGACGAAAGTCGAGTCGCGTGGACAGTTTCTTGCCTGTTGGATGGATCCGAAAACCCAAAGGTCTTGATTACTGGTGAGCGCCTGACGCGGCCCCACGCAGATAGCTTTTCGGACGCGATTTTCTGTTACATCTTTGATTGGCATGGAGACGAACGATATAGAATACCCATGGCAGGTGCCTTCAGCCCTCTCAAAAACGGTGAGCTGGAGATGTTGCAACGCCGATTCCCTCAAAAGTTTCCTTTAACCTACAACGGTTTTTATCGCCTTGGAAAATCCCACCGCTTCGACGCCGGTACGTTTACGCTTACCCTCACCATAACTGATAACGCTGAGATGAAGGATGACGGTCTTCTTCTTATTTCCAATGGCAGGGGTGGAGGCATGCTTCTTTGCCAAGCAAAACCGAAGAAGTTGCCCGCGGTGAAGCACAGGAGCTGATCAATCAAATCGGCGATCTTTCTGAACGCTGCGATTGGCTAATTTAATTGGACAGGCACTCTGAGGACTGTGCCGTGACTTGGGCACGCAAGCTCCGGGCGATCTGAGGGGACGCGATGAACGCGATTAGCTGGATAAGTTGCTCTAGCCCGCATGCGCTCTTGCATGGCTCGCCGTCTGTAGCTAGCCTTCATCCCGTGAGAACGAGATCGATTTTACTCGGCTGTCTTGGGGTGGTGTTTGTATTGATGTTGTGCCTCGGAGGGTGCTCCTCTGGCACCGATGACTCGAATATCGTGGAGGTCCCGACGCCTACCCCCATCCCGACCCCGCCTCCCGCCCCAGCCCCGTCGTTTTCCAAGCTCACGCAGTACACCCTCGTCCTAGTCGTTAAAATCGATCCTACGAAGGGTTTATCGGGACCCACGAGCAAGTATTTCGATCAAGTGCGGAATTCTTCGTCGAGCTGGTCCGGCGACTTCACAGAAACGATTTACGTAAATGGAAATCAGGTGCGTCGGGAAATCGATAATCTTCAGACGATCTACGTGAATTTGTATATGCCGGACCTAGGGAAATCGTACTCCTGGAAGACCGGTTCGGTGATTCGTGAGGTGAAGGGAAGCGTGGATCAATGGAGATACACGAAGAAGAATCCAATCGATGAGTCGGTGCATCTGGGTTGGCAAGGGAATTGGCGTCAATTTGGCGCGGACGAAGTGTTGCTCGGTTCGCTCTGCCACGTCTATCAGTTGTGGGAACCGGATGGAGGCGTTTTCGAAGTTTGGGCTGAAGCGAGCACGGGAAAGCTGGTGCATTTTCAATGCCTGGATTTATCCGTGACCTGCACGGTGAAGAGCTTCCAGTTGGGTGAACCTGACCCGAGCGTGTTCACGACACCAGCGGGCGCGTTCGTGAATCCAAACGATCAAGAAGGGGATTAATGTATCGTTCCTGCGAAATGGGCCCCGTTGCGCCTTTTCTCTAAAGCTCCTACTGCGATGAGGCTCCGACACGGAATTGTCGCCATACTGCTTTTCACGGTGTCCGGAAAAGTTTGGGCGGATGGCGCGCTCGGCTGCCAGCTCCTACAACCGACGGGACTGCGCACGGAATATCAGCAGTATCCCATCTGTATCGAGACACAAACGCCCCGGCTCGATTGGCAATTGGTGGCGTCCCAGCCGAATCTCCGGAACGTGGTTCAGACGGCATACCAGATCCAGGTGAGCTCCACGCCCCGGGAAATGTTGATGCAGGATTCCGGCGATCTCTGGGACAGCGGGAAGGTCAAATCGAACCAGACCACGCAAATTCCCTACGCCGGTTTCAAGCTCTACTCCCGCGAGGAATGTTACTGGAGGGTGCGTTCCTGGGATGGCAACGACGTTCCGACGCCCTGGAGTGATCCCGTGCCTTGGGAGATGGGAATGTTGGAACCGAGCGATTGGAAAGCGCAGATGATTCAGGCTCCCGATGGCGTGACGAGTGACACACCGGGGCTTGGCTCAACACCCGTGCCGATGTTTCGCAAGGAATTCGATCTGGGCGATCTGAAAGTGTTTCGAGCGCGCCTCTACGTAACGGCTTATGGGGTCTACGAAATCTGGGTCAATGGCAAGCGGATGGGGCCTGCTTTAGCTCCCGATTGGACCGATTACTCGAAGCGTCTGCGTTACCAAACCTATAACCTGACCGATCTGCTCAAAAAGGGGAAAAACGTGATCGTCTGCCTTCTGGGCAACGGCTGGTACTGCGGGCATATCGGTAACGGCGGGTTCCAATCCTGGGGAAAGAAGCCGGGTCTGTTTGCGCAATTGGAGGTGACGGGCAACGATTTTTCGCGGCAAGCCATCGTGACCGACGCGAGCTGGAAGGTGTGCGCCAGCCCAACGCTTTCGTCCGATCTGATGATGGGTGAGGTGTATGATGCCCGGCAAGAACTGGAACACTGGAATGAGCTCGGGCTGGACGATTCCACATGGCCGAATGCTGTGGTTATGGAGATTCCGACGGTGAAGCTCTGCGGGCAAGTCGATGGCATGGTCGATCTCTCCGAGCTGCGTCAGCCCGTCTCCCTGAAACAAGTCCAGCCGGGTGTTTGGATCTACGATTTTGGGCAAAATATCGTGGGTGTCCCGGAGCTGAAAGTGAAGGGTGACGCGGGCACAAAAGTGATGCTGCGTTTTGGTGAGATGTTGAATCCAGATGGCACGCTCTACACCGCGAATCTGCGGAACGCCAAGGCGACCGATGTCTATATCTGTAAAGGCGCAGACAAACTCGAGACGTGGATGCCTCGCTTTGCCTATCACGGCTTTCGCTACGCGGAGTTGACAGGATTTCCTGGCCAGCCCACCACCGACACGCTTCAGGCTGTGGTGCTTGGAACCGATTTTACACGCACCGGCACGATCGATTGCTGGGCACCCCTGGTGAAGCAATTGCAGGACAATATTGTCTGGGGCATGCGCGGGAATTTCTTTAGCGTACCGACCGATTGCCCGCAACGGGACGAACGGATGGGCTGGATGGGCGATGCCGGGATCTTCGTGCGGACCGCCGCGTATAATGGCGATGTCGCAGCCTTTTTCACAAAATGGCTCGTGGACGTGGATGACGCGCAATTGCCCGATGGCGAGTTTGTCGATGTGGCACCTTCCCCTCGTGGTCGAGGACATGGCAATGGTGGTGTGCCCGGCTGGGGCGATGCAGGAGTGATCTGTCCCTGGACGATGTACCAGTTTTACGGGGATAAGCGCATTTTGCAGGAGCATCTGCCCGCCATGGCGCGCTGGGTCGATTGGTGCAGCGTCCATAGCACGAATGGTATACGGGATAAAGATCGTGGGCCGGATTATGGTGATTGGCTGGCTCAAGGCGAGGACACGCCAAAGGATCTCATCGGCACCGCATTCTTCGCGCACTCGGCCGATCTGGTTGGCAGGGCCTATCGCGTGGTGGGCGACGATGCACGAGCGAAGATCTACGAGGATCTCTTCGACCAAATTCGCGAGTCGTTTTCGGCCAAATTTATCAATTACGACGGACGTGTGACCGGTGAAACGCAAACAGGCTACGCCCTGGCGCTCGAATTCGGGTTGATGCCGGAAAATTTAAAGTACCAGGCCGGAAAGCTTCTGGCGGAGAATGTGGCCAAGCACGGGGATCACTTGACCACCGGCTTCCTCGGCGTGAGTCATCTGTTACCGGCGCTCACGGATACGGCGCAGTACGGCGAGCTCTACAAAGTGTTTCTTCAGCAGTCGTTCCCCAGCTGGATGTTCTCAATTAAGCAAGGCGCGACGACGATCTGGGAGCGCTGGGACGGGTGGACGCCCGAGAAAGGATTCCAAAATCCCGGCATGAATTCCTTTAACCACTACTCGCTCGGTTCGTGCGGCGAATGGATGTTCGAATCGATGGGAGGTATTCAACTCGACCCGGACCAACCCGGCTTTTCCCACGTCATCATCAGACCCGTTCCCTCGCCTCGAATCGGGCATGTGAAGGCGACCTATAACTCGATTCACGGCCTGATTGCATCGTCTTGGACAGTGGAAAAAGCGAACTTCACGCTCGTCGTGAATATTCCCGCAAACGTCACCGCGACTGTTTTCCTGCCGACCGCTCAAGTCGATTCCATTCAAGAAAGCGGCGCACCCTTGCAAGGCAAAAAGGAAATCAAAGTCGGCGAAACCGAACCGCGCGGAACGCCCTGCGAAGTCGGCTCTGGCTCGTACCTGTTCACCTGCCGCGTGCGCTAACCAGCGTGGCAACGTGACGTTGCATCCACCAGCGTCACGCTGGCTACTCCGGGCGGATCTTTATAATCGGACGGAGCGGTCGAGGTTGGCCCTCTTTCCAATTTTCGGCGTACATGACGTAGTAGCCTTTGATCTTTTCATTGGGCGGAATTTCTCGACCGTAGGGCATGTCTGGCGTGATGTAGTTCATGAACGAACCGAGATACGAGGTATCCATGGGCTGCATCACGTAGAGCTTTTTCACTTCGTGTCCTTCTTTAACAAAGTCACTTAGACATTGGATTTCCAGCGATAGATCTGTGGCATATTCTTCATAGCCTTCCAGTGCTGTCCGATAGAGAACAGGCATTTCGCCGCCAGCGAAAAGCATGTAGACGATCGTCACCCGCGCGGCGAGTGAGCAGACTTCGTTGAGACGTCCGAGAGCAGGCCAGTTCTCGGCATAGAAAATGACAACCCCGGCGGCTAAAAAGGGCAACGTACAGATGGTCTTAAACAGATCGAATTCAGCGACAGGGTGAAAGCCGCAACCGATCAAAATGGCCGTCGCCGCAAGCACACCCGTCGACCACAGGATGATTACGGGAAATCGGGGGTCCCACCGACGCACGCTGAAATAGGTGACGAGTAGGATGCTGAACATCAGCGGCGGCGGTACCACCGAGAAAGAGGCGCCGGAGTAAAGGGTAAGCTCCTTAAAAGCACGTGCGATCCGTGCGGTTACGGAGAGGAAAACATCGTTTGTGGCGAGAATCTGCTTCCAGCCATCGACACTGTTGTTGACGACCAAAAAGCCGACTATTGCGGCGATCACGCCGTAGAACATGGTGGCGATCAAGGCGGGCGACCTGTATTTCCGATGCAAGAAGATCACGCCCAAACAAAGCAGCGCCATGGGAATCACCGAGAGCGAAACGCGATGTACGTACGGCAGAAAACCGAGCGCCCATGCCACCCAAAACAGCCGGTAGGGAGTCGGTCGCTCGACATAACGCATCAGTCCTCCCAAAAACAGCATGGTGACGCAGATTGGGGTGAGCGCCTGCTCATACATACGCACCGTAAACATCGTCCAGGGCGACACCGCCACGCACATGGAGACTGCGCTGGCGATGGACCACGGCCTGGGACAGGAATATGAGCGGAGCAACAGGCTAAGACCCGAGATAAACGCGGTATAGCCCACCAGGAAAAAATCGAAATACCCCACGCGAATCATCAAAAGACTGTGCCCAAAAAATAGCGTCGGCAAGTAGGCCAAGAGAAACTGGCGCACGGGATATCCGATTAAATAGCCCTCTCGATAAATTCCGAACGAGTAGTCTTGACCCATGCAATCGCGAGCAATGCTGACTTGACAGATTCCCTCGTTATTCGCCATCAACCAACGCACGCCTCCCAAGCCAAATGATGCGGCCAAGAGAGG
>CAVURW010000176.1:0-5368 GCA_963743595.1 uncultured Verrucomicrobiae bacterium
AGGAGAAAGCATCGGATGATTTATAGTTGTTTGATTTTTTTTTTGAATGAAAAGTCTTTTAATAGTTGTTTCCATTTTGGTGATTTTATCCGCTGAACAGGCCCTGCTGCTCGGGAGTCTTTCGTTAATTTACGGTGGGTTCCTGCTTCTCATCGCCCTGCTTCCGAATAGTTGGACGGGCAATCTCTGCTTGGGTGGATGCGCGCTTTTCATGCTCGCCATCGGCGGTCTGCTGTTTGTCTATCGCAGCCAACTCGGTGCACCCAAATCGTCCTACGCAATCCCCTTATCCGTACAACCCATCAAATAAGACCTACAAATGACACAGCAACTCACCACAATTGACGGCCCATTTCAGAATACCTGGGAATCACTTAAGAATTATCGCATTCCCCGTTGGTATGAAGACGCCAAGTTCGGCATTTTTATCCACTGGGGAGTTTATTCGGTGCCGGCGTTCGGCAACGAATGGTACCCCCGGAATATGTACCAAAAGGGCACGCCCGAGTTTGAGCATCATGTGAAGACTTACGGTTCACACAAGGACTTCGGCTACAAGGACTTCATCCCCTCGTTTACCGGAACACACTTCAGCTCGAAGGATTGGGTGTCTCTGTTTAAAAGGGCGGGCGCGCGATTTGTCATGCCTGTTGCCGAACATCACGACGGCTTTGCCATGTACGATTCTTCCTTTACCCGCTGGAAAGCGCCTCTCATGGGGCCGAAACGCGATATTATTGGTGAACTAAAACGCGCTTGCGACGATCATGGGCTCTTCTTTTCTATTTCGAGTCATCGCGCTGAGAACTGGTTTTTCTTTGATGGCGGGAAGCAATTCGATTCAGACGTGATGAATCCGGAGTATGCCGACTTTTACGGCCCTGCCCAGCAAGCCCCGCCGAATAATGAACACGGCCATATCGGCAGAGATCCCCATTCCGAGCCACGCCCGACGCCGGATTTCCTAGAAAGCTGGCTGAGGGCGCACGTGTGAATTGGTCGACAAGTATCAACCCCAGATCGTTTGGTTCGACTGGTGGATCATGCACAAGGCGTTCGAGCCCTATTTACAACGGTTCGCCGCGTACTACTACAATCGTGCTCATCAATGGGGCAAAGAAGTCGCCATCAATTACAAATACTCGGCATTTGCTGAAGGTGCGGCTGTTTACGATATCGAGCGCGGCCAATTCGACGGGATTCGCCCGGCGCTGTGGCAAAACGACACTTCAGTATCGAAAAACTCGTGGGGCTATTGCGGTAATCATGATTACAAAGAGGTCAGCTCGATCATCGGCGATCTTGTCGACGTGGTGAGTAAAAACGGCGCACTCTTACTCAATGTAGGGCCAAAACCCGATGGTACGATTCCTCAACGCGAAGTCGAAATGCTCGAAGAAATCGGCGACTGGTTTCTCCTGAATGGTGAAGGCATTTATGGAACGCGGCCTTGGATCGTCTTCGGCGAAGGTCCCACGAAAGTGGAAGAAGGTGACTTTGCGGATACCAAACGCACGGACTTTACTAGCGAAGATTTCCGATTCACCCAAAAGGATGGTTACCTCTATTGCTTCATTCTGCAGTGGCCGGTAAAACACGAGATTCTTGTCACATCGCTCAGTTCTAAATCGGGTCTTCAGGTAAAGTCAGTCGAACTGTTTGGAGCTGGAAATGCCGTCTGGGCCCAAGGCCGAGGAGGACTACAGGTATCGCTCCCCGTAAAGGCTCCTGGTAAGCACGTGAGCACACTGAAAATCGGGCTCGTAAATCCGTGAACGAATAGGCGAGTAGATTCCCTGGTCACCCTTCATGGCCCGGGTTATTTTACCTCTTATCAGTCTGAAATTTGAAGCGAGCGCCCAGTCGGCGCAACGTTCGCGATGTTGATGGTCAATGGCGGCTGATTCGCCAACTGAACTGTCCAGCTAGTCGATGAGTTTTGTTTTACGGACGAGACCGGATCGTCGATGCCCTGGAACGGAATTAGCACCGTTAGGAACGAGACGTCTTTGCCACGAGCCATGTGTCGTAGCGTCAGCGCAGGGACGGGGGCATCGTTTTGAGTGGGAAAATTCCAGCCCAGCAACTCCGGCTTTTTAACGCCCGAATCGGCGTGAAACTCCGTAGCACCGCTGAGCGAAAGGACCGCTAGATTCGGCTGCCCGACATCGACCGTCCAGGTGCAGTGTTGTGCCGAACTTGTCTTCCATTTGGTAGAGAGAATTTGCCAGCGCAGGTCATAAAGATGTGCCGACTGTGTGGTTGTGCTCATCCGATCCAAAACAACAGCGAGCGTTTGGCGGGCGACGTTTGGCTTAATAAAAACAACTTCTCGGTGTTGCGTTGCCAGTGGCCGCGCGTGGTCTACATCGGTTCCATAATTTCCCACAAACCAACCGCTTGCGTAATCAGCAGCAGGGCTGGAAGAGAACGTGGGAACCGGGGTGTTGGGAGGATTTGAACCACCGGGATCGGCTTCACTAAACCCACGCTGCTGCCCGAGCTCGTCGACCAAAATTGTATTATGCGACGCACTGCCACGCCCGTACGTTCTCCAGGCACTGGCGTCATATTTGTAGCCACCGTTGTCGAAGAGGAATAACCGACCGTAAAACCAACTTACGAGGTTTAGCGCGTCTTGATGACCATGCCAGCCACCGAGTGGACCGACATCGAGCAAGAGATAACTCGCCTCTTTGTTCCAACCGGTTCGCATCACCGTGTAGCCGCTATCTGGAAGAGCCTCACTTGTGAATGAAGGTGGCGTGGCCGCCGGATTCGACTGGATGTCGAGTCCCCATTTCAGGAGCTGGCTACTCGGAAATAGGTTGATGTAATCGGGTTGGCAAACATCTTTCAGTGTGGTGCCGTGGCCATCGTTAAGCCGGGGAACGGTAAGATCGGGAGCGCAGAGCCTCACATTCCATTCGGCCATCTTCTGGAGCATATCCGTTGCCGGGATATCATCTACATAACCACACTTTTTTAGCAGTTCGGCTAAGGCGATCATCTTGGCAGTCACCCACTGATGATACGAGGGCGAGAGCTCGTACCAAGCACCCTCAGATAGAACCCCCACCTTTAAGGCATGATTCAATTCATCGCGCGCCCGCTCCCGCCAGTGAGCCGCTTCCCTAAATTCTGGATAGAGCGCGCCGCTGGTCGAGAGACCTGCCATCGCTAATAAGAAGTGATTACCGGGGCCGAACGGATGACCATTCAAAAAAGTCGCCTGTTCCCAAATGGATTTCAGCGTAAGGATCACGTCTTGATCGCTCATACTCGGAGAGCGCAGAATCGTGTTCCATGCCGGATTCCAGTAGTCAGACATTCGGAGCCCCACTTCCAAACCACGCCACCCGGAATTCGGTTTTTCGTCGTCAACTGCCGGTGCGGACATGGTATTTACCCAAGAACGCATTTGTCCAATGAGCGTTTGCGCATATTTCTCGTTTTGCGTGGCGATGTAGGCTTGTGCCAAGGGCTTCCAAATAAAAAGCCGATTGAGATAGAAAACCCATTCCGCCGTCATATCGGGACGACCGTCGGACGGATTGTAATTCCAGATAATTTTGCCGCCAGAGTATTTGTAGTTAATCCCGACGATCGATAGTTCACCAGAACCCAGCCGATCCGCATCCGTTTCCGTTCTCTTCACATCCGTTGTTGGCTCAAATGTCGCCGCTGAAAGTCGGGATTTCCGAAAATACTCGGCCAATGCATGAAGGGCGCCGCTTTGGTTGCCCTGCACCAAGCAAGTCTTCACTTCCCTGAGCCCAGGCTGAGCCAAGTCAAGCTGATCGAGTAAATCGCCATCGCTTAATCCTGGACCCGTAACCTCCCGGGAATAGGTCATCGGAGTGTAGGCAATTTTTAAATCATCTGGCGGATTTCCCCGAATCGACATCTGCACCTTGCCCTTTAAATCGGAAGCGACTTGCGCATCAGATTCAATCGCATCCAGAGGAACAACGACCCGCTTCCAGCCGATCCAACTCAGATGAATGCTCCCGTGATAATTCTCGGTTCCCCCATACTTCAGCTCAATTGTTTGATTTCTGTAGTTTCCGTCAACCCACAGCCAACACGTCAAATACCCATGCCCCGAGTCGTCAATGCCTAACCTCTGCTCTAAAACCGGCGATCTCTTGCAGTCCCACAAATCGGCGACTGTCCCTTCGTGCGCAATCGGTGGCGTAGCAGGTAGAGAGGTCGATACCGAGACCAACACAAGGGAAAGTAATATTCCAAATCGTCTGAGCAGCATATATGTTTTAGGGAAAGGTTAGACCGATCTGTAATTTAAAAGGAATCACCCCGATCTGTAGCAAAAGCTTCGATTTTAAAAAAGACTTTACTGTCATGTAAATTATCTCAAATCCTGTGCGTATTTTTTCATGTAATTCGATTTATAAATCAATATTCTCAGGGTTCAGATAACAAAACATTCTTGTATAGTCAGCACGATCTTGATTTAGCGTATTCATTGAATCAATAAATCAAAGCTCCTGCTCTTATTTAAGATCCCACTTCATGTTCATTAGCGTTTTTAATAATTTTCCCCATTCGCAGCAAACGACTTACTGAACATAACTAAGGATTCTCTAAAGCAGAGATTTAAGCCTTCACTTCAATTATGAAACATATTAAATCGCCGCTTCTATTCTATTTCCTTGGGATCTCCTTAGTCTCTCTCCAGGCAGTCGATTCGGATTCTGCTGTTGCTCGACTTGAACAGAACAGAATGTCGTGGACGGCCACGGGCCCTCTCGTATTTCCCTCCGGAGACCCAACAATCAGCGGCATCATCGCCTACAAAGATCCAAGCGTCGTCCGCTCGAATGACCGCTGGCATCTCTTCGTATCTCGGGTGACGAACGATAACGGGAAGGCGCATTATTCTCTGGCCTATCTAGAATTCGCAGATTGGGATTCTGCGGCAAAACAAATGAAGGTTTACCCGCTTTTCGAAAACGAGAAAGAGGTAACGGCTCCCCAGGTGTTTTATTTTCGCCCTCAAAAGAAATGGTATCTTTTCTACCGATGGCACGATCGACTTTCGAATTTGGGCGGTCCAGCCTACAGCACGATGGACGATATTGATAAACCTGAAACGATATCGAAACCAACAATGTGCTTTTCATATCGTCCCGACCTCCCAACTACCAAAGGCGTGGGCTGGCTCGATTTTTGGGTGATTGCTGACGAGAAAAACGTCTACTTGTTTTCAACGGATGATGCGGGTGATTTCATGCGCAGTGAGACAACGATTCAAAATTTCCCCGCAGGCTGGAGTCAGCCGGTGGTCGCAATTCACGGCACGACCTCCGAGGTCTTTGAAGGAAGTTGCACCTACACACTGAAGGAC
>CAVURW010000177.1:0-4904 GCA_963743595.1 uncultured Verrucomicrobiae bacterium
GAGAAACCTTAAATACGATCGCCTCGTCGAAAGGCTTCGTTATGGGAGGTTGAATTGTAACTCCATTGTCGCCGATTGCCCATTTAACTGTCTCTGAGCTTCCTAACAGTTGAACCGCTTTGATTCGTCTGTCTAGAAGTCCAGCCTGTTTGCTAAATGATTTGACCAAAACGGGCTTTGTTGGACAACCGAGCACAATGACGTAAATAGTAGAATCGCCTTTTGTCGTAAAACGTTTGTCGTCTTCTGTAAGGCTAATTTTCGCCTCATTGAAACCTTGAGCCTGAATAGCTGGTGGATGTTCAACCGATGGACCTTCGCCGCACACTCTCCAAGGACGGGTGTCATATATGGATTCACCATTAGTTTTCAGCCACTTTCCAATTGATTGGACAACGGCTATCTCCTTTTCATCGATTGTCCCGTCCGCCCGAACGGGAACATTTAGTAAAAAAACGCCGTTCTTGCTCACCACGTCAGCCAGAGTGTGAATGACGGTAGCTGAGCTTTTGTATCCATTCTTGTTGTAGAGACTTCTGTCGTAATGCCAGACGCCGATGCACGTCTCGGATTGCCATGGGTGGTCTTCGATAGTCGGGCTAGCGCCGCGCTCAACGTCCCATACCATGCATTTTTTTTCATCCCCTTGAAGAATTTTTCCCAATAGGACGCCTTGGTTATCTCCATTGTGCCACAGGGCATTACTATTATAAAAGTGAGCAGCGATTTTTAATCCCACATCACTAATAGGGTATAGGGGTAACACTGTATCGTCGAAATAGAGAACGTCGGGGTGATACTTATTGATCAGGTCTAAGGTGCGGTTATAGAATTTTTGACAGTAGGCATTGTCTGGAACGCTACTTCCCTCTGCGGCGTTCCAACTCCAAACCAGTTTGGTGCCAGGAGGATGGTTTTGGGCGTACAGGTCTTGTGGATCCAGTCCGTTCCACCAGGTTCCCACGCCGTCCGCCTTTGTGAGTTTGCCGTCATATGTGCCGTTTTTATCAGCTCCTTGGGCAGGCTCGTACCAACTCCAGGCGTGAGCCGCATGTATCGTTACACCGAATCTCAAACCATTCTCTCTCGCACCCTCCAATCAAATCCTTCTTAGGTCCAATATTAACGGAGTTCCAGGGTTGATACTTACTATCAAAAGTATCGAAGTTATCGTGGTGATTGGCCAGGGCCATAAAGAACTTCGCTCCACACTCTTTGTAAAGTGCGAGTAGTTTCTCTGGTGCCCAGTTCTCAGCCTTCCACTCATGGATAATATCCTTGAATCCAGCTACCGAAGGATGGCCATAGACCCGCAAGTGGTCTTTATACTGTTTAGTGCCCTCGATATACATATTGCGCGCATACCAGTCCCCATCTTCAGCTTCGCACTGAGGGCCCCAATGGGCCCAGATTCCAAACTTGGCGTTCTGATACCATTCCGGCACCTTATACTGTTCAAGTGATTTCCAAGTGGCTTGAAACTTGCCGGATTGCATCGGCTCGGCGCTCGGATCCAGAGGGGTTGCCTTTGCCTCCGTGGGTTCTGCAAAGGCTTGGACGGACGACAACATTAAGACGGCTGGCAATAGTAGAATGAGTTTCATTTTTGAATCAGAAGGATTACTTTTTTACAGGAAAAACGGATTGGTTCGATTTGGCTACGGAAGTGAGCATGAGATGGAGATACCCTCCGGCCAACAGAGATCGAATGTAATTTAAATTAATTCATTTGAGTTTTCTTTCCGAAAGGATTCACTTCGATCCTAAAAATCTCGTTTCATAATATTCTACCTCACATCACATTTGCGATATTCACTGGCCCTGGACTCCAGGAAATACGATGGGATCGGGAGCAACTCATTTGTCTCGAACTCGTCAAGTTTTTCGGCAGAGCAGGAGTTAAGGATAAACTGACAACATTCTAGTTTGTACCTGATTGCTGATTAGGATCTTTTGCTAGTAAGACAGAGTCTACAAGTCGCAAGCAATCAATAGATCCAGGGCGATGGGGTGTATCAACTATAAAAAACATATATCTAACCGTGTTATTACAGACCCAAAGATTTGAGTATTGACGGGCGTTATCCTCTGCACGTAGGAGCATCATTTGCACCCGACTCTCTTTTAAAGTCGGTTTCAAGATCTTCACTTCGTTCGGTTGAAGAATAGTCGACTGGTCATCAACCACAGCCTTGATGGGAATGGTGCTCAGGCTGATAAAGCGGAAGGACCCTCCCGGGCAACTCGTTAAATCGTCCGGGAGCACTTTAATCTCTAAGCTCCCCTTTGCCTTTCCCGGCATGAAAAATAGCAATGGAAGGTCCGATGCCGCTGAGAGATCCAAAGTTGCAGCGATTTTAAAAAGTGCACCGACATGTCTAACGAAGTAGAGCGGCTTCGCTTTATCATAAGGCACGAACTCGGAGCGCCCTAATGATGTGATTTTTAGTGGTATTTCCTCATAATCCGCAGGAGCAGGAAGTGATTTTGCTGGATCATTCGGGTCAGGACTGGGAGGAGGCGACTGGGCCAGAAAGAGATCGTTAATTGGCGTCTCCCAAGCTAGCCCATGAAAGTGCGACGGTTTTTTCTGTGAGTTATCCTGCCCTAGGGATAGCGAGATTGCCAAGGTAAACAGAGTGAGTGCGATAGTTATGAATTTATAGTTCATTCGAGTGAATCCATCTAAAAGATACGATTTTAAAGCGTCTGCCGAAACAGTAATTAGAAAGAGTCAGCCCAGTTACTCCACTCGGATTTACTGTTGTTTGACTGGGGTCGTCATACGCGTAATTAGAGGTGCCGGCTGAATCGACCTCTCCATTTTCGTTCGAATAGACATATTCTGGCAACCTTTGGACGACCGCCTCACAGTAAACGGTTGCATCTGTGTTACCGGTATTCGGATTTATCGATTTCCCGCACACGCGTATGGTGAACGTGTCAGACCTCGCTGAAATGGTGGGCGCTATAGCCTGAACAATGTCATTTTGCGATAGACTTCCTGGTATACCGATAGCGGAATTATCGGGTGTAGGAGGTTGAAGATTTGATGTGCAGCCGGCCGGAAAGGTGGGTGTGAACGATTCAAAAAATCTCCCAAAGATAAAGCCGGGCCTCGGGCTTGAATTTGGTACACGATATTCTTAGCTAAGGTAGCGATATCCAGATTCGTGAGTTTTACCAGCCCAAATAATGCTGTATTAGGAGCCGGTGTGGCAGAAGTGCTGATCCAAATCGGCGAGAAAAAATTAACGAAAGGAGATTCCGTTGAAGCGAAAGAGATAAGAGACTGATTTGCCACAACAGGTGCTGGAAGAACGCTGGGACTTGTCGTCAACGCGCTCACCTTAACATTCGCCCCGCTGGAGCTGCTGAGAAGGGCTTCCCAAGCCGGCACGGATGTGGAATTGATGTTAAAAGCCCCGTTGATCAGCAGGTTGGCGGCCGGTTTTCGAACATTGGCGGTGCCGGTGTTTGGGCATTGGAGATCCACATAATTCGGTGAGGACGAATCGGGTGTGGGAGGGTTACCGTGCGAGGGGAGCGAGGTGCTTTGAGATCTGCGATAATAGATCAGTCGACCGCTCGGCAAGGGGAGATTAGAATCGACATAGCTTTGCTTCAAGGTATCGAAGGTTGATGTTGGCGAGGGCCAAGCTTGGCTGTCCGACCAGCCTAGAGCAGAATTGAACGACGATGGTGGAACCGTGGACAGAAAGTAACCATCGAAGAGGGCCTCATTAGATAAGAAGTTATCGTCCTGATACAGCGTATTTGCACCTGCCGCGCCTGAATTTATTTCTGTAGCCGCCGTACCAAATGCGAAGGCAACATTTGTGGGCAATCCCTGCTGATAAGAACCGCCCAACGGATAGAATGAGAAGTTTAATTGTCCAGATCCATCGGACGATCCCACAAGGAAATAATGACAGGTCATATTTTTGAACTGACCCAGCGAAATGAGAGGCTGTCTGGGAATGGTCCGTAGAACGACGTTAGTGTTGAAGGTGGAACGGCCCACAGAATCAGGTAACCAACCCGTCTGAACGTAGGAATTCGCGGGCAAAGGCCCGGAGGCTGGAAAGGAGGTGATCTGCACATCAGATTGGCTCGAGTTTAACGTGGCTAGCTTACCCGTGTTAAAGTAGTCACGTGTGTATGAATTCGTATCAATGGCCAATGGATTGAAAAACGCTCCGCCAGAAACAAGTCCAGGGAAGGCCGATTGATAAGTACCAGTAGCAACTCCTATCGTGACGCTTGCCTCAGTATTGTAAACACCTGGCATGCGATCAACCAAGGACGCAACCAAGATTGGCGTTGGAGGATCACTGGTGCCACAACTGATTAAATTTCCCACCGTGGTAAGAGGGACTGACGGACCAGCAAACGAAGAACCAAACTGGGGAAAATGTGGTGTATCCACCTCAGTTGGCGGCGCAATAGTCGTCAGTGCCATGTTCGGCCATGAACAATAGTTATCCAGGGTAAGCTGTTCGGTGGTGGCTCGAATGGTTTGATCGCCCGCGACACTGATCGAATCCGTATGAAACGCGCTCAAGGGTGTCGTCACCATGGTTGCTTCAAAGCCTCGATAATTACCGAAAGCATAGCCTTGTGACATCAGCTCTGGGCTCGTATTCACGACACTCGTATTGCAGATCGCACAAGGAAGTGCTGAGTTCGGATATCCAGCCGTGCTAAAGGGTGCTGAAGAGGCCATGGAGTTGGCCGTCAAGCCATATACTCTCAATTCTCCCGGCATGAACGCTGTGTCGGTGCCCGCCACAGATGTGGTTCGAATCCAGAGCCCTCCGAGGTTGCCAGGATCAGTGACACCGGAAGTACCTGGTGCCGACTTGTGAGGAGTGGGGATGATCGAGTTATTGACAATAAAGCGG
>CAVURW010000178.1:0-10105 GCA_963743595.1 uncultured Verrucomicrobiae bacterium
ATAAAACCGTTCTTTTGACCGAACGACGGCAGGGCGGAGTTCGTCTGGCAGTAGTTGTAATTCACGAAGTTATTCAGCCAGTTCGAACCGGTGCTGGCGTTAAACGCAACCGACCCAAACTGTGAGCTCGCGCCCAGTTCCGAAGTGTAGGGATTTCGCCACCCGACAATCTGATCGACCTGATTCTTCGTGAGCCCTAATTGAGTCAGATCGGCAAACGCAAGCGAAGCCTTTTGAGCCACCTGTTGCGGCGTCAAACTGCTGGGATACCCAGCGGCGTTCATGTCCAGCAGGCCACCTTCGTTGTAAACAGTGTAGGCGAAACGTCCGACGGCAAACTGCGTATTTGTAGAGCTGGAAAGGTTCGGTAGATCTGCAGCGGTGTACGCCTTACCCGCACCGGAACGCGTCATGATGATCCAGTCCGGCGAAGGGAAATTTGCCACGGGCGTGGAATTGAGGCCCAGACCCTGGTTCGCCACAGGTCGCGCGATGAGGTAATGACTGTTCCAACGTGCTGGGGTGATGACTCGCCCGTCCAAAGAAGCAATGCTCGTGTTTACCGCAGAGGCGCGGCTGATTCCGTTGTTCGCGTAATTTGTATTCGCCGTGTTGCTGTAAAAGGGGGTGCCGTTCTGACTCAGCTTGACGAGGTTCGCCAGACCATCCGTTTCGATTCCATTGGTTATTGCAGGGGTGAACCCAGCAATCGCCGGAACTGCCGTAGAAAGGGCTCCGGTGGCGGTCGGTTTCGGCAGATAGACGTTGTAGGTGCCGAAGCTGCTGCTCGTAGAGCCGTCGATAATCTCCTGCTTCAGGTCGCCAATCACGATGTCACCGCCGCTCAACGCTAAATCCGAGGCTTTCTCACCCGAAACGCTATTGGACGAGAGCTGAAGTGCCGTCATCGACCTGACGAGAAACAACAACGCCAGAGCGATCAACAGCGACAAGTAGAGCAAGACAACGACGAGGGTTTGCCCCGATTTACTTTTGTTGCGCGGCGTTTTCATTATTGGAGAACTTGGTGGTTCAAGAAGCAAAACCGTTGATAAAAACGGACTTGGCCTGCGGCTTCGCTAGGTAGACCGAGGTTGAAGATGTTGGTCTCCCAGGAGGACATGGGAAGTGCCGCGCCAAGCGCAGAGGGCAATTTCGAAGCGGCGATCCCTAACCCGCCACTCGGGACTATTTTTTGCGACGTGGAATCGAGAACCGCCAACGAAACGACGATGGCCATCACTTCCTTAGGATTAAAATATCCGGTCGTGCCTGCCGGAATGCCCTCAAGATTCGGTGTGCTGGAAACCTGCGCTGGAGTCGTCGCGTTTTGGATGAGGAACTGAATCTGGAGGCGGAACACGTCCTCGCTAATCACCTGGAAGTTTGTGTCTGCAGATAAGGTTGGCCAAGTGCCGACGATCGTTTGAGGAAGATACACGGCAGAGTTCGCGCCTGTGACGCCGCTCCAGACGAGCCCCTTACTGAGCCGCTCCATTTGGTTCGTAGCCGGGTTGATCCGGTAGCCCACCAGCGAAACGCTGCTTCTCGGGTCGAGCGCACTTGTCGTCGATGCGGTCGTTGGTGCCGGCGGGTTGACAGCTGTGGAGGGGTAATAACCGCTCGATTGACTGAAGAAATACATCTCGTTATTGCCGTTGGCAGAAGCCGCTGCAGGGAAATCGTAATCAACGTCGGCTCTTTGAATCATTTGCGCGACGTCGTAGCTCACTCGATCCAGAACCAGTCGCGCTTGTGTATCGGCATCGAAGTGCTTGGTGCAACCGATCGTTACGCCGGTTACGCTGGAGAGAATCTGCATCAGAATCGTGCAGAGGATTCCGAGAATCGCTATTGCCACGAGCATTTCAACCAGAGTGAAGGCTCGTTCATTTTTTGAGTGAGTGGGTGTTTTCATCATTGTGTGCGGTCAAAGGCAATTACTGTTTCGACTGAACCCTGAGGACTGGTGTACTGCGCGCCAGCCGGCCAGGAAATGATCACCCGAACCAAACTCTCCTGGGACGTGGTGGTCGAGCCCGTCGTCCAGTAGTTGACTTGGTAACGAGCGTTGGGAATGGAAGTCGTGATGTTGTAGTCTGTATCGAGATAAAACTTGTTCGGATTCGTCGAAGTCGCCGCTCCAGCAACCGGCATCGTGATCGTGTAGAGCGTCGTATTTGTGGCCGTGGCCGATGTCGAACGGATATCCGAGGTAATCGTCGAGAGAATGAATCCAGCTCCCGTCTCTGACGCTTCCGATGTTGAGTTGCTCAAGGCCACACCGAGCAGTCCAAAGACCGCAATCAGCATCGTGCCTAAGATCGCGATCGAAATGAGGACCTCGACGAGCGTAAACGCACGTTTGCAGGAGCGATTTCTCTTTTTCATGGGCGGTTCAAGATGGCCTTCCCGCCAATGCCGTAGAGTTGGATGGCGGCTACGTTCTTATTGTTTGTGAGCGGCTGATTTCCCACGGCGGGAATTAAGCCGAGCTGAAGAATCTGAACGGGGCTTCCGTAAATTGCGGAGACGTCTCCCTGAGGAGAAAACTGGATGATCTGCTGAAATTTGTACTGCGCAGTGCCCAGGAGGGGATAGGCAAAGGTAACCGCGCCAGAACTGCTACTGGCGGTCGGATCAATCTGGTAATTTGCCGGGAGTAGATTGGGGATATCGTTCGTCGATAAACCGGTGTTCACGTGGATGTTCGGGATTCGCATCAATTGCGACTGCTGAATCAGGCTCGCACTGGGCAATTGTCCGGCGCTGAGCTGCGAAAGAAGATTCGTCCCATCCACGGATGCTACGACGCTAATCACCAACTGCCCCTGCCCGGCAACGCCCGGCACTGCTGGGTTTTCCTCAAAGAAACCCACCCAGACGTAAGTGGAGTGGGAGGTGGCGTACGATTGCGCCTGTTGAACGATTCCCATCACGCTGTAAGCTCCGTTCGTAAAGCTGGTGCTGTTCCCGGTGAACGCAATCGTCGTAAAGATCACTGCGACAATGGCGATGACCACAAGCATCTCAATGAGAGTAAATGCAGCCTTGGCACCGTTTTCACCTCGGCGATTGACCCACTTAGCATGCTTAAAGATCACCATTGGGAGATTTATACTTCAGGCTGATTTTTTGCGCAACAGGATAATGAATGATTTTTGAATTCCTATTTGCGCACCAGCAGTCAATTACGGCTCCGTAATGCACGGCAGCGGTTCGCATTTGACAATTACTCGCCCTGCATTTTATCTCGAATTTTCCGAGATTTCCCGGATGATGGCCCTTCTCAGATGAGACCCCACTCCGAACATCAGTTGCTGGAAGCCTTAATGGATTCGATTCCCGATCGCATCTATTTCAAAGATCTCGAGGGGCGATTTCTCCTGGTGAACCGCGCGCTCCTGGAGTTTCACAAGATGGGAAACCTGGACGAGGTGCTGGGAAAAACCGATTTCGATTTATTCCTCTCAACGCACGCGACGGAAGCATTGAGCGACGAGAAGCAGGTACTTCAGACAGGAAAACCAATCGTCGCCAAGGTCGAGCGAGAGGATTTGCCGGATGGACGGGTCAGTTGGTCCTCCACGACTAAAGTTCCGATGCGCAATCGAGAGGGGCAAGTCTCTGGAACTTGCGGGATCTCCCGAGATGTCACTGAGGAGCATTATAAGGCCGAACAATTGCGTGTTTACAGTCGCGCTTTGGCGGAAAAACAGGAGCAGATTGACCGGGAGCTCGCGCTGGCCCGGCAGGTTCAATTGGCCCTGCTCCCTCAGCAGTACCCCGTCTTCCCCTTGAAATGCACGCCCAGTGAGAGCGCCGTTAAATTTGCCCACCGTTATCTTCCAGCTGCACAGCTTGGTGGCGATTACTTCAATATCGTATCCGTATCCGAAACGCAGGTTGGCGTCTTAATCTGCGATGTTATGGGCCACGGCGTTCATGCGGCCTTGATCACCGCTTTGCAACGCGCGATCGTCGAAGAACTTCACGCACTCTCAGCGGCACCGACTGAATTTCTCGAAGCGCTGAATCAACGGCTTTGCACTTTCTTTTCACCTCTGGAAAGTTCGATGTTCGTGACAGCCTGTTACCTGGTTCTGGATGTAACCACCGGCGAGATCAAATTTGCCAATGCCGGCCACCCTCCCCCGATCCATTTGGTGCGGTACGACAGCTCCACACGACTCCTGGAACCGCCGAAGGGCTTGGTCCCCTTTGCGTTGGGAATCGATCCCGACTCCAAATACGCGACTCAAACTTCATCAATCGTACCCGGCGACGCAATACTCCTCTATACCGACGGCATCTCGGACATTCATGCTGAGGAAGAATCGCCGTTCTTAGGAATGGTCAACTCTTGCTGCACCCAAAAGGGCGATGCCTTTCTGGAAGAGGTGCTGCTTCTGGCGAAAGCGTTCACCGGAGCTGCCGGATTTTTCGATGATGTGTGTATGGTGAATCTCGAGTTCGATCGACTACTTACGAAATAACAAAGCAGGCTGCCGCATTTCGCGAGAGCCTGCTCGATTATTTTCCCGCAGTTGGTTACTGAGTCGGGAACTCTTCGACCTTCGGCGTTTTGCCTTTATTCGAGCCGATCGTGCCATCACCCACCCCATCGATGACAGACACAATTCCGCTCTCGGCTTTAAAGCCAACGATGCAGGCGTTATGAATCTTCACGCCGGGCGTCTTTGGCACTTCAAAGGCGTGATCGCATAAGATTCCGTTGTTTGTGAAGAAGGCGTAGACCCCCAGGCCCCACGCCTCGTGGGTCTTCACGTTATCAGCCACCTTGTAACCCGGCCAACCGTTGACTTTTTGACCGTTCCACGTGTGTGTCCAGTCGTTCTGGGTGGGTGGATCGTAGGGCAGTTCGCATTGATAGAAGTACGTACGCCCATTTTCGCCGTTCCATTGGGTAATATCCTGCTGGTAGTGCTCCACGAATAGACCGTAATACGTGACGTTATTGCCGTTCACAATGAGTCCATTCGTGCTCTTGTTCGAGCTCCATCCCACCATGTTTCCGTGGTCGGCACGCCAGAGCCAAGCCTGATCCCCGATCACATCGTTGCTGTTAATGATCACCGCAGAAGTGGCCACGCCCAGTTCCGAGCCACCGCCCACTCGAGCGAAGATATCGTAGATGATCGTGGGATCATTGGCGTGGGATGCTTTGCTGCCCGTCTCGCCCACCTGCATTAGATAAGGTGAATTGACCGGACCCGCATCCAGGAGAACGCACGCGATTTTAACGCCGTTCACATCTGCAATTTCCAAGGCACCTGTTCCCTTAACGGGAGAGAGAGTCGGCATTCCGATGCCCAAAACCACCGTGTCCGCACGAGTGATCTTAAGAGAGTCATCCAGCTTATAGACGCCAGGAGTCAACAGCAAGTTCTGGCCTTTAGCCAAAGCCGCATTGATGGTGTCAGCAGTGTCTTTATCGCTTCGTGCAATGTAGAAACTCGCCAATGGCA
The DNA here is from genome assembly GCA_963743595.1 of uncultured Verrucomicrobiae bacterium. Lineage (GTDB taxonomy): Bacteria > Verrucomicrobiota > Verrucomicrobiia > Methylacidiphilales > UBA1321 > CAVURW01. The sequence goes on from CAVURW010000178.1 coordinate 5,490, forward strand.
GAGTCGTTCCCACGGCCTCGTTATTTTCCCAACTGCATCCGACGGAATCCTTGCGTTGACCAGGGACGAAGACTTTGTATCCGCCGTCTTGATCGATAAACAGGAATGGCTTCTCGCTGATCACCGGGGTCTTTTCGACCGCAGTGTACGGCTTATCAGGCCAATTTCCTGCAGGTGCCGAAGGACAACCGACAAACACCATGTTCCAGACACCATTTGACCACCCCTGCCACGAGGAATTGCGGGAGAGCCACTGCTGCTGTGAACCCGGAACGATCGTTCCGTCCACTTGGCAATCGGCCATGAACCCACCGCTCGTCCAATTGGGATTTCCATCGGGCTGAAACAGCGTCAACTTTCCCTTGATGTGAACGCGCCGCAGCGGAACAGCTTGGGAAACTGCCCACATCAGGTTGCTCGACCCATCTCCAAGAGCAATGTTCTCGCAACCTCTCCAGAAATTACACGTTCCATTGCCGCCCATCCACTTCGCGTCGCAATGAAAACCGCCCGTGAGCGTGGTGTCATCGGGAAATTTACCGAGCCCATAAACCTGCGTGTAAAAGCCAATCTTCACCTTTACTGGGTAGGTGCCCGGCTTGAAGAAAATCGCATTGCGATCATTTCCAAACTGGTTCGACTCTTGTTTTTGAAACACCGCATCGCACTTACTTTGAATGGTTGCCGCATCATCGGTCGGGCTGAAGACCATGACGTTCGGACCAAAGTCAGGGTCCTTACCCGGGTCGGCTCGAAGCTCTCGAAAGAGGAGGGTGACGCTCGCTAGAGAAATGAAGGCGACTCGCAAAACAATGGGTATTTTCATAGAGATGGATACAATGGCGCAGAGTACAACGGAACCGTATTCGTAAACAACATAATAAAGCAATTACGACTATCTTTTTACGCAGAGCCTGCAATTGCTAGCGTAATGGCCTACTGAGCGTGTTTACCATGGGAGAAACACCTTACACGCCTCTACACGGTTGATGCTGCGCACCCATTGCGCTGCGTCTTTAGATACTTATTTGATCGCGACATTCCATTTGCCGCCGCATATCGATCAAAGCCCTAGCGAAGCTGCGATGCAGGAACTCCCATCGCCGTCGCTTCGATGATTGAGGGCCGACCCCCACCCGTAACCGTAATCCGTAAATAACGCCCCTGATTTGTGGCTGTTGAAGGAACCAGATACTCGGGATCGCCGCTAAGCGTGTTCGTCTGCTCGTCTAGGGATGTGTGGTAGGTTTTATCGTCGTCGCTGAGCTCAATAAGATACTTGTACGCGCGCTTATCGCCTCGGTACCAACTGATTTTGTAACTGCTGATCGCGACCGACTGACCGAGATCGATCTTCAGCCATTGCGGTTCAGTCGCTGCCGTAGCCGTCCACCGCGTATTCGGATCACCATCGATCGCCATTGCCGGTTGATCGTTTCGGTCAATTGTGCTGGCCGAGACCACCAGGCCCGGCTTGATTAGCGGATGCTCCGCGGAGGCGATCATCACCAGGTACATGTTGCTCTTCGGATCAAATCGACTAGTCCCATGGCCGTTCGTTGCCAAGTAGACATTCTCATTCGGCGACATCAATCGACTCTTATACACATTCATGGTCCGACCGTTTAACAAGACCGTCTCCGGAAGTTTCTCCCACTTGTAGGTCTCGTTGTTATTGTTCTCCGGCATGTCATTGGCCGAATCGATCAACAGATAGACATACGAGAAACGGATCAGGTTGAATTGATATTGGTCAGTGGAAGAAGTCTCGCCTGCATCGCTTTGGAAGGGCCGGATAAATTCGGCTCCGAGCAGATAGGAGGGCAACGCATCCAAGGTAAGTTCGGCGTCTTTGTAGACTTTAGTGCCCTTTTGCAAGTTCTCGGCCAGCTCCACGTCCGGGTGCGTTCCGGAGTAGGCTAAGTCGCTGATCAGCGTTTTTGGGGCCGGCTGATTCGCCTTTACAGCCGGCTTACCGCCACCTGAAGTGCCCGCGATTCCTGACTTCACCACCGGATTCTTGGAGGAAATCGGAGCCGGTTCGGGGCCGAGTGTCACTGAATAGGTCTGCGGCGATTCGGTCATCAATCCGTCCTTAACCACAACTGCGGTGGACGTGATGGTCTGGGTGGCCGAGGTCAATCCCGAGCCGCTCACCGTAAGAGTGAATGGCCCGGCTTGGCGCGTTGCACGCACAAACACGCGATTGATCCCGCACTCGAGGTTAAAGTGGTAGCCCGTGGTCGCATTTTGAAGATTCGTGCTGTATCGAGTGCCGCTGTTGTAGCCGCCTAAAAACAGCCCATTTCCGTTGCAGGTGAAATCGACTCGATCTTCAAAAGTCGGACAGCGGTCTCCTTTCGCGTCGAGCACCTCCACATCGAACATCGCCACATCGGCACCGTCTGCTAGAAACTGCCCGCTGGGCCCGAGAATGGGCGTGAGCTTCAGTGCAGCAGCTGGACCGGCTGTCGATTTCTGCGAGGTCGAGACCACTTGGTCTTTCGCATCGTAGCCAATCGCTTTGATCGCGCCGGGTTGCCACGTCACCTTGTCGAACGCGTAGCAGTAGTAGTTGATTTGATCGTTTTGAGGAGGAGTGAAATCGTTCCGTCCGAACCCATAATCTTTTATCACGGTCCCGGAGGAATCGAGCGTCTGAAGCTTCACCTTTGCCGTGTTGCTGACGACATAGACCCGTTTGACGGTGCCTGCTGGGTAATTCCAATGTCCCACCACGTAGACCTGCGGTTTCGGATTCTGAGCCACCTGCATCCCGTAAAACACTTCCTTGGGAAGGCGCGCACCATCGACCGCACCGCTCACCCGCGCCACTTCCGTGTCTCGCATGCGACCATCAGTAACGGAATCGGACCAAATGATTTTTGCGCCTCCCACCATGATCCCCTTCTCCTGGTTGTTTCCGTTCGCTGGAACGAAAACGGAGCGTGCATATCGGGCGTAGTACTTCGCCAAATTCTCCAGCACCATGTCCTCGGAACTCTGTAGTCGGAAATAACCAAATCCTGTTCTTCCTTCGTGAAGATAATCGCCAATGAAATCGCCCGATCCGCTGTTTAAACCAAGTGAGCGATGGTAATCCGAGGCAATCGCGAAGTAGCCACCAGTAATGTATTTCGTTGCCGGATCTTTGCCATCCCAGCGTGGATTTAACATCGGTGTGTATTCATCCCACACGCGCCGGGGACACTCGCCACGTGCGTACTCGGCGTCCCAGAGCGGATCATCGCTCTGACTCTCCGCCCCATCCATGGTGCACGAATATTCCCGCACTCCCAGTGTGGTGTTGTCGTCGTTCGAGCGCAGTCCGGCAAACCGTCCGCCAAACGGGTCCCAGGTGAGCCGCACATTTTTCATGTCGTTCATGTGCTGCGTGGAGAGAATCTGGTTGCACCCCTCATAAAACAGGACACTGGGGTTATTCCGGTAATAAATGGTCACATCGCGCATGTCGTCCACGCGTTCTCGCCAGATATCGGGCTCCTTGGAATCGCCTTCGTTATTGGCCGCAGGCACCACCATGACCACTCCAAATTTATCGGCCGCAGCCACTTGAATCGGACGCGGCGCGATGTGCATCGGCCGAACGAAATTCCCGTTGCACTCCTTGATCATCTTAAAGTCGAGCTCGTTCATCCAATCGACCGGTGTCCCCACACAGGGCCACTCCATGGAGGTCCGTGGCGCAAAGCCCTTCAGATAAAGCGGGTAGCCGTTCACCTGTAGCCCGTGATCGGCACTGAACGTGAACTGCCTAACACCGATGGATGTGCCTAAAACATCCACCGTTTTGCCATCGACCGCGACCATCGAATAGACCTTGTACAGGTAGGGATAATCCGGGCTCCAGAGGTGAATGCCGGTTAACGGAGCCATCATTTTGAACACCGCTTTCTGGCCAACGGCGAGCGTCTGTGGATCAGCGGAAAGCGTCTGGACCTGATTTCCATCTCGATCCACAACGACTGCGGAGCAGCTCACTTTTTGTTCGGCTTTTGAGTCATTCTTCACCTCAGATTCGACATGTAAATCCGCACTCTTTTTCAATGTGTCGATTGACGTTGAGTAGATGTACGTCCCGGATGTTGCCAGGTTAAGGAAGAGTGGATAGGTTTGGTAAACGCGGTCAGCGACGTGCAAGACGACATCTCGATTTAAGCCGCCAAAGTTTGGATTAAACGGCTCACCAAACGGCAACTTGGCGTTGTTATACGTGGAGATTTTTACGTTCGGGTCATTATCGATTTGAACCGACAAAACGTTGTCGGAACCGAACTTCACGTAATCGCTAATGTCGACGCCGCACGGAGCAACACCGCTTTCGTAAATGCCCGCGGGTTGACCGTTAATAAAAAACTTCGCAACGAGCGTAATCCCTTGAAACTCAATAATGACTTTGCGACCGGCGTAGCTCGGATCGAGCGTGAAGTGCTTTCGATACCAGGTGAGCCCGTAATAATGCGTCTCTCCTTTTGTGGCGTTCCGCGTTGAGATCCACTCACGAAACTTATCGTCATTGTACGAGTGCGGAAGGCTCACCGTCTTCCACTTGGAGTCGTCGTAGGCCGCTTGCGCTGCCGCTGGATCATCCTGCT
>CAVURW010000179.1:0-13454 GCA_963743595.1 uncultured Verrucomicrobiae bacterium
GTCGCCGTAACGCATGAGCATGGCCAGTTTTGCATCGAGCGCTTTTTGATAAAAATGGAGCGCTTGTTCGCAGTTTCCATTGAATTGCAGGTAGGTGTTCGTTTTCATTAGATGAGGGTTTGGTTTTTTGTTGGTTGGTTTAGGGATTAAACGGTTTCGCTAGCAATTCAGCCAGCCGGGCCAGTGTTTGATGAGCACCTTCGATTGCCCCGAAGTTTCGAACGACGGTTTCGCGCTCTTTGGAGGTCCCGAAGACCATACGAACGGTTAAGCGGGTCTGGCGGTCCGAGAGCGCTTCAAAAGACCATGTCGCGACAAATTTCGGAACCTTGTGTTCGTACGCGATCACCTCGGGTTTCACCACCTGTGTAAAGATGCTGTCATTCGGGTAGTTCTTTCCATCCGGGCCGTGCATCACATGTTTCCACACGCCGCCGGGCGTAAGATCCATCACCTCAATCGTGTTAGTGAAGCCGACGGGTCCCCACCAATGGATCAGATGCTTCGGGTTCGCCATCGCTTCCCAAACCAAGTCTCGCGGTGCATCGAAAACACGGGAGACCAGAATTTCACGGTCCGAGGCGACCTCTGCAGCATCGGCGACATGCCCCAGAACATCCGCGAGCTTATTAAAGCATCCGCTCCATCCTTCCGAATGAGAATCACGCGATTGAATGGACTTATAGTTGGACTGCTCCAGCGTGACCTTTGTTTTGCCCGCACCCGCATCCTCGAATCGAAACGTCAGCTGCGTCTCATGCTCCGGGAGGCCATCATCGCCTTCCCACACATGGCTGGTTACTAGCAATTCATCCGGCACGATCTTCTTATAAATACCGCTCATCGGAAACCGCTCGCCATCGGGCGCGATCATCAGAGTAAACCACTTACCGCCGACGCGTAGATCACCGCCGGAATCGCGCACGACAAAATCGCGCGGAGCCATCCATTGATCGATATGTTTTTTTTCAGTGAACGCAGCGTAGACGAGTTTACGCGGGGTATTAAACACTCGGCTCAGCACGAGCGATTGTTCGGTTGGAAATTCGATTATGTTTTCACTGCTCATGTTTCTCCTTGGTTTTTTTGTTTTTCTTTTTTTGCTTTTCCTTCTCTTGAAGTTCTTTCAGGTAGACCTCCAACCGGTCAAAACTCTCCTCCCAGAATTGGCGATAATGCTCCAGCCAGTTGACGGCCTCTTTCATCGGTTTCGCCTCGATTCGACAGGGCCGCCATTGTGCGTCGCGACTGCGGGAAATGAGTCCACTCCGCTCGAGCACCTTCAGGTGTTTGGAAATGGCCGGCAGGCTCATTTTAAACGGAGCCGCGAGCTCGCCGACGGAGGTCTCGCCTTGCGCGAGCTTGGCAAGTATCGCACGCCGGGTGGGATCGGCGAGAGCAGCGAATGTGAGGGAGAGCGGATCGGCGGACATTGCATTTAACTTTATGGTTAAATAAGACCGCAAACACACCGACTGGTCAACTCTAATTTTTTAATCACGACTTCGCCGCAATTAATGTGCTCTACTGAGCCAAGGCGCGCTTAGCCTGTTCAAGCAGCCGTTCCGGGTCACTCACGCCATTTCGAACCGCTTTCTCCAGCCACTCCACGGCCTTTTCCACGTCTTTTTCAACGCCCTCACCCAGGAAATACATCCGTCCGGTTTGGTACATCGCCCGGAAATAGCCTTGCTCAGCGGCTCTGGAGGTGAGTTCAAACGCCTTGACCAGATCCTTAGGCATCCCCACGCCACGCCGGTACATGCTGCCGAGGTAGAAACGGCCACCCGCCTCACCGAACTCGCCGAAATCGATCGCACGTTGGTAGAACTGCGCGGCCATCGCCAGATCTTTCGGAAATCCGCGCCCCCACTCGTACATCCACCCCAGGTCAGAGAGCGCTTTCGGCTCTTTATTTTCGACGGCTTTACGAAACCACATAACGGCCATGGAATCGTCCTGAGCCACGCCCAGACCATCGCGGAACATGATCCCGAGACTGCGCTGCGCCGCACCGTAGCCCTTATTCGCTGCTCTGGCGTAAAACTCGCATGCCTTAACGAGATCTTTCGGCACGCCTAGGCCGAATTCGTACATGCGACCCATCGTGGTCTCGGAATACTCATCGCCACGCTCAGCACCGCGCATATAAAACTCACACGCTTTCGCGAGATCTCTGGGCACGCCCTGGCCGAGCTCGTGCATCCGTCCAACCTCCGTGTAGGCCTCTTCAAAGCCCGCTGCGGCCGCCTTCAAATACCAGTCCAGCGCCTCTTTATAATCCCGCTCCACGCCTAAACCGCGCCGATAAACTTCGCCCAGATGGTACATCCCATCGGGGTTGCCACGCTTGGCCGCTTTCGTGTAACAATCAAGAGCCATGGCGTGATCCTTGGGAACACCCCGCCCCATCTCGTGCATCCAACCCAGTCGGCTCAGCCCGTAACCATGATTTTGATCGGCAGCCAGGCGATAATAATGCACGGCTTTTTGATGATCTTGCTCCACGCCGCGCCCGCCCTCGTACATGTAACCTAAATCGGCCTGGGCGGTTGAGTCCCCTTGATCGACGGCCTTGGTCAACCACCAGACCGCTTTCTCGTAGTCCTTCGGTACGCCGTTACCATCGCGATAAATCACCGCCAGCTGCCTTTGACCAGCGGAGTCACCCGCCTCAGCGCCTTTCAAATAATACTCGTGCGCCTTAGCGTAATCCATCTGAACGCCACTGCCGGAGTGGTGCATCCAGCCAAGATTCGTCCACGCCCGGTAGTACCCGCGATCTGCCGCCTTTAAATAATAGGCGATCGCCTTTTCGTAATCGCGCTCCACACCGTGGCCCTTATCGTAAAATAGCCCCAGCTCGTTCCATCCATAGCCATCACCCAATTCGGCAGCACATCGGAAATATTCCTCGGCCTTCTTATAGTCCTGAGGCACGCCGATTCCATCCCGATGCAAAATGCCCAGGTTAATGTACCCCTTGGCGTGACCGTGCCCGGAGGCTTTTTGGAAATATTCCAGCGCTTTCTCCACGTTGACGGGGACGCCCCGGCCAAATCGATACATGATCCCCGCTTCCACCTGAGCACTGGCAAATCCATTGTTCCCTGCTTGCGAAAAGAGGTGGCAGGCGCGGACATCATCGCGCGGAACGCCCAAGCCTTGAGAAAGCATCTGGCCGAGCACAAACATCCCCAAGTTATCATTCTTTTCAGCGGCCTTTTCCAGGTAATCGAGCGCTTGCGCATAGTCCCGCGTCACGCCGGTGCCCCATCGAAACATGCGCCCCACTTCTCCTAAGGCCTCGGGGTGCCCGTGATCCGCCGCACGTTGCATCCAGACAAACGCCAGTTTCTCGCTTCGACTCACCCCACGCCCGACTTGAAAAATCCGGCCAAGTTCATACTGAGCCGGAGCAAATCCCTTTTGAGCGGCGAGAAAGAACCAGTTCAACGCCTTGGCATCGTCCTTGGCGGCCAGTTTATCCCAAGCAAACATCGCGCCCAGATTCATCGCTGCAAGCGCGTTACCAGCGTCTGCACTGCGCTTCAAAAACTGCACCGCCTGTTCAATACTCCGCTCCACCCCGCGCCCTTGCATGTAGAGCATGGCAAGTTGAAAGATCGCCCCGGCGTGGTCCCTTGCGGCAGCGGTTTCGTAATATTCCCGCGCTCGCTCATCGTCTTTAGGTACTGCGCTGCCTTCTTCGTACAGCTTCCCCAGAAAAAAACTGCTCTCCAGGTTACCCGCTGCAGCGGCTCGTTCCAGCCATTCCAACCCCTTCGCGACCTCTTTAGCCTGACCGGTGATGTAAATCTTGCCGCACCTGCGCATGCTGGGCACATGACCGAGCGCGGCCCCCTTCAGGTAAAAGGTCAGCGCCCGCGCTTCATCCGCCACAGCACCCCGCCCGTGTTCCGTCATCCAGCCCACGCCGTACCAAGCGCGTCCAGACAAACTTCCTCCAGCCTCCGCCTCGCGCAGAAGCCGATCGAAAACTCGAGTATGGTCATGTGGACGGTTCACCCTCACCAAACTTAATCGTCTCCCTGAAAATGTCCCTCATAATTTCGCCTTTCTACGAGCTACCTGCTATTCCCCGGTTGGCAGGGAACCATTTCGATGTATGCTTCTTTCTATGCAGCGACTCGCAGGGCTGGAGACGGAGTACGGATGCTTGGCACCCGAGTCTATCGGATTGCCCACCGTTCCCACTCGCGTACGCGATTACTTGTTTAAGAAAAAGAAAATCGGACTGATTGACCTGCACGACCGGGATTACGATGAGCCTGCAGGAAACGGCGGATTCCTTTTCAATGGTGGACGGCTCTACCTCGACATGGGTCATGTCGAATCGTGCACACCGGAATGTAAAAACCTGGGCGATGTGATCGCTTATGATCAGGTGGGCGATCTCCAGCTTCAGCAAGCTCTGGAAGATCTGCACCTAACGGACACCGTATCGTTCATTAAGAACAACATTGATCACTACACGAGTGCCACTTTCGGTTGCCATGAGAACTATCTCCTTAAGCGCGAGGCACCCCTCACCCAAAAGAATGTCGATGCCCTCCTGGCGTTTCTCGCCACCCGCATCCTTCTGGTCGGAGCTGGTCGTGTTGGGACGACCACAGCCCCGCGCCGTTACGGCCGCATGGAGGCGACTGAAGAGGTGCCTTATCAAATCTCCCAGCGCGCCGATTTTATCCAGACCGATATCTACGAGTGGGTGCAGTTTAACCGCGCCTTGATCAATGCCCGTGATGAGCCCCTGGCCGATTATCGACGATTCCGCCGACTGCACTTGCTCCTCGGTGACTCGAACCTGCTGCCCTACTGCAATGCCCTTAAAGTCGGCACCACGGCGCTGATTCTTGATCTCCTGGAGGCCGATTGCCTCCCCGATCTCGCCCTCGCGGAACCGGTTCTCACGATGCGCCAACTCTCGCACGCCCCGGATGGCCCTTGGGATGTAAAGCTCACGGACGGACGGACGCTCTCCGCCGTGGATATTCTGGAACAGTTCCTCAGTGCCGCGAAAAGCTCCAAGATTCCTCACGATGAGGACTCCGTTTGGACGATGAAAGCCTGGGAGTCATCTCTCAACCAACTCCGGAATAGCCCAAGTCAACTCATCGGCAAAGTCGATTGGATCACAAAACGTTACCTTCTTGATGCATTCGTCCAGGCCGAAAATCTCACATGGAAAAGTAGCTGGCTAGAGAGCTTGGACCTGGAATATCACAACCTTAACCCGGATCGATCCCTCATCTCCGGCATTCCCGGAGCTTCCTTGCCGGAAACAGGGCTGCCCGGTTTGGCCCATCGCAATTTCTTTCTGGAGCCACCAATGAATACCCGTGCAGCGATTCGATCTTTAGCTATGCGAACGATCCTGCATCGAAAGCTCTCCTACGTCATTGATTGGGACTTGATCTACCTCTCAGAAGGCCGTCAGCTCAACCTCGACGATCCCTTCCTCCACGACACCGCCATCCTAGACGAATTCCGCAAGTCCTCCGTTCCGTAGACGATCGCCTATTAGTCGTAATTCCGACTGATAGGCGCGATTTAATTTTCCGCGTTCATTTTCATGGATGAGCTATTAGGCCATCGAATGGACAGCAACCCCAGTGACACTATATTCGCTTGACCTTTCCCCTCTCCCCACGCAAATTGCGTGGCCACGAACTGCGGGTAACCACCTCGCAACATAGAAGAAAGGGAAGATTTGAAACAAATGCTTACAAATAGTGTCGCTGCCAGAGGAATCGCATTTGTTTTCCTTGTAGCGCTGGTTTCTGCATCGCTTTCCGCACAAACCCCCGCCACGCCAGCAACGCCCGATACAGCGGCTCCTGCGCCGGGTGGGGCTGTATCACCTTCCGCAACCACTCCACCTGCAGACCAGACGACGGCGCCTGCCGCCCCTGCTACCGTTGATGCCACCGCGCCCGGAAAAAAGGACAAGATCATCGTTGGTCCGCCCGGTGCCCCGGCCATCTCGCCCGCTGCGGAAGGACCCATCGTCCGCGCCATTGAAATCCGCTTTATCGGGCCTCGCGCCCAGCTTTCGAACGCCGTTATTGAATCGAACATGCGGACAACGGTCGGCCAGCCCTACTCAGCTGCAAGCGTGGAAGAAGACGTTAAAAATCTCTACGCCACTGGGTATTTTAACAATCTTCAAATCACCGACGAACCGCTAGCAGACGGCGTTAAGGTCATCGTTTTCGTCATTCCTAAAGCGACTATTAAGGATATTCAGGTCAAGGGCTGCTCCCGCATCAAAGAGAGCCGCGTTCGCAAGGAGATCAAGTCGAAGATAGCTGGCCCGCTCATTGAGTCGCAGGTCTCTCAAGACTGCGATAAGATCCGCGATCTCTACTTGAACAAGGGTTTCAGCCACGTTCAAGTCAGCTACAAGATCGATACCAATGACACCTACGGTCGTTCGATCATCACGTTTATCGTGAATGAAGGGTCGAAGGCCTACGTCACAAACGTGATTTTCGTCGGTAACGAACATCTGACGACCAAGGAATTGGCCAAGGTCCTGAAGACCAAGAAGAAAAACCTGCTTTCGTTTATCAACAAATCGGGCGTCTACAATCAAGACGACTTCCGTCAAGACTTGGTTGACCTGCGCGATTACTACGTCAGCAAAGGCTTCATTGACATGAGCATTAAGGACGTGAGCTACACCTATCCCGGTAAAGACGAGATGTGTGTGACAATCACGATCTTCGAAGGAATTCAGTACACGGTCGGTAAGATCACGTTCACGGGGAACACGATCTTCCCGGAAGCGCAGCTGCGCACCTACCGCAATTACCCGATCATCCGGATGAGCGAAGGCACCGTCTTCTCCCCGCGTGCCTACACAGCGCCTGAAAAAGAACCGAACGACGAACTGGCTTCGATGGAGAATGATTTAAAGCGCCTCCATGACCTCTATGGAACCAAGGGTTATCTGGAAGGCGGCCCTGACGGCACCGATATCGAGCCCTCGCAGCAGCCGAACGTTGAGAGTGGCAAGATGGACATCGTTTACAACATCAAAGAAGGCTCTCAGTCGTACATCGACCAGATCATCATTCAAGGTAATGGGCACACGAAGGACAAAGTCATTCGCCGCGAAGTTCTCTCCTCGCCCGGTGAGATTTACGATTCCGTTCGCGTGAAGCAGACACAGAAAGTTCTGGAAGGCCTCGGCTACTTCAGCAAGGTGGATATCTCCCCTGAAGAGACCAACGTGCCGAACCGGAAGAACATGCAGGTTACCGTCGAAGAGAAACGCACCGGTAGCGTCACATTCGGCGCCGGGTTTAGCTCGGTCGATAGTTTGCTCGGATTCGTGGAAGTCACTCAGGGGAACTTCGATCTCTTTAACTTCCCGTCGTTCACGGGTGGCGGCGAGAAGTTCCGCTTACGTCTCCAATACGGTCTGCAAACCAAGGACGTGGATCTTAGCTTCGAAGAGCCGTGGTTCCTGGAACAACGACTCGCCTTGGGCTTTGACCTCTTCTACCACGATGCCCAGTACCTGTCCTCGTACTACAATCAGCGTCAGGGTGGCGCTAGCGTCACGTTGAAGAAGGCGATCAGCCAATTCTGGGTGGGATCGATTTCCTACACGCTTCAGGACATCGACCTCTATAACTTCCAACAAGGTGCCTCGCCGACTCTGCTGCTGGAAAAAGGCAGCCGTACAGAGAGCTCCGTCACCCTGGGCGCCCGTTACGACACCCGCGATAGCCTCGGTCTAACCCGTCACGGAAGCGTCGGCGATCTTACCGCGCAAGTGGCAGGTGGACCGCTCCTGGGCCAAACGAACATCTACAAGTTCAACGGGGACTTTGCCCACTTCTACACACTGCCGGATGACGTGATTCTCTCCTTCCGCGGATCCACAGGTGTGGTGAACTACTACGGCAGCAGCGCTCGCGTCCCGATCTTCGACCGCTTCTTCCTCGGTGGACCAAGTACGGTGCGTGGCTTTAACTACCGCTCCCTGGGACCGCTCGATACCTCCGGACAAGCCATCGGTGGTCTCACGGACGGCTACGAAAATGTTGAAGCGACCTTCCCGATCATCGACCGCGTGCGTGGCGCGGTCTTCTCCGACGCCGGTTTCGTCGATGGCCGCTTTGCGCACTACACCTCGCTATGGCCGGAGCTTCAAGCCTCGGTCGGTATTGGCCTGCGCCTGAACCTGCCAATCGGTCCGTTGCGGCTCGACTACGGTTTCCCGATCAAGCGGGATGACCACGCGTTGCACAATGGTAAGTTCAGCTTCGATGTGGGTTATCAATCGGGCTTCTAAACGCGGGGCTCCTGACGGCGGGCCGGGCGGGCCGGGCGGTCCGCTAGGCTGAAACCCTATTTTGTGCTACCGTTCGAAACGTGAATCGTCTGCCACAAGCCACCCTCTTCGCAACTGCCGCGCTCGTCATCGCGATCGATCAAGCCTCCAAATGGTGGGCGCTCACCAGTCTTGCGCCGATCGTCACGATCCCGATTATCCCGAACGTGTTCAGCCTGACCTTCGTGGAAAACACCGGAGTCGCCTTTGGAATGTTCTCCGGCCACGGCTTGCTTGTCTCCCTCATCATCATGGCCGTTCTTGCCTCGGCCACGTTGTTTTCCAAGGATGTCGACTGGAAACGCTGGGAGCCGAATTTGATCGGTGGGATGATTCTCGGCGGTGCATTCGGAAACCTTCTCGATCGCGCCCGACTCGGCTACGTCGTTGACTTTATCGATTGCCATTACTGGCCCGTTTTTAACATCGCCGATAGCGCCATCTGCATTGCTGTGGCATTGTTGACCTTCCGGCTCCTGTTCATGAACATACCGGCCCCGGTCAAGAAACCATGATCCGCCTCATCGACGCCACCAAACACTACGGTGACTCCGTAACTGTGTACGCTCTGCGGGCTGTGAATCTCCACATCGCCCCGGCTGAATTTGTCGCCATTATGGGTCCCAGCGGCTGCGGCAAGAGCACGCTTCTCCACGTCCTGGGAGGGCTCGATCGCCTCACCTCCGGTCAAGCGTTTCTGGCGGAGAAACCACTCCATCAACTGGACGAAAACGGCCTCACCCAGTTGCGCCGCTCGCACATCGGGTTCGTGTTCCAATTCTTTAATTTGCTACCCACGCTGACCGTCGCCGAAAACGTTACCCTCCCCTCTCTGCTTCAGAACGTGCCGGCCAAACAATCGTCTCAGAAATGCCAGGAACTACTGGAACTCGTTGGTCTGCAACACCGCACGCACCATCGCCTGCACCAAATCTCCGGCGGCGAAATGCAACGCGCTGCACTTGCCCGCGCTTTGATCAACGACCCCAAAGTCCTACTCGCAGATGAACCGACGGGCAACCTTGATTCGGAGACGAGCGGTAAAGTCATTCGCTTATTCAAGGACCTAGGCAAACGGCTCCAGACGACCATCGTCATGGTCACACACAGCCGGGAAGTGGCGGCCTCCGCAGACCGGATCATCGAGATGCGCGATGGGCAGATTGTTTCGGCTTAAGGATCGATCTCCTTCAAATCGATGATCTCACAGGTCGCGGTGGTCGCGTTGTCGTCCGCGCGGGTGTACCCGCCGGAGACCAGGATACGGCCATTCGGCAAAAGATTTGCTGTATGGAAGGCGCGCGGCGTGTTGAGCGGTTGCGTGATCGACCAGGTGTTCGTCGCTGGATCGTAAAGGCGGCAGGTGGTCACGGGGGGGTAGTTTCCAGTCGGACGTACTGCAAAGTAGTGCAGTGTCACTAGATAATCGTAAAGCGCCTCGCACCTGTTAGAGATCCACGATTGCGGAATGTAGCAAGCACCGCCAATCGCCAAGATCTTGCCGTCCGGAAGCAACGTGCACGTCTGGCCGATGGTGCCCTTCGGGTCGCTCAGAATCAACCACGAGTCGGTCTTAAAGCTGTAGATCGCTTCCTCGACGTGGGTTGGATACAAATTTGAGTAGGCGACCCAGAATAGTCGGTCGCTCGGCAAGAGAAATGTATTGAGTCTTTGGCTTAGGAAGGAAGGTGGAGGCTTTAGCCTCTTTAACGGAAATTCTTTTGAGTCCGTCAGCAGAAATTGCCCTTCAAACCAAAACAAGGTTCCGTCCGGCCTGTGTAGTGGGGACCGAACCGCAGCCGCGTCACTGCTGGTGAAGGATGGCCATACCTGCTGGAAATCTCCATCGATGACGGTGAATGGGTGCTCGCATTGCGTGATCATCTCCCAAAACGAGCCATCGATATGATTTTGGGTATTGGGCAACACACCGTCGGGATTGTTTTTAGGGACTGTCCATGAATCGGTCTTCGGATCGTAGATCTGGTAATGGCGGGGTCCTAAGGTCGAAGTGTCTTCACCAAAAAGAATCGTCCCGTCACTGAGAGTAGCGGAGACATACATCGCACGCGGTGCCGGAAGCGGAGACGAGTAACGCCATCTCGTTTGCGGTGAAAGCAGCCACAATGCGATGAAAAGCAGCGCAAACAAAGAGCCGATGCCAAGGAAGAATCGGAGGCGGTGATTTCGCTTTGGAAATCGGAGTGGCATAATCATTCGACCTCGGTTTTAGCGACTTACTTTTCGATTCTTAGTGAATGAGGTCCAAGGCTGTATCTGATATTTCTTATGAAGATAGACCAGCACTATCATGCAAATTAGTTGAATTGCCAAGAGATCGGAGCGACTCCTAGTAACGTATGGGGAAATAGTTCCAAAACTGTTCGAAACCATCGCCAAAAATCTCGTATTCGAGCTATATCGGGGCGTTCAATATTCATGGACGCTTGAGCGCCCTCCTCCCGAAAGCCAGCGCAGGGGAAATACATAGAAGGACGATAAAGGTCAACCCCAAGCTGGCTGCGATTTGGGGATGCCGCATGGATAATCCATCCAAGAACGGGAGGACGAGCATAAACTCCACTAGCGTAATCTGGCACCAGCCTCCTTGGCATTTCTTAGGAGTCGTGTTCTTGCCGACTCTGACTCTGCAGACACCGCTGAAATAAAGCCCCAGAACCGTCGCCAACGCCGCACCGACGACTACAAAGGCCGAAGATAAAACTCCATCGTCCACCCCTCAACGCTACCAGCAATCTCGCGTTGAGGAAACTACAGCGTAGAACTTCGCTTACTTTACCGGAACTTCTGCAGACAATGTCTCGGAATCGGACTTTGGCAACGTGATGGTCAGCGTGTCGCTGGCGTAGGTGGCGGACCCGGCTTTCGGGTTTGTATTTCCAGGGAGATTAAACGATTGCTCAAAGGCCGAGTAGCTGTTTTGGTTCTGGCTGGAGAGACGCTGCTCGGAAGAAATCGTTAGCCCTTGGCCATCCACGATCACATGGATGCTAGATTTCGTGGCACCGGGCAGCTTTAAAGTAACGGTGTAGTGGTCTTTTTCGCCAGCGATAGTGGGCTGGTTCGCATCATCCGCTGCGGGCGCTTGAGAGGGATCGGGGATGTTCATGTTCCCGAGATTGTTGAGAGTGTTCAGGTTTTGCATCATCTGAGTCATCTGCTTGTTCAGCTGATTTACCTGGGCGAAAACATCATCGGGATTGATGGCGACTGTGCCTGGGGGTGCTCCGGATTGAGAATCAGCGGGGGCGGGCGCTAATTTCGGCAACCGCGAAGTCGTTTTCCAAGAAGAACTGGAATTATTCGGTGCGGTCGGGTCG
This sequence comes from uncultured Verrucomicrobiae bacterium, assembly GCA_963743595.1. Taxonomy (GTDB): domain Bacteria; phylum Verrucomicrobiota; class Verrucomicrobiia; order Methylacidiphilales; family UBA1321; genus CAVURW01. The sequence goes on from CAVURW010000179.1 coordinate 11,710, forward strand.
CTACCAATCGTGATCGTCGCGAGCGTGGGTGAACTGCCCAATGAGGGCACGTAGGCACAGTAAAGGAAATAACCCTCCACCGTCGCAGTGGTGAAGGAAACGAGGGTGGTCACGGCTAGAACCAGTGAGAGGATTTTCCACTTCATGTCATTCTCAGATTTCATCGGTATTCTTTGTGTATGTAATAGCATACGCCACTGCATTGTAAATGCCAAGGGATTAAGAGGGATTTGGTCGGTTGTAACCTGCTGATTTCCAGCATGTTATAGATACATTGTACTTTCGTAATTGCCCGGAAAACTTCTAGAAGGGGTTTCCACTGAGGCAGTTCGTCCCAGTTTCCAGTTGAAAACTGGGACGAACTGCCACGCTCCACGGCCCGACTGAGGATATAGTTCTTTACTTTCACAGGCATTCTGTCATCATTTTGCCCTTCGATCACATCGCTTCCCCTGAAGCCAAGTAGTAGTGTCCCAAACAGTTCCCTGTTCTGTCCGCTCCCAAAGGTTATTTATGCATGCACACGCATGCACTTCATTGTTGCTGTGAGGTCGTCACCTCAAAATAAATAAAATGAAATTGTACGTAGGAAATCTTTCCTTCCAAACCACTGAACATGACTTAACCGAGCTTTTTTCCGCTCACGGTGCTGTAACAGAGACCCGCTTGATGATGGATCGCGAGACACATCGTCCTCGTGGATTCGGTTTTGTCACCATGTCCTCCGATTCCGAAGGCCAACGCGCTATTGATGCGTTGAACGGCCACAACCTCGACGGTCGTGACCTCACGGTTAACGAAGCCCGTCCGATGGAAGCTGGCGCACCGCGTCGTTCTTTCTCGGGTGGCGGAAATGCTGGCGGCGGTCGCTCCTCTCAGGGCGGCAACGGCGGCAACAAGCGCCGTTACTAAGTTCGCTTTTTAGTTTGTAAGTAAAGAAAAGGCCGTTACTTCGAAAGAGGTAACGGTTTTTTCGTGTCGAGACAGTCCCCGCCGAAATGAACGATTTCGACGTACCAACGGCTTAGAACTTCGTAACTTGAAAACCAATTCAGGATGTCGGAGCGCGTACCATAAAGGCACGCGCGATGCAGGGGGCGAGATACCCCGGGTTTCACCCGGGTCTATGGTCCTTTCGCCCCTAACGGGGCTCGAAGGCAACGGATGTTCTACGGTTCGCGTCCTACCGGCGGGGCTCGAAGCAACGGATGTTCTACGGTTCACGTCCTACTGACGGGGCTTGAAGGCAGCGGATTCTACGGGCTCCGGAGTCGAAGATTGCCCCTTAAAACAAAATCCGGCTGACGAAGGACTCAATGTGCTCGGGAATTTTTCTGTTCCGCCGCACCACCACCACCAATTGCCGCTGAAACCGATTCTTCCAAGGCATCCGCGTGATCCCCTTTCGCCGGTTGTACAATGAGAGCGCACGGTTCGGCACCAAGCTCACTCCTAAACCGGAGAGTACCAAGTTGATGATCAGGTCGAAATTGTCCAACTCCATCGCCGGGCGAATACTCAGCCCCTGACGACTCAGCCACGCCTTCATCCTCTTTCCGGTCTGCGTCGTTTCCGGCAGCGCGAGCCACGGCTGCTGTTTTATCCAACTCGCAACGCTCGAGTGGCTAGACGTATTCACGCGGGCAGTCGCCTCCGTATGGGCAATAAACGAGAAGACATCGTTAAAGCGATGGGTGATTTGTAGTCGTTCCGACAACCGCGGTGGCGGCAATAACACCGCCAGA
>CAVURW010000180.1:0-23535 GCA_963743595.1 uncultured Verrucomicrobiae bacterium
TTGAACAACCTATATCTATTCGAGTTGTTGACGGTTTATTATCAGAAAATCAATTCAATTGAAGATTATTTCAGAATCAAGAAACAGGAAAAACTTTTACAGTATGGAATCTAATTCTCTAAAATCAAGACATGCTACCATGTGATTTCAAGGTAACATTCGAACCAATCGGAGAAAAGGATTTTCTTAAGGTTGGTCACTCATTTTTCTTCTTTTCCGGTTGAAAAACAGATAGGTCGTAGGTTCTATTTGGTGGTTAAACGGGATGATCTTATCATTGGCTTTATCCGGATCAACTCGCCTGTAATCTGTTTGAGTAATCGTAACACATGGTTTAAAACGAAATTGATAGCTGACGTTCAGATCAACCAACACATGATGAATGGCAGTGTCATTGGTCCAGTTGAGCCTTTTGGTTTCAATTACCTTGGTGGTAAACTCTTGACACTGGTGTGTATTTGTAATGAAATGACGGAAACAATCCTACACAAAATACTGCATTATTGTTTCTTTGAAACCACAAATTTATATGGCTCTATCAAACATGTCTCTCAATATGATGGATTGGAACCTTTTGTAAAATTTCTTGTTCGGACACAACCAAAAGTATTCTAATGTATCCATCTCAGGAGATCGTTCAGTGAACCTAGAGATAACACATAGCAATACGTAAACGAGGTTGAACGACAGGGGGGGGCTTGTCATGGCTGAAGCCTTGAACTGGTTTTGGAAAAATACAACTGGAGTGGAACAGCAGATGCTGCTGGTATGGGGCCTGCCTGGAGAACGCCGAGCAAGGGCACGGGAATCTTGGATTTCGCCAGATCGCACGTGACCGATGGGTCGCCGAGAAGGCGGAGAAGCTGAACAAGGCACAAGCTGCTCTACTCGGTCTGGCGGAACCGTCGATGGATGTTCAGGCCCGGTTCGGAGCAGCTGCGGCAGTTGCCGCGTCGTCCGCTTCGCCGCGTGCAGCCGAAGCAGCACCGTGGTCTTCGATCGACGTGCACCCTAGATGACGAGGATTACACGCCGATGCCGGCACGCTATGCCTATTTCAGGTTCCTGAGCAATAGGAAACTTGACGTGTAAACAATAACAATAGGCACGACGGGTACTGTGGAAATCTGGCTCTTGATGTTCGATTGCAGGGTACTGTCGCGGCCAGCCTGTAAGTGGTGGCGGGGTCGACCTACCGACCTTGTCCTGCTCTGTCGAGGATCTGGAATTCGATGCTCGTCGGGTCGATGAGCGTGTTCGCCCAGGAAAACCTGGATCCTGTTGATGCCCTTCTTTCACGGTCAACAGCCTGTGCTCGCGGACCATGGTGATGCTCTCCCGGAGTTGTAGATCGGAAGAAGCTGGTGTGCTTGGCGGCAAGCGCGACGATGTCATGTACAGGAACTCAAACCAAGGCTACACAACAACATTGTGATATCATAATATCTTGATAATCTTCACCTTTACTTAGTTTATTTAATACATATAAACACCATTCACCACATGTAGAATCATTAAATGTTTGTAGTTGAAATGTAGAAAATTCAATATTAGGTTTTAAATCTGTATCAATCATTTTTGCTGACTTTAAATATTTTTCAATTTGTTTTGATGGCTTTATTCCATAAGAATCAAAATAATACATATCATCTCCATGTTTCCACCAACAACACCAATGACTACCATCTAATTTGCTAGATTCTAAATTAATAATACCACATTCATTCTTTTTGGGTTTTTTAGGTAGTTCATCACTCATGAAAACTCCTCTAAAATGTTTTAATTTTAATCTTTTTGCCTCACTTTCTAGAAATTTATCAGTTGTACCCATATTTAAATATAAAACTATTTTATAAAAACATCCAGCACATCTTATGGAATGGACAAAATGTTGTGTGGAAAGGTGTACGTGAAAAATAAAACGAAATTTGAGAACGTTAAGTTTCTAAAAGATGATCAGGCAATTAAAAATGTGTATATTTTTCTTAAATTCTATAGTTGATTATAGTGATCTATATATGAAAATATTTTTGATATTTTAAGGAAATAGCGTTTTTGATAATGATGTTGAAAAACAAGAACTTCCAGAATATTTGCCGAGAACCTGAAATTTCGGCGATCAGTGGAACTCTTGGGTATGGAAAACAATGATGATGAGGCGGTAATCAGCGCAGCGGAATGAACCTGTGTCATCATATTATGCAAGAGGAACTGTTACATGTAGTAGTAAGAGGCCCGATAGCGCCGAGAAGCCAGAAGTTGGTGTTTTCCGTTGGGTCTAGAAGTGGCTGACAGGAATGAAGAAACCTTCGACGAGGGCTCATGGCCCACCACCACGACGATGACGACATGTCACAGGCGGCCAGGATTGTTCGCCTTGAGGTGAGGATTACTGATGTGGAGACGCTGAACGAGATGCACAAACATGGCTCTCGGATTGCGGCTCCTGCGACTATTGCGAGACGGCAAAGAGATACAGCTCAATGTCGCGCTTGCCGAGATGCCCAGTAAACTGCTCGACCAGGCTTCCGACAAGTTTGGTTCGGAGGGTCATGCCGCGCCGGATCTTGGCATGCAACTGCAGGCGCTTACGCCGGAACTGAGACACAGGCTGGAAGTGCCCGCTGAAGTCACCCAAGGCGTCGTGATTACGGATTTGAATCCCTCGAGCGACGCGGCGCGCGCCGGGCTGCGGCCTGGGGATGTCGTTCTTGAAATCAATCGTCAGCGCGTGGCTACGCCCGCCGATCTGCAGCGACTCTGGCAAGCGACCAAAGGTAACATTTTGGCCTTGGTTCTTCGCAAAGGCTCGACGAACTACATCATAGCAATACGTAGAAACTGAACGAGTAGGTAAAACAAGAAGAATGGCCATTGCCCCATGCCCTTGCCCCAGCCCCGCCGGGGCCACTGGAGATGTGCACGGTTTCAGGTTTGTGCAGGCCGCGCCAGGCGCGCATGATCTGGAAATCGCGGTCGCTCCCGTTGATGCCAGCGACACGACGCGTCTGACCTGCAAGGGGCAGGTCGGCGGCCGCCGGTATGAAGTTCTCCGGTTTGCCTGCCCCGCCAACCCCGCGCGCGACAACCGCAGGGCTTAAATGCCGGAAGAGTCGCACGTCGGGCCACCGGTATCATAGAGATTGCCGGACCCGCCGCCCATCGCCGCCTGCACGGTGACGTTCATATCGCCGGTGCCAGGCCGTCGCGCGCCGCCCGGACGCGATCGATGTTGACGCGCAGGGTTGGCTGGCCCAGCGCCGTGCGCACTTCGAGATCGGCGATGCCCGGCACCGATGCCAGCATTCTCCATCCGCCACGCCTTCTCCAGCGCCTGCGCCAGGCTATTGCCAAACACCTTGACCGAGCTATCGCCTTTCACCCCGGTCGCGGCCCCTTCGACATTGTCTTCAATGTAATGCGAAGAGTGGAAATCCACGGCGGGAATACTCCCGACGTGCAGCGCCGCGGTCATCTGGTCGGCCAGCGCCTGCTTGTCCACCGCGCGGGCGACAGCTCTCCCGCGGCGGCGGCAGCGCCACGAAACGCGCCGTCAAAAAGCTGGCGGTCGTATCGGTCCCGTCATCAGGCCGGCCCTGCTGGATATGTCACTTGTGGAACTTCCTGAAGAAGGACTGCCGCATCCGGTTCATCGGCTGTTGCCTTCCTCCAGCGAGAATCCCAGGTTGTGCATGGTCACGCCTATCAGACCGCTTTTCAAAATATGCCCCATCCTCCACCACCGCGTTTTCCAGGGACAGGAGGATGAAACTGAACGAAGGAAATGACAGGAACAGCGCCGCCGTATTGCTAGGTATCGCCGCGCACGTTCGAAAGCCGGCACGGAGAAGCTGTCCGGATGTCCCCCATCGACCTGCTCGACGTCTTGCTCATCGTCTCCGGCGGCGGTTGGGCCATCCTCTGCCTCAGCGCTCCCGTCCAGTTCCGCGTCTGCGTCGTCGCCATCAATCTCGGCGGGCTCGTCGCCGTTGTCGGCCTCGTCCTCCGGTGTGTTGCGGCCACCCCAAGGCTCAAAAAGCAGCTGGTCCCTCAACGTCCTAACCGCGTTCTCGTCGAGATCCCGGAGGAAGGGCCTCCTCTTTTCTATTCCGACAGGCCGCGAGTCAAAGACCACCACGGTCACCATTTCCTTTTCGCAGGTCAGGCAGGCAACAGACGGTGGACGTTCTGGGTCCGCCCAAGGTATGGCTGCCGATGGAGCTGCCGATCCCGGGCGACGATCCAGGCTGTCACCGCTGTCCACCAGTCGCCGGTCTTGATCCTCCCATCTTATCCTTGGCCTCCCATGTTCCGGCTCGCTCCTCCATTCAAGTTTTCTAAGCGCACGTGCAGAAAGCACTTGAAAAACAAGGCCCGGCGCAATATCTGAATTAGCTATGATGTAAAGAGATCAAGCCTGTGCCTAGCACCCAAAAGGTGCGCCGAAATTGGCTCCGGGGCAAGGGGGGAGATGGACACCGACGAAAACTGCATCCGCCGTCCGCAGAGCACATGAAAAACTGAACGAAAAAAATGACAATAAAAAAAAAAAAAAACGACGTATTGCTGGTGTGGTGCTTTATGAGTTGGAGGCCTGCATAGCCCCTATCGCGCATTGAGCCGTTCGCAGCACGATATAGCCCGGGCCATCTGTGGTGAGACCGAGCCGGCGGAGCCAACCACCGCCGCCGGCGCGGTCCCCGGCGACCATGGACGCTGACAAAAAAGACAAGGCTGCGCCGGAATCGGTGAGCACTTGCCGCAACACCACGCCCGATAAGTTGCGGCGGACATTGTCAGGCGATCTGGATCAGATCCTGCTGAAAGCTTCGCGTAAGGAGCCACAACGGCGCTACACCTCGGCGCAGGATCTTGCCGGTGACTTACGATCGTACACACTCGGCTTACCGGTTTCGGCGCGGCATGGCACTTTCACCTACCGCAGTGGCAAGTTTATCCGACGCAACAAAGTCTCTCTGGCGGTAGCGTCCATTTTTGGGCTGGTTGTAATTGCTGGTGCAGTGGCGATTGTGCGCGAAGCGCGCATCGCACGAATGCAGGAAGCGCGCGCGGAGCGGCGTTTCGAATCCCTGCGCAAGCTGACCGATTCGTTGCTGTTCGAGTTTCATGATTCCATCGAGAATCTACCCGGGTCCACGAACGCGCGTGAACTAGTGGTGCGACGAGCATTGGAATACCTCGACCAAATCGCGGCGGAAGGCGAATAACGACCAGCACTAAACCGTACCAGTAAAGAGAACGGCAACGCCGCCGTATTGCTGGTCCCTCTGATTCACACGGCGAACCGGGTCGCGGTCTCGGCACGTCACGGCGACGGTCGAAAGATCGCGCGGGAGCGCTGCCGCGGGCAGATCTCTCGCCGTCGCGTTCGGGCGCTCAGAAGAGCGGTAGCCGCCGTCGATCACAAAGAGATCGCCGGTGTGGTATGACGATGCAGCGCTCATGCGATAGAGGCGATGCCCGCGAAATCAGCCGGCTCGCCGAAGCGGCGCAGCGGTATGCGCCCACCGCCTCGACGACCGCGGGTTTGCGAACAGCCCTTCCGTCATCTCGGTCGTGTCCAGCCGGGCACGACCACGTTCGAAGTGATGCCGTAGCGTGCGAACTCGACAGCCAGGGCGCGCGCGAGCGCATGAGCGCGGCTTTGCTGGCGGCGTAGTGCTCGTTGCGCGCCGTGCCGTAGAGCGAAGCCAGGCTCGACGTCACGACGAGCCGCCCGCCGGCGTCGCCGAGTTTGGAGCGCTCGACCATGTGGCGCGCCGCCGCTTGCAGCGTGAGGATCACACCCTCGAGATTGGTCGTCATCACGCGGCGCCATTCCTCGAGCGGCCGCTCCAGGAACGAGCGCGCCCCGCTGCCGTAGACGCCGGCGTTGGCAAAGCACCCGTCGACGCGGCCGAACGTCGCGAGCGCTTCGCCGAACGCAGCTTCGACCGACGCGGAATCGCTGACGTCGCAAAGCGCCGCCGCCGCACGCGCGCCCTTGGCGCGCAGCATCTGCAGCGCTCGTTCGTCTTCTCCGCGCTGCGCCCCCCAAACGTGGAGGCGCAGCCGGCCTCCGCCAAACCCTCGGCGATGCCGAGCCCGATGCCGCCGTCCTCGCCGCTGATCACCGCGACCTTGCCCGTGAGATCGAAGGCGCTCATCGAATGGCCTCGTCAACTAGCAAAATGATGAACGAGTCGAGTGACCGGACTGTGACCGGGCTGTGACCGGGCTGTGGAGGAGCTGTGACCGGGCTGTGACCGGGCTGTGACCGGACTGTGACCGGACTGTGACCGAACAGTGACCGGGCTGTGGACGAGCTGTGACCGGGCTGTGACCGGGATGTGACCGGACTGTGACCGGGCGGTGTCAGTCTGGCAGTCTGTGAGGCTGCACTGGTGTTGAATCACGGCAGTCAGTAAATTAAAGTCAACAAGACTGCACAGCGTCGTTGGACTCGTTTCCATGTCATCTTAGCATCAGTCACTGCTCACCGCCTTGTTCAGCTGTCACTCCGGCCTCACTAGCTCGCCTCGTCCGGCCCCTTCTAGTGACTCTACCAAGCCGCTGTCGCCGAGATGTGCGGCTAATGTGGTTTGTAGAACAAGATGAGCCTGTGACTCTGAACCGGCTGATAAATCTAATCTCTCGACTCGACTTGATCAGCGTCAAGTGACATTCAGTGCTGTCGCTGTAACATCTCATGACATTGTTTCACCCACGCACAACTGTGTCCACAACACACACACACACACACACACACACACACACACACACACACACACACACACACACCCGCACACACGTCTTCTGTTAGTTGCTGGGTGGCTCTATAGTTGTTATAGTTGTTGTGCGATGACGTCACGATGACGTATTGATGTCTGCCGCTAGCCCTGCGCTGTGACGCTCACATCCGACTGTTGATCCGAGGTCACGTGACACGTGTCGTGCACCAGTCATATTTACAACTCTGCAGAACATCCACTGCATGACTGATTGATATGTGCATTGTAAGTTTCAGTGGGCGTGGCCTCTGGTAGGGTCAAGGTCACAAAGGTCAACAAGGTCGTCGCCTCGTAATTTATTCGTCATGTGTAGACAGCAGCAGCAGCAGGCCTGGCGGTCTGGTCTGGCCTGGCCTGGCCGCGCAGCGTCGTTAAGCTTGGTGGCGTTTCTTGGTTATTACCGGTTTGTCTGTTGGTTAATTGGCCGGCATTTATCGACTGCTAGGCCTACTAGGCCTACTAGACATGTTACTAATATCGTGACAGCAAGGCGGTCCATCGTTCATCAACTGGAATTGGAAGATGATAACAATTAACTGATTTTCACTATTACGATTTTATTATTTTCGTAAATTTAAATTTACCAATTCAAATAGGCTATATATGTAACTGAACGAGTAGAATGATATAATAGTGGTGAATTGCGTCGAGAAGATCATCCTCGCAACAGCGACCGACAGCGAAACTTGCATCCGCATAAACAAGGCCGCAGTCCGCGCTTCCGGATTAGGGGCGGCGCCGTGCATTTTATGTAGGAATACGAGAAAACTGGCAAACTGAGTTGTACCTGTTTTCCAAAAAGTTCCTCGACGGCGGCAACAGAGACCTATATATGCGACCATCATAACATGGCTCACGGTCGCCGCGCGCGGCACAGGAACCGGCCCTCGCCGCGATCACAGGCTCGCTAACCACCATTCCTCACAAATTTTTTGCCCTTAGCAGCGGTAAGTTGGTCAACGAGCTCAGGCGAACAGGCCGGGGCAGAAGCTTGTAGTTATTGCTATGTTTCTGATGCTTGGTACAACACCCACGATTCTGCTTCATTTCCGTCAATACAGGGGTTGAGGAAGAGCTTCATCTCTTGCTCGATATTTTTTCTCGAGCACACCATAGTGGCTCGAGAGCCTGCGTGCTCTCGGCGTGAGCGCGTTCAATCGCGCTCTGTTTCATGATCCGTCCGAAATGTGCAGATCGCGTCGTCCGTAATAATGCGGCCCGAACTCGCGCTGCGAGCTCTGCCACCAGCTGCCCGAGCGGCTTGCCTCTCTCCTCCGCGATCACGTTGGCCAGCAGCAGGCAGTTCAGCACGCCATCGCGCTCGGGCAGAAAACGTGAGCACCCAATGCTGACTAATTTTTTCCCGCCAAATCAGAATCTCTTTCTCCACCACCAGCCCTGCAGTGGATCCGCAACCCAATCGACGTTTCGTGCAAGCGCGCGCCCAGCATCTTCTTCGGCGATGCGGTCAAGCATATGTGTGGGTTCAACGTGCGTGACCACATCCCCCGGCCATTTCTTCCGCTCCAGCAACCACCGCAGCAACACGCAGAAGATTTTGTGCCAGGCTCCAGGCGAACAAACCATCTTCCGCTACTGCCCCAATCTGGTCCGCGTCCCTGCTTGGTGGCCAATCCGGCATCGCACTTCTCGCGAACCACCGTGTCCTGCAGCATCTGAGTATGCGGTTGAATCGGTTCAGGGTTGATGCTGGTAAGAACAGTGGGTTCAGTTCCTGCCCAACTGCCAGTGTACCGCACACCGGTGCTCACCAAAAATACCTGGGAGCACGCTTCGTCAAAACCGGGACATCGCATCCACCGCGTTGTGTCACTTGGACCAACTCCATAAGTTGTGCTGCAGACGGTAGCATGTTTTTAGATCAACTTCAGTTGCTGAGCAATATGTACTGTTAAGTGTAGACAAGTACACGAGGTATTTGGTTTTTATGAATTTAAAGGTGGCTTTGTCGGTGTAAAATGTGAAAGCGAGTTGAAAATATTGGCAGCTGTAACGGATCAAAAACAAAAAGTGAAAAATATTGGGAGCAATTTAATGATGTTATAGCGAGATGCAGAAAAAGCGTTACAAATTTGTCCTGGTTTAAACTTAACGCTTTATTGGATTTGTAAACCGCCTAGGAAAAAATGCAAAAACATAGCAGATGCTGAACGAGTAAATGACAGAAACATGGCGGTTTCAGTTTTCTACGTAGATGTCGTCGAGGGTGGTCACGGTGTGCGGTGTCGTATATTCGCCGGAGCTCTGAGGTCAGCATCACCGCCAGCACCAAATGCTGCCGCCGGATCAGTCCCGATGGTGCCGGAAGAGCGCCTTGATGACCGGATCGTCAGTTGCGAGGAAGACTACCAATCCCGCTTGTGAAACCGGATCTGGAATGAGGACAATCTTCTCAATCGGGAGCACAGGCGAAACGTGTAGCCATATAAAAACTTGCAGGATATTTGGCCTCAAAGAAATCCCGTTTCCGGCCAAATCATTTCCTTGGATCAGATCCCTCCCATGCGCGCTGATCTCCGCTCGCGAGGCGTCAAGATCGTCGCGACCAACGGCTGCTTCGATCTGCTGCATGTGGGGCATTTGCGCTATCTCACCGCTGCGCGTGATCTTGGCGATTTTCTGTGGCTTGGATTAAACGGCGATGATTCCGTGCGTCAACTCAAAGGGCCGACGCGTCCGCTGGTCACGGAGCTTGAGCGCGCAGAACTTCTCGCGGCGTGGCGAATTGTCGATGCGGTAACGATTTTCCCTGAAAAACGGGCCACGCGGTTTCTCGATCTCCTAGCCCCCGATATTTACGTGAAAGGGGGCGATTACACGCTCGAGACGCTGGACGCGGAAGAGCGCGAGGTCCTGCTACGCCATCACGTGAAGCTGGAGATTCTTCAACTGGTGCCGGGTCGTTCCACCTCCAACCTGGTGAAAGCGATGTTCCCCAGCGACTAAAATAAGATCCAGTGTAATTGTCGCATTCGGCTCGGTTGTACATTTTGACGGGTGCTTGCAGCCCGCAAACGCTCTGCGATGAGACCCAGGCCTTCGACCGTCTTGCCAGACGGTCTGCGACCTGGGCTGAACATGAGGCCGTCCCTTCGGGCCTAAATGCAGGAAGGCATCGTCAAGCGAAAAGCACTACTGGTGTCCAGCATCACGCTGGCCTTCGCGCCTAAAGACAAGGAGGCATCGTGCAGTCGAAAAGTGCTATTGGGTCCAGTGCCACGCTGGTTTTACCTACCGGGAATTAGCGGTCGTCTTTCCCGGCTGAGCCTGAGTCGCGCTCGTCTCGATTGGCTTGCGCTGCTCCTGGGAATTCCAAATCTTCTCCAGCGTCTTCATTTCATCCGGGGTCAGGGTGCGGGTGGGCACCGTGTAGATCGGTTGCCCGTCGGCGTCGTACCCAATCGTGAGGGGGACCATCCCCTTCGGCCACGCGAAAATCGGGCCGGTAGTACTGCCGTGTTTCGGAGGGAGCGTGTGGACGAGCCAGCTCATATCGGTATTGGCCAGGACCAGAAACGCGCCGATGTTTAGGGTGCCGATAAAGAGCATTCCGCGCCAGAATTTCAGCGTGAGAAATGGCGAGGGAGGTCGCCGTACCAGTGGCACCTCGCCCAGGGCGCGAGCGCGCGCTGTTAGGCTCGGGCGGTGATCCGCATAGCGGTTACGCAGGCTGCTGATTCGGTAGCTATCGGCATCATTGGCCATCGATGAGTTCCCAGAATTTATCGTTCTTTTGAAGTTGCTCGTCTTCGCCCAGAAGCCGGGTGCGGAAGAGAAAATCTTTCAGGCTGTTTTTGTGCAGCACACGGTAGATGATCAGGCCGCCTTCCTTCCGCTCAAAGTAAATGCGATAGTCCTTTGTGCGATACCGGAAGAGTTTGCGGCCCTCACGTTCCAGACGCCCGAATTTCTCTGGGTCGGCCTTGTCGAGGTCCTCCGGCAGGAAATTGAACTCGCTCAAAATTTGGAGCTGAAGCGCGGTGGGGAGCAGCTTCATTTCGGAAGCGCTCTGATCCTTAAATACGATCTGAAACACAATAGCAGCCTGCCTGAAGGAGGGCGAAAATGCCAGCTTTGCTGCTAGAAGAGAAAAGAAATGCACGCGAGAAACTGGCGTTTCTGGAGATCTTGGGTAGGCTTCTGAGGCTCGGCTTACGAGCATTCTATGCAACGTCTATTGATTTTATGGGTAGTTCTGGGAGGGGGCTTCCTAGCGGGGGCGACAGCGCTCTTTGCTGGCCATACACCGAGCCCCACACCTCGTCCGACGCCCCATGCGCGACCCGCGGTCGTCCATGATTTGCCAGCGGTTCCGCTCGACGAGCCCTCCCCTACGCCGAGCGCTGCGCCCACGAGCGGCACGCTGATCCCGATCGCGCCGATTGCCGGTAACGAGAATCGCATCCTTTGGCTCACGCCCGTGCAGCAGACCACGCTGGTGCATCTCCTCCCGCCGCCGCCCGCAGCTGGGTCCGCCCAAGAGCAGGCCGATCAAGCCGAGGTGCTTAAAGAACAACAGGCTCGCACGCCGGAACAGGCCGCCCTGGCCTTGGCTGAGGCGAATCCTGATCTGGATGTGATCATTAAGCCGCTCGGTCTGGGCCTCACGGAGAAGCATTACCCCATCACGCGGGATCTTTTGAAGAAGGTGGCCAATGAAATGGACCTGATTTGCAGGCGCAGCTGTAATGTCAATAAGCGGGATCGGCCCTACGTCGCTCAGCTGGAAGTAAAGCCCGTTTCCACCGATCCAGGGTTCAGTTACCCAAATGGGCCGACCGCGCGATCCCACGCGATTGCCGTGGTTCTCTCGGCTCTTTTCCCAAATGAGTCGAAAGACATTCTGGCACGCGCGGATGCAATTGCCCAGGAGCAGGTGCTCGCGGGACTGGCCTATCCGAGTGATGTCGCTGCATCGAAGACGTTGGCAGAAGCGCTCGTTCAAGATCTGATCGCCGTGGATCCTTACGAGCGCGACCTGGAGGATGTGAAGGCGGAGGTAAGACGGCGTTCCGGGGATTAATTTCTTTCGGCTGTTTTCTTGTTTAAATCGCGTTTACGAAAAAAAGCGAAACTTTTCAGATCGACGATGGTTTGATCCGCCATGAACGCGCTAAAATGCACGCTGGGTCTATCGCTTTGCGGGTTGAGTTGGTCCTGGGCCGATGCGCCTGCGGTCGTTAATGGAGCACGGGAATTCCCACAGTCGGAAATCGATTCCGTGAAAGGGAATCTCTCTGGCATTTCCGGGCCAGGCGTTCCGTTTGACGGCGATTTTTCCAAGCTGGTCACCGCGAAACAAACCACGACGAATTCGGCGGTGAAAGAGGGGCTGATCCCGCCGATCAAGCCCGTCTACAACATCCACATGCGGGATACGAACATCATCCTGGGTGGCGATGGGAACTATTACTTGACCGGGTCAACCGGCGATAACATTTGGGCGTACAATGATGGCATCGAGCTATGGAAATCACCAGATCTTCAGCACTGGACCTACCTGGGGCTGGTGTGGAGCATTGAGAAAGAGGGCGGCTGGGAGAAATCGTGGCGCGAGAAGCACGGCAAACCGATCCGCTCCATCTGGGCCCCGGAAATCCACTACATCCACAAGAACTACTACCTCATTTTCGGGATGCCGCCGGGTGGAATGTCCATCCTCAAGAGCACCACAGGAAAGCCGGAAGGTCCCTACGTGCATGCAGGTGATCCGAACAAGCCGCTCTACGGAGGGATTGGGCCAATCGAAGTCTCGTTTTTGATCGATCCCACCCTATTTGAAGACGATGACGGCAAGGTCTATTTCACGTATGGCCCTGGCAACGAAATCGCGCGAATGAAGGATGATTTGAGCGACTTTGCCGAGCCACTGCGCAAGGTGGTTCTCGCCGATGCGGCCCCGTACGATAAGACTTACCAGCGCGATCCCGGCAACCCCTTCGGATTCGAAGGCGCGACGCTGTTTAAAGCCAACGGCAAGTATTACTTCGGGTCGACCGACCGCTACAAAGGCCGCTACTCCATGTGCATGGCCATTTCCGATAACGTCTACGGCCCTTACCACCTTCGTCACGAATCGGTGCCGTGCAATGGCGGAACCGATTTCTTCAAAGCCAAAGATGGCTTCTGGTACTCATGCCTCTTCGGCGATGACACGCAAGGCCCGTGGCGCGAGCATCCCGGAATCATTCGAATCGATTTCGCGCCGGACGGAAAAATCGTCATTGCTAAAGACCAGCCCGCTTTCATCTTGGCCGGGCCGTGGCCGCCTAAGCAATAATCGGGTGGCGCATTGCACACGATCGGTTTTTAACTGGCCATCGGGAAAAGCAGTCCCATGTAGAACAAATAGAGCGCCGACCACTTTAGAAAGCGGTCGTTCTGTCCGCCAGAAATAAAACGCTCGGCCACACTGCACCCGACCTGCAGCATGAAAATAAACAAAATAAATACCCATCGATCCGTGCCATTCAGAAAGAGCATTTCTATGAACCTAGCGAGTGCTCAGACCGAGTCACGTCAAAGGGAGCAGCGACCTCTCGAAACGAGTTGGCGAAGTGATCGATATCTAAGCGGAGAAGGCTGTGCCCCTACTCCACGTAACGCGTGGCTGAGGCGCGGGTCTTAATTCCGCCCGTCCAGGTGGTGGTGCTCAGCGCGGTAAGTTCCGGCGAGGGAAGAATCGCTTGGACGGAGGTCCGTGCGCCTTTGCGACGGGTACGTCTTCTCGTTCTGGTCGATTTTGTGTTGGTTCGGTTAGCTTTTTGCTTCATTGCAGTATCGGTCAACTTTGGCCGGATGATGCAGAGCGCACCGGTTCGTGACGGACCAGACGTATAGTTTGTTTTACGGAGATGTCAAGCCCACACTAACAGTTATTGTAATGCCAATACTTTACGCAATAGACTGTTTTGCTCGTTTTCCATCTCGCGCGCGAGTTCGGGTTCCGTGTCGTCGAACCCGATGAGGTGTAGCAGGCCATGCAGGCAATAGAGGAGCACTTCCTGCTCGACGGGCAGACCGCTTTCACGGGATTGCTCCTGCGCGACTGCTGGGCAAACGACCACTTCACCATAAGGAAAGGTAATGACATCGGTCTCGGTGTCGTCTTCCAGAAAGCGGTGATGCACGTCGCAAATGGTGGCGCGGGTGACGAGCGCGATCTCGATGGTCTCAATCTCCATCGGGAGCGGACGGGAGAGAAGAGGCAGTGCTGCTTTAAGCTGCTTCTGCAGCAGACGAACCGGAAGCGCTACCTCGTTTTGCTGATTGGATAAGCGCAGATTCACTGATTTTCTCTCCCTTTTTGGCATAGCCGATTCGGGTGTGCATCATGTTCTTCACGGTCGTCGCCATGGCATCACCAGCGGCCCGAAGCTCATTTAGCGTGAGATTCGATTCATCCAATTGGCCGTCGGAAATTTTATTGGCGATAATCTCGCGGACGAGTTCATCGATCCGTTGCGGCGTCGGCTTATCGAGCGACCGAGAGGCCGCCTCCACTGCATCCGCGATGCAAAGCAAACCGACTTGCTTGGTCTTTGGACGCGGCCCAGGGTAGCGGTAATTCCCCTCCTCCACGGGAGGCAGCGAGACGTCCTTCAGCTTCATGATCTTGCTGCCTTCACGCGCATCTTCCTGCTGTTGAATAGCGCGACGATAAAAATAATAGACCAGCGAATCGCCGTGGTGTTGTTGAATTGCATCAAGGATCGAGCGGTTCAAGTGATATTTAAGCGCCAAATCGATGCCCTCTTTGACATGGGCCACGATGATTAGCGCACTCATGTTCGGCGAAAGGTTATCGTGGGGGTTCATGCCTGGCGCGATGTTTTCCGTGAAGTACTCGGGCTTGATCATTTTCCCGATGTCATGGAAGTAGGCCATCACGCGGCACGGGGTGGGGTCGAGATCAATCGATTTCGCGGCCGCTTCCACGAGATTCGCGACGACCAAGCTGTGGTGGTAGCTGCCGGGCGCTTCAATGGTCATTTGCTGCAAAAGCGGGTGGTTCAAATCGGCCAGCTCGATCCAGGAGATTGGCGTGGTGATTTTAAATAAGCCCTCGAAGATGGGCAACACGCCGCTGATGAAGAGGGCGGTCATGATGCCTGAACCAATGCCGAACAGCGCCTGCTCGCCCAGGGTCGCCCAATCTTGGCCGAGCGTGAGACCGAGAACGATTGCACAGATGAAGTTCGTGATGCCCACCGCCATGCCTGCTGTGATCAAGTCGCTCCGCTTGCGTACCGTTTGCGAAAAATAGACGGCGGTGAATCCCGATAGCAGTCCGAACATGAGAAAGCTGAAGTCGCGATGTTGGACAAGGGTACCGACCAAGCTGACCTGAAGAACGGTGTACAATCCCGCACGTGGTCCCGCCAAAAGCGTGAGGAGCAGCGGTGCAAATCCGCACGGACAGAGGAAGTAGAACCGTTCTGGCGACTCATTTCCGGCCAAGCCATGAATCAGCGCTTTGATCATCAAAATGTTGAAGGTGGTGACGCTTAACACCAAAACGAGCTTGGAATTTGAGTTCCAAATCTCGCCACATTCCAGTTCCAGCAACATGAGCCCGCTTAAGAAGACAAAAAAGACGAGGAACTGCTGCTCGGTTTCGAACTGCTTAATGCCGAGTCCGTGTGAGCTCCATGCCACCACAGCTTGAAGTAGAAGCGAAAAAATCGCGAGAATCGCCAGGCGCAAGCTGCGGTTGCGATCCACCCGCCTCGGGCCTTCAGGATCTTCCCGGCGCATCCGGAACTTGTCACAGGCCATCCTCTTGCGGGCGAGCCGCTGGCGTTCGATCCATTCAAGAATCATATAAGATTAGGGTGGTGCGCAGGCAGACCAACGAGGAATTTCTAGAGGGTGAGGCTGGTGGTTTTCTGACCGCGGTGAGCTTTATAGCAGCGGATGATGCGTTGCACCAGCTCATGTCGAATAACATCGACTTCGTCAAACTTGTTGAAATATATACCTTCCGCACCGTTAAGTGCCTGCATCGCTTCGACTAAGCCCGATTTACGGTTGTGCGGCAAATCGACCTGAGTGGGGTCACCTGTGATCACGCACTTGGAGTCTTGGCCTAAACGTGTCAGGAACATGAACATTTGTTCGGTGGTGGTGTTTTGCGCTTCGTCCAAGATGATGAAACAACGGCTGAGCGTACGACCGCGCATGTAAGCGAGGGGAGCAATTTCAATAATCCCCTTGTCCATGTAGCGCTGGATCTCCTCGTTCTCAAGCATGTCGTTTAGTGCGTCGTAGAGGGGGCGGAGATACGGGAAGATTTTTTCCTGCAAATCTCCAGGAAGGAAGCCGAGTGCTTCACCTGCCTCCACAGCTGGACGCGTCAATACAATACGCCCAACTTCCTCATTTTTCAAGGCGGCCACCGCCATTGCCATGGCAAGAAACGTCTTACCGGTACCCGCCGGCCCGACACCGAAAATCAAATCGTGATTCTTAATGGATTGAACGTAGTTCTTCTGCTGAACGGTCTTCGGGATGATCGCCGGTTTTTTGAGCGAGATCTGGATCTTCGCGGCTTGCAGGTCGCCGAGCTGTTCACCGGTGCCCTTGGTTGTGCTCTCGAGCGCGAAGTTGAACTCGTGCTTCCGAATGTGCAGTCCCTTTTCCCGGGCGAGATGCAGTTGTTGGAAGACATCTTGCGCCTTCTTGATGAAGTCAGGGAGCCCCTCGATCTTGATCCAACCATCTCGAGTGGTGATCTTTACCCCGAATCGTTCTTCGATCTTCCGGAGGTTTTGGGGGTCGTTGACGTAGAGTGCTTGTGCCGCACGGGCGTTTTCAAAATTCAGCGTTTCGCTTGTAACCATCTACCCGGAGCCTAACGAAGTCGGCGTTGAAGTCAATGGCCTCTTGCGGAGTGTTTAGCACTCGTATTCACACACAAAGCTGGAAAAAATCCGTGAATCGGTGCATGCTTCAGAATGGACCAGCCCATTTTCAGACGCCAAGGCATTCTCTTCATTATCTCGGCCCCCTCCGGCACCGGAAAAAGCACGCTGTGCGAAAACCTGCGCTCGACGCCCGACTTCATTTACTCCATCTCCTGCACCACGCGGAAACCCCGGCCCGGTGAGTTCGATGGAGTCGATTACCACTTCATCTCGACTGAAGAGTTCATGCGCCGCGTGGAGCACGGGGAGATGTTAGAATACGCAAAAGTCTACGGCAACTATTACGGCACGCCGATGAACTCGGTGAAGGAAGCCCTTCAACATGGCACCGATGTGGTTCTGGATATCGACGTGCAAGGCGCAACGACCATTCGCCAAACGACCGATGAGCAGGTGAGCAACTCCATCGCCGATGTCTTCATCATGCCGCCGACTTTAGAGGAACTGGAACGTCGCCTCCGCAAGCGCGGCACGGAGAGCGAAGATCAGCTCCAAACGCGCTTGCGTAACGCCAAAGAGGAGATGAAATTCTGGCCGCTCTATAAATACACAATTCTCAGCAGTTCCATGGAAGAGGACCTTTACAAGTTCCGCGCCATTATGCGGGCCGAACGTTACTTAAGCCGAAGATTGGAGCTCACGGTTTAGGCAATTACTGCCCCCCCGACTGGCGTCTTTTGATACCGCAGCACCACTCCATCAGGTTGAATACTTACTTTTAGTCCAGTTTGATCGGCGAGGATTTTAAGAAATTGAGCTACGGAGATATCATCGAGAGAAACATTAACCTGCCGACGTACACTGTTATCGCTCGAAAGTTCGACCGTAAACTTCACCCCTTTGCGTTCGGGATCCAAGTCCTTAACCTTTATGTTTAAAAACGCGATGACCATGGTGATATCGGCTCTTGCAAACACCGCATGATCGATGTGGATCTTGTCGAGTTTAGCACTTATTGCGGCAGCGTTCTGGGTCGGCTCTTGAGAGAGGGCCTCTCGCGCTCCGAACGCCAGTACCAATAGACAAGCCACTGACAAAAAAGCCCTTAAACCGCCTTGCCACAAGGAGTGGATCCAGGCGCAACCCAACGAATTTATTGATAGAATCATTTGTTCTCCTTTGAGCGGATGAGTTTTTGTATTTTCTGCAGATCTTTCGGAGGACATCATGGAGGGGGTAAAGTCGACACGCTATTTGGCCTACACTAACAGCTACCGAATTAATTCCGAGCACAGCTTGCCGAAAGATTTGATGAGGTTTTAATTCTCCTTACGGCGGCGCTTTAACAGAACAGCCGCGCTCCAAATCGGACCTAATTACTGCAGTGGTGTCACTACGATCCGGTCCCCGGCTTTTGTCGGAAAGGTCAGAACCTCTCCAGACAACGTGGTTCCTCCGGCACTGACCTTCATTCCTGGCCAGGGATTGGCGAGATGACAGACCTCGCCTGCCTGGCTCTTGATCACCACGTAGAGGATCTTTCCTCCCTCCTGTTTGCTGCTGACCGTAAATCCTCCGCATGCGGGAAGATCCCCGAAAGTGGCATCCATTTCCTTGGGCCAGTTAGGGAAGATGTGAATATTGGCCTGATGGCTCTGTAGAAACATGTAGTGAAGTCCGCACGGGATGATCGCCACGTCTTCGGTTCCGCCACCGGGAGTGCGAATGGTAAAATCGCTGGTCTGATAGGTTGCTAATAGAGCATCCATATTTGCCAGGATTTCCTTGGGATCGTAGCCAGCTGCGGCTGCATCGGCATAGAAGTTGCAACTGTTATTGAAATCAAACCACTGGGCGGCAAACGTCACCGAATTCAAGGCCGCATCCCGCTCCTCCTTGGTGCTTTCCAGACCGAACGACCAACCCGGAAAGATCGCTTGCACACAACTCATCCCGGCGCTGGAACCGCGAATTTTGTGATCTTGATAGACCCCGTAGGCTGGCTTTGGGAAATCAGGTCCGTTGTCCTCGCAATCTCGAATGACCATTTTGTCCTTAAACTCGGGCGGCAATAGCGTCTTGAGACTCCCGCACTGGGCAACACTCACGTAAGTGAACGGGCTCAGTTTTTGCAGGATCTCGTTCCACTTGGCCCGCTCGTCCGCGTCCAGATTCAGCTTCTGGCTGATCTCGACCAGGCTCGGGTAAAGCAGCCTGAGAAAGCTGATTGTCGTGGCGGGGTTGGTGTTGTCACCGCTATTTTCGCAAAGCGCGTCCTTCAACGACTTGTAATGGCCGTCCTTTAAGACCAGATAGTCATCCCAAAACTCGGCGGTTCCTTTCAAAAAGGGATAGACCTTCCGGGCGTAAGCTAGATCTCGCGTCAAACGCCAGCGCTGGACCATGTTCACGGTGCAGAAGAGCGCGTTGCTTTTCTGCCCCCAAAACGTTCCATAATCGTTGCTCCAACCGGGAAGCGGAATCAGGTGCGTGTAGAGGTAAATTCCCTTGTAGGAAGTGGGGTTTGGGTTGTGAGGCGCGGCGTTTCGCTCGGCGATGTAGTCTTCCAAAGTCCTGGGTTGGCCGGCTGGATTCATCCGCCATGCGTTTTCTGCGATGGAGCGCCCCCGGCTGATGTGATCCAGGAGCAGCGGATCGTAATTGTCGGTCAGCTCAAAGTGGTTTGTGGACAACCCCGCCCAAAACGGTGCCTGATAATTATAATCCAGCGTGTAGTCGCCGTCCCAGGGGCTGTTCATTCCACGACCGAAGTTGTACCACAGCCCCGGCGGCGGGCAATCACCCCGGCTGCAGACGGCCAGATCATAGATCGAGCCGTACCAGTTCTCCATGACGGCTTTGTCTGGTATTTCGACAAAAGAGCGGCCCCAGAACGTATGCCACCACGTATCATGCGCTGTCTTGAGTTTCGCGATCTCCTCTGGGGAGGAGTTGGCCAATCGCTCCGCCACCTGTATGTAGTCCGGCGAATTGCGGTCACTCACCAGCGAGACCAGCAAATCGACTGTCTTGCCAGGGTCGACCGTGAAAGCGAGCGTTGTCCCGGCGGCTTGGGAAGCGGCCCCCACCACGTGCTGGCGCAGTATGGCCTTCGGAGCACAGCCCTTAAACGGCAGATCGGGATCACCCGTCCGCAGCGTACACTTGTCCCAACCCATTTGCGCGGAAGCTGGCGGATTCTCACCCCGAGCCACTTCCTTGCCATTCACCAGAACCTTCAGCACCTGCTTGTCATAAACGGCTTGGATCTCTGTCCATTGATTCAAGGCTATCGGTTCCGGAGCGGTCGCTTGGTAGTAGTTCAATCGGACTTCCGGCCTGCCGTTTAACAAATGCACCAGAAATCCCCGAAAATAGGGATATCCATCAAATTTCTCTCTAGCAATTCCCTGGAAAATGGTTCCGTCTTCAGTCAACACAGAAGGATTTACCCACGCCGTAAAAGTGAAGCCCGTTTGCGGCAAACAGCCCTCTGGCAAAATCAATCGATGATCGGCTTCGTTATCGAATGTTACCGAATCACCGTGAGCATCCCCGGGAGTAATCTTCAGGTTGCCGATGTTCCGGATTTCTGGGTCGCTAGGTACCAACGATAGGAACGGCTTCGGATACTCCGGCGATGTGATATCCAAACCGGCAATACTCCCCACAAAGTGCTCGTGAACTTTCTTGGAATCCTTCCCGATTTTGCGGTCAACTTCCCGGTCTCCCACCTGGAATTCGACTAGGTCCGGGCTCACGGAAAGCCAAGTCGAATCTGCGGTCGCCCCCCGGTCTGCGGCATTGTGATAATGCCCAGCACCGTCTTGAAGGGCAGTATGGAAATGAAGCGGAGAGGTTCCCGTATTCGTCATCTCTGTAACGATCAAATTCTCCGGGTAGGCCACCCAAGTGCAGGTGGAAAGCTCGCCGGTCGAGCCGGTCTCTTTGGTGGTGATCGTCGCTTGCCCCAGATTTTGTCGACACATTCCAGTGGCGGCCTTCAACTCATCGCATTCCAGACGCAGATTGCCCGCCGTGGTGATGTTTCCGCGGACAACGCCCCAGAAATCGGCTTTGCCAAAGAAGAGCTGGTAAGCCCCGCCCCCGCCACTCCACATCACGGAGATATCTCCGTTACCCGCCACCACTTGCCCCCTCTCCTTGCCTAACTCGTGAGAGATATGGTTGGCGAGTTCAGGCCCTCGTTCACTCGATTCCTGGGGAACCTGGGCCGCCATTGGAACAATCGATGCGAGAAACAACCGACAAACAAGAGAAGCTTTCATGGATGAAGTAAAGTCGACACGCTAAAAGTTACCGAATTAATTCCGAGCACAGCTTGCCTAAAGATTTTATTTCTCCTTACGGCGGCGCTCTACAAGAACAGCCGCGCTCCAAATCGGCAGACACTGATTTTTATCCACTCCAAACCTCTTTTTCAAATAACGTGTGGGAGAAAACAAGAGGGTTTCCACGAGCAGGGCTGAACCGGTGGTAGGGCTAATGAGCCGGTCGTAGTTGATGGCGTCGTTAGGTCCGACTGGATCCCCCTCGCCCATCCAAATTGTTGGCGGTTCATAATGCGTGTCCGGAGACCACCAAATGCTGACACCACCCATGCCCAAAGATAACAATTCAATAATGAGTATTCCCTCTCCATTCCGAACCTTGGTGCGTGCTTCGTTCGGCTTCAAGTAACGCCCCACTTTCGCCATCCGACGTGCTTTGAAAATGCCGTGAACGTAAATTGAGACGAACGAATAAGCCATTAAAAGACCCCCACCGAGAAAGACGGGGAGAAAGAAGGGAAAGGCCAGTATAAAAAAGAGAATCCGCCAAACAGCCTTCAAAAGTGATCCAAGGGCATGGCGCACAGAGAATGATTGTCGACGAAAAATTCTATTACAAGGCCGATCTGCGCATCTCTCGTTTACAGAGAATAACGAATGTCATAATACCAATACGCCAAAACATCGCGGCACCCGTTTAACGCGTTCGGTAGACTCCAGGAGCCGGCGTGGGCCTGATGGACATTCTGAATTCCGTAGTGCTGAAGCGCCAATTTGCAACGGCTGATGTGGTAGAAGTGCGTGATAACAGTCACGGAACCCAGGTGACGCTCCTGGAAAATCTTCGCGAGATTCTTTCCGGTGGCGTCAGTATCGATTCCCTGAGCATCTTCGATGATGGCGCTTAGCGGAATGTTATGTTCGGTGAGATACCGCGTCATGCCGGGCACTTCCCGGTCTCCAGGTAGATCGGCGCCGCTCACGATGATCACAGGAAACAGCCCCAGTTGGTACAGTTCCACGGCGCGATCCAACCGCGCTTTTAGAACACGTTTCGGCGTGCCATCCTCAAAGACGCTATTGCCCAAAACTACGGGGCGAATCGTGAAATCCATCGGAGATGATCTCGCAAAACGAAACAACGAAAGCAGTGGCCGCTGAGAGGACCAGAATGAGAAGGACCCACTGGTACCAACGCAGGGCCTTGAATGCCTTGATCATCAGCCACCAGTATTAGTTGGAAGGGAGAGGTTTGGCGAATTCTCCCGCTGGCAGCTTTAACTAATAAACTTTTGTTTGGGCGGCTGAGGCTTATCGTACTCAGAACCCGCAGCCAGCGCGGCGGGACGGGGCAATCTTTGCAGCTTACGCTGGTGTAAGGAGAGAATATATTTCATCTTACCGCTATCGACCATCGGCCCGGTAGTGTGAGTCGGCTTCAGGCTCTTGGGAGGAGGGAGAAGGGACTTTGTGGAAGATGTGGGAGTGGTCATGGTTGTGAAAGTTGTAATGGTTCAGCAATAGTCAGGCCAACTGCGAGATCACAAATTCAAATATGTTTTTTGTCAACCCCACCAAAAAAGAAAAGAATAACGCCAATAAAATATTAGCCAAGTTAATCACGCAAAAAGAATACGTTTAACGCTGTGCCCAAAAATGCGAACTATCGACTGCCCCTTCTGTCATAAGAAAATGGAGATCACCTACGATCGGGCGAGCTTAGTTAGCGACTGTGAAAACTGCGGGCGATTTTGGCAGATCTACCCGATCTTTCCGGACGCGGAGCCAGTCGCCTACTTGCCGCAACCCCTCAGCGCGAGCGATTCCAGCTGCTACAATCACCCGGAGAACGCAGCCGTTACGGGCTGTGAAGCGTGCGGGCGGCTTGTCTGTAACGCGTGTCATTGCTCGTTGTTCGGAAAGCCTTTTTGTGCTGCCTGCTGGGGTATGGAGCTCCCGGAAACGGCGCATCTGACTGCGGAACGGCTCAAGCCGCCGAATAAGAAACGGGGGATCATGAACACACAAAAGCTTGCTCGAAAATACTTCCAGGATCGCTCATTTCTCTCCTGGAATATGGGCAGTGGAGATACGGGTCTGCTCTTCGGGCAGGATCACCTTGTGTTTATGGAAGCTATCGCCGGCGAAAAAGATTACAGCCGGATTCGGTACCGCGATATTCGGTATCTAGCCGTTCATCAATTGAAAACGAAGCGGGTGACTCTTTTAGGGTGGGTCGGCGCTGGGCTTTTCGTGCTCCTCTGTTTTATCCCGGTTCTAAGCCTAATCGGGAGAGATATCAGCGAAGATCCCACCTTGTGGATCATGTTTTCATTTTTCGTTGGGCTCCTCTGCTTTCTTATAGGCTCGATCGTATACGGATTCCGCCTACAGATGGGTCTTCACTATGACTACGCGCTAGTGACCGATGTTCAGAGCATCGTCTTTCTGCCCTCCTCTACGCACAGCGAGGAATGGATGATTCCACGATTTCGCGAACGCATTTCTGGAGTTCGCTAACGCATGCTGGTAACACGGAAGGATGTCGGCTGAAAGTGAACGCGA
>CAVURW010000181.1:0-4315 GCA_963743595.1 uncultured Verrucomicrobiae bacterium
TCGACAACCCCAATCCAGCGCACGATAAAGCACTCCCCGGAATAGAATTTCCTCAGTCACCGGGGCGACAGAGCGCACAAAAAGCGTAGGAAAGCCAGAGATCCGGGTGTAATTGGCGGCCGAGAGCCATCTGTTTCAGCAGTGTGGCGGTGAAAGGGATGAATTCTAAGACACAGAGGTACCCGAGCGCCAAGGTTCCGAGGCACACGCCTCCAACAATTCCTGCAAAAGTGGCCTTCCATCCCGCGATGGGTTGGGGCTCGAGCGAATTCCAGTTTAAAAGGGCTCCAAGTGTGATGCCTCGTTTTTCTAGATAGCATAGCATTAAAATGGTGACGACAGCTGAGCAAATTCCTGAGCCGACGGCTTGCGCCAAGCCCATATTTTTCTCGCCGAGCATCACGAACATAATGCTGGTTGAAATCGCACCAAGGTCGACTAAGACACTGATGCCAATCATGGCGTTCATGAGTGTAGGAGGAACTGGAACCTCCTCCGACCAAGGATCATAGAGGTAGGGAAGGCGGGCGCGCAGATTTTCCCACATGGCTGCTGCGGTTATGTAGGAGTAGACGACTCCAACTAAGACGAGATCCCAACGTTGGAGTATCACCCCGGAGGCGAATGTGAGAGTACCCAGCGAAGCCGCCCAGGCCCGTGCTGGCGAGACCCGCTCCGTTTCTCCGGACGAGGAGGTTACCCGAACCAAAGTAACGGCCTTCAGTGCCATGGTACGGCCAAAAATCAGCCAGCCTGCGGCTACAAGAGTGATATTGGGGATTTCCGAAGGATAAACGATGGCAGCGTAAAGAAGAATAGGGACAACGAGTGCGTTGGAAATCAACGCCTAAAGCCATGCCTTAGCCTTTAACAAGCCTTCCAGGCCTCTCGGCCATGTGAGAGCAATCCACAGCGCATTGCCTTCCGACGCGAGTGATTTTGGCCCCAGTATCCACAAAAAATAGGTGCCGAAAATGACCGCCGCCCCGCATGTGCCGCTCCACGAGCCCTGCGCAGTGGCTAGTAATCCTCGAAGGTTAAAGAGCTGCAGTGCACCCATGCTGACTGGAACCAGAACCGCCTGGATGAGCGCGCTGCGATCCCGAAGGAACCAGAGATATTCCTTCCTATACAGAGGATGTCTGCTGAAACGGCTCTGACCTTGTATCTCCACAGAACTCACCTTTTCGACGGCAAAGTTCCCGCTTAGACCGCGGTTAGCGGCCCAAATAGTAAAGACGACCGACCCCACGCCTAAAATGGCACTGCCGATCCAACAAAAAAGAACGCCCAGCCAGAAGGAGTGTGTCTCGAAGGGCGTGCCGAGGAAGTAGGCCAAACCCGGCCACGGCAAGCTCGACAAGGGTGCCAGCCACTCCCCTAGTTTGGACGTCACGAAAGGGATGCAGACAAGCCCAACGCCCGCCAAGGCGAAGGTGGACATGGAGAACCAACCCATAAGTCCGAGCATGGCTCCTCGAGACCGTGGCGAGAACCGGAGCATCACCGCTACTTCCAGCGCTTTACTCACGCAGCCCACCGCCATCAAAAGGGGAATCCCAAGTATCACAGCAGCCAGGCAGCCATGCCAGAAACCGTAAGTCAGCCCGTAAAGAATTCCGACAAACAATGGAGTACCCAGATAAAATAAATTCCCAAAAATTGGTGCCAACATCTCGGCCAGAAAAATAGCTCCCTGCGGCACGGGGTGAGAAAAGAGCCATTCCCAAATGGGATGCCTGCGCTGTTGCGCGTCCGTTTGCATGCTGCCCTCACCAAGACAGACCAGAGCAAGAAACCACCAAGCCAAAAAAATGGAACCCAGCATGGCGGGCTCTCCCTGGGTTCCAACGCCATCAAAACCGGTTTCCACCACGTCACTGGAGACCATGTTTCGAACGTCGTTACGCTTCATTTCTTGTAGAAACCGCTCCTTGGCAGGATTTCCATAGTCCCGGCTGATCCTCTCTGCCTCCTCGTCGATGTCCGTTTCCGTTGGCTCACCTCGGGTGAGACGAGGATAAACGCCGCCCTCTAAAAACCATCTATCAACCACCGTCTTTCCGTGCAGTTCCGTCTCCCCTCGTTCCCCCTGCACCACGGCCTCATAAACGCAGAAACTCATCACGGCTTGAAAACCGAAAGCGATAAAAACTGCGATAATATTTGAGAAGCCAATCGAATACGGGGGATTCCTTCCATTCCTTTGTTTGTAAATCTCATGCCCCCTTTTGAGTCGTCCGTTAGACCGGGCTCTCGAGGTTCTTAGCAGAAGCAGAACGGTCGTCCAGAATCCAGCCGGGCGAAATTTTGGTTCGGAAGTCATTGTTGAGCAAGACGAGCTGTTAGTTTCAAGAAAATATCTTCCAGGCTCTCTCCTTCGAACTCGCCTCTGATGGATTCAATCGAGCCTTTGGTAATGAGTTTCCCTTCATTCATGATCACAGCGTGAGAACAGAGTTTCGTTACATGATCCATAAGGTGGGTGGAAAAGAGGACGGTGGTTCCACGGCTAGCTTGCTCCTGAATGATCTCGTAAAACAGGTGGGTCGATTCCACATCGAGGCCGTTGGTAGGCTCGTCCAAAATGAGCAGTTTCGGCTCATGAACTAGAGCCAGAAGAAGTCCCAATTTCTTTTTCATTCCTCGCGAATAATCTTCGGCAAAGTTATCGAAATCGTTCGCCAAGCGCAGCTTCGCCACCAACGCGTCAAGTTGCTTAATGCCTTTTACCCCATGCATCGCAGCGCTTAATTGCAGAGTCTCACGCCCGGATAGGTAGGAGTAAAAAATGGGCTCATCAGGTAGAAAACCGATTCGTCTTTTCACCTCTACTCGGTCCTTAAACGCATCCAGGCCATCCACTTGCAACAGACCTTGAGTCGTTTTTAGGATTCCCATAAGTAGTCGAAACAGGGTCGTCTTGCCCGCACCGTTTGGTCCCAGGAGTCCGCAGATCTGCCCTGCCGGTACCGAGAATGAAATATCTTTCAGAGCAATTTTACTGCCGAAGGCCTTGGTGACGCCTTCCAATAAAACCAGACTGTTGCTGCTCGTTTCCTGCATTGACGCATCATTAGCTCTTCGCAGGACTGAACTCGATTAAAATAAACTCGACGATAACAAGCTCGGAGTAATTCCCGTTTCTCAACAAAAAACGCGGAGCCGGAGGGATTCGAACCCTCGGTACAACTTTAGGTCCGAGGGCTTAGCAAGCCTTTCCTTTGTCTCTAGACAGCACTTCCACCTGCCACTTTCTTCCCAAATGTCGGAACTGCTTTTTGGTTACAGACGACGCCTTTAGGGTTTTGCTAACAGTCGATAACCGATGCCTGTTTCCGTCTTAATTAAATCCGATCTTAACCCGGCTTCAGTAAGTTTGCTCCGTAAATGAGAGACATAAACACGGAGATATTGTGACTGTTCGGTATTTTTTGGTCCCCAGATGTTCCGCAGAAGAAACTCACGAGTGAGCACTTTTCCGCTGTGTGTCGCTAGAAGCCTAAGAACGCCATATTCTGTAGGAGTCAGGGAAACTGGTTTTTGGTCTACCAGGACAGAGCGCGCCCGGAGATCAATCTGGAGATTCTCAATTTCAATGAGGCTGGTTGGATTTTCGCGGTCGATGGCGTGGCGCTGGGCAACGCGAAGTCGCGCAAGCAACTCAGCCGTGTGGAAAGGCTTAGTCACGTAATCGTCCGCGCCAGCATCGAGCGCAGCCACTTTTTCGTCAGGCGTATCGCGAACGGAAAGCACGACGATTGGCGTGCTCGACCACTCGCGTAATCGCTGGATCACCTCGTTACCATCCATATCCGGCAGCCCTAGGTCTAAAATGATAATGTCGGGCTTACGGCTCGCCGCTTCAACTAATCCCAGGGAACCGTTCTGGGCCTGAAAGACGCGGTAGCCCTCCGCTGTAAGACTGACATCAAGCAGCCTGCGGAGCTGGATTTCGTCGTCGATAACGAGCGCGATTGGCTTTACGTCATTCATGAAATGTGAGAAGGCTGAGTTTCCAGCGGCAGTTCGATAGTGAGTATAGCCCCGCCATCTGCCGAGTTTTGCGCGTGAAGCTTCCCCCCGTGCGCCTCGACAAAGCCTTTGGCAATCGAAAGGCCAAGGCCCACGCCGCCGGGATGATTATCGCTGGCTCGATGAAACTTCGTGAACAGTCGGGGCAATAACTCAGGCGGGAATCCGGGGCCGGAATCGATTACCAAAATCGAGAGCGAGCTATCGTGCTGCTCCACTCGAAGGACGATTTTCGTTCTGTCTGGCGTATGGACAATCGCGATGAGGACGAGAATCAGGT
>CAVURW010000182.1:0-10464 GCA_963743595.1 uncultured Verrucomicrobiae bacterium
AGGCTCAAGGTTTCAATGAGGCGAAAATTAGCCTTACAGAAGACGACAAACGTTTTACGACAAAAGGCGATTCTACTATTTACGTCATTGTGCTCGGTTGTCCAACAAAGCCCGTTTTGGTCAAATCATTTAGCAAACAGGCTGGACTTCTAGACAGACGAATCAAAGCGGTTCAACTGTTAGGAAGCTCAGAGACAGTTAAATGGGCAATCGGCGACAATGGAGTTACAATTCAACCTCCCATAACGAAGCCTTTCGACGAGGCGATCGTATTTAAGGTTTCTCTGGAAAAGTAGGAAAGCCATGCTGCCAGATTGAACGAATAGCATGAATTATCGGCCCGCTCGAATACTGGTCCAGCGTCACGCTGGTCTCGGCCCCTGCCTAGGAAGACACTTGCGTCGAACCACCTCTGGGTCCAGCGTCACGCTAGCGTCACGCTGGCGAGGCGACTAAGAGACGCGACCAATCGGCTCATCAACCTTCGGTTGTCCTGTTTTCTGGACATCGCCGGAAGTTTCCGTGGCTCGCAGGAAGGAGAGCATCGCTCCACGCGTCTCTACGCCATCGGCTGAGGTGGCTTCGATCGGGATATGATAGCCGCCGTCCGGGAAGACGAAGTGGTAGTGGAATGTGCCGTCTGGGCTCAATTTCACATCTTGGCCATCCACGCGCAGGCGAGCGTTTGGCTCAGTGCCGCCGTAGATGATGAGCTCTGCGTTGACGTGCATGTGGAAGCCGCGCTCTTTACCAAACGAGGCGCCGAATGGACTGGTAACGCTGGTGAAACTGGACCAGCTGGAGACGCCGGAGATGAATTGTCCGACACGCATGCCGCCCCATTCACCGCGGCTGGTGACTTCTGAGGAGGAGAGCAGTTCAAAGCGGCGGCGCAGAATCTCGGAGATTTCGAATGAGCCGACCAAGCGCTTAACGACTTCTTCATCTGCCAGGTAGGAGAGCAATTCGTTGGACTCTTCCGTGGTGAGCTCGCGGGGTTGAGGCACGGCGGCAAAGGGCATCTTGAAGTTCGTTTGTTGCAGGCGGTGGAGTGCATCGGCTAGCTCTTCGCCGGGGAGAATCTGGCTCTTCACGAGATTGAAAAGATCGGTGAACGGGAGAACGATGGGGATGGTCACGAACTTGGCTTCCACGTTCGGCGAGAGTGTATCGCGAGGCGTGATCACGGAAGCGGAGCGGGCCAAGACTTCGAATCTGCCATCTTGGCGGTAATAGCCGAGCTGTGCAAAAAACGACGTGCTGGGTCGATTCAATTGCAAGTACCAATTTTTGTGGCTTTCCCAAACGTGGATTTGCGCGACACGATCTCCACCATCGACGTAAACCTCTAAGAAGATTTTGCCGTCATGGGCGCGACCGGCAGCTTCCTTATATTGATCCGGAGAGAGATCCCAGTAGGCGAACAAAATGTAGGGATCGCGAGCGACCAAGAACAAGCGGCGGGTCCCGTACGCTTCCGGCAAGCGACCCAAATCCTCGTAGGCCGGCTTCGACTTTTCCGCAGGCACGATTGGCGCTGGTTTCTGCTCCGGCTTCGTCTCTGCCGCAGGCATGGAAGAGGTCGGGGAAGAGGCTGCCGGACGGAAGGAACGAGCCATTACTGAGCGAAACGGACGACGAGGGATAGGTCGGGTCATATTATTCTTCTTTTTAGTGGTTTGGAAACTGGTCTGCTGCGGCTAGCAAGTCCCACGCCAGAGAGGGAAGCAACGCTACGAGCGTGAGGGATGCCCGCGTTGCCTAAGTCTCCGGCCTCGAAACAACTCGCCGCGTCCCTGAGCATAGACTTGCCCACCCTCAAAACGGCAAGGAGAAACTGTGCAATCTTTTGGACATGGCCCTAGGAATCGGCTGACTAAAAAGTCAACTTCGTCGTTGCAATCCACTTTATCGACGCCTTCGCAGCGATATTCGCCCCATGTCCTCACGCCTTTTTCTTGCATGCGTTTCTTAATTACTTCATATTGCCCCTTCCCTGATCGCTCAAAAAAGCTCAGAAAAGGGCAGATACCCAAGTGGCCAACGGGGGAAGACTGTAAATCTTCTGGCTTTGCCTTCACAGGTTCGAATCCTGTTCTGCCCATTCTCTCCATAGCTGGTTCGGCATTGCGTTTCGCCTGCGCCTACGGCGGAGGATGCCGTAAATCGCAACATGCGCTGCCCCTATTTAAGAAAGAAGTTCTGCTGCTTTTCTGAAATCGGAAGCCCCAATTTTTCCATCACTTGTAACAAGTCTTCCCAAACTTTTCGCTTCTCTGTGTTCGTTTGGTTTCGAAGGAGATACGAGGGGTGATACGTGGGCATGATCGGGATGCCGCGGTAATCCAAAAACTTCCCGCGGAGGACGCCGATTTTCTCTTTATTTTTAAGGAGGCCTTCTACGGCCGTGGCACCGAGCGCGACGATCGCCTTTGGCGCGATTAACGAGATTTGTGCATGCAGATACGGAACACACGTTTCCATTTCTGCGGGAGTCGGCTTGCGATTTCCCGAAACGCCCACGGGCATGTCCGGGCGGCATTTCACGACGTTCCCGATGTAAATTTGCTCTCGGCTTAACCCCATGGCCACGATCATTCGTGTGAGCAATTCCCCGGCTCGCCCCACAAAGGGAACGCCCTGCTTGTCTTCTTCTTCCCCAGGCGCTTCTCCCACAAACATGAGGCTCGCGTGTATGGAGCCGACGCCGAAAACGACCTGCGTCCGGCGCGCGACGAGGTGGGGACATTTCACGCAACCGAGCGCACGAGAGCGAAGATGTTCCATCTGTTCTTCCTTCGAGCCCGAGACCATTTCACGCGATGTTTCGTTCGATGTTTCGTTCGATGTTTCGTTCGATGTTTCGTTCGATGTTTCGCGCAATGGTTGTTTTGGTTCCACCACGGGCTGTGGAAGGATTGCAACAGGCGTTGCTTTCACGGGCTCTGCAGTCGGTTTCTTGGGCATGGGATCGAAGGATGGCGGGGCGGCGGGCTGCGCCTGTACTTTGGCGGGCGTAGCTACTACCGTAGGCCCGGCTGTTTTTGTTTTCTTGATGAGCCCGGCCAGCCCACGAATGGCGGAGCGAGAGAGCCGTACGGAGCGAAGATCGTCGTGTTCCTTGAGGAACTGGAGATGATCGCGGACGATCTCCAGCGGCGAGGGGTTCGGCTCGTTAGTCTCCACGCGAAACTCGGGTTACTGCTTCATGCATTGCTTGCTGACACCATCGGCACCGCAGCAATTCTTGAACTTCTTACCGTTACCCATTGGGCAGGGATCGTTTCGATTCAGGGACGGCCCGGAATGGCGAATGGGAAGCGGCTTCGGGCGGGGCGCTTCTGCAGCAGCCTTCTTTTCCTCCTGGCGCGGATCCTCACGATGACGCGATTCCTTGCCCTCCTTAGCCTCCTTCACCTCTACGGGCTTAACGGCTGGCTGGTTCGGCGAGAGTTCCGGTGGCGGCCCCATCATCGGGTCGGAGGGCAGCATGCCGGAGAGCGTGGGATGAATCTCCTTCGTGCGGGACAGCTTGCTGATGAAATCCATAAACGCGTTCACGTGCGAGCTGGTGCGGAAAAGCGATGTGCAGACCGTCCCCTCGATGCGCTTCATCAAGCTTTCAAAGAGTCGAAATGCCTCCTGTTTATACTCCTGAACGGGATCTTTTTGGCCGATTGTCCGAAGGCTCATGCTATTGCGCAGATGATCCATCGAAAGCAGGTGCTCTTTCCACAGGGGATCGACCGAGCCGAGCAGGACCGTGCGCTCGATGCGCTCGATCGCCGCAGGATCTTCCGATTTCAACTTCAAATCATACGCTTCTCGAACGCGTTTCATCGCTTCTGCGCTGGCGACCGAAGCGCCCTTTGAGAAATCAAAGTCCTTTTCTTCCACTCCCAGCGGGAATGCGAGATTGAGCCATGAAATAAAGGCGGAAGGATTGTAATCATCACCGGCGGTGAGCCGTGCTTTTGCCTCGGACGACACGGTGTTTTCGACGATATCAAAAATCATCGAGCGCGGGTTGTCCGTGTGAAGAATTTCGTTGCGGATGGTGTAGACCACGGAGCGCTGCACGTTCATCACGTCGTCGTACTGAAGAATGTGCTTACGGCGCATGTAATTGCGCTCTTCCACTTGCCGCTGCGCATTGGCCACCACGGAATTCAGCAGGGGCGATTGTACATCCTCATCATCGGCCATTCCCATGGTCGACATGATTTTGGCCATGCGCTCGGAGTTACCGAAGTGACGCATCAGGTCGTCTTCAAACGAGATGTAGCACTTCGAAATACCAGGATCACCTTGGCGTGCGCAACGACCACGCAACTGCCGGTCGATGCGTCGTGATTCATGCCGCTCCGTACCGATCACAAAAAGACCGGAAGAACGACGTTGGCCCGGCTCAACCTTAGAATCGGCTCTCCAGCGATCGATCACGCGATTCTGCTCATCCACAATGTAGAGGCCGGGAATCTCGTTCACGCCAGCCCCGAGCTTGATGTCCGTACCGCGACCCGCCATGTTCGTGGCGATGGTCACCGCACCACGCTGCCCCGCCTGCGCAACAATCTCGGCTTCCTGCTGAATGTACCGGGCATTGAGGACGTTGTGGACGATTCCTTCACGGCGAAGCAGCCGCGAGAGGCGCTCGCTCGCTTCGACGGAAGCCGTACCGACTAGGATCGGTTGGCCAAGGGCGTGAGCATCCTTGATTTCGCGAACGATCGCCTTCGTCTTTTCCTTCTCCGTTTTGAAGAGGCTATCGTCCAAATCGACACGGCGCACCGGGCGATTCGTGGGGATTACGACGACATCGAGTTTGTAGATATCGTGAAACTCGTTCGCCTCGGTCTCTGCCGTACCGGTCATGCCGGCCAGCTTTTTGTAGAGACGGAAATAGTTCTGAATGGTGATGGTCGCCAACGTTTGCGTCTCTTGCTCGATGCGCACCCCTTCCTTCGCTTCCACCGCTTGGTGCAGACCGTCCGACCACCGACGCCCGGGCATGGGGCGGTTCGTATTTTCATCCACGATAACGATCTTTCCCTCTTGGATGATGTACTGCTTGTCCTTTTCAAACACGCAATAGGCCTTCAGGAGCTGGCCGATATTGTGGATGCGCTCGCTGGCCGTATCGTATTCTTCCTGGGCGTGGATCTTCGCCTGCTGCTTCTCCTCCGGCGAGAGCTTGGCGTTTTGATCGATCTCATGAAATGCGGTGATGAGATCGGGCAGAATAAACATCTTCGGGTCGCCGGGATTGAGGAATTCACGCCCGCGCTCGCTGAGATCGGAGCTGTTGTTCTTCTCGTCCAGATTGAAATAAGACTCGGCCTTGAGTTTATAGAGCTCGGACTTGCGCGGGTCTTGGTAAAGCGCGAGCTCCGCAGCATCCACTGCCCTCCGCACCTCGGGATTTTCCATAAGGCGCAGGAAAAGACGGTTGCGCGGTG
Organism: uncultured Verrucomicrobiae bacterium; assembly: GCA_963743595.1. GTDB lineage: Bacteria > Verrucomicrobiota > Verrucomicrobiia > Methylacidiphilales > UBA1321 > CAVURW01. Next base: position 5,460 of record CAVURW010000182.1, read on the forward strand.
TGGAGATTTTGACCTTGTAGAGAAGCCGGCCCGCTTCTTCCAGATTATCGGTCTCCACGAGCTTTTTGGCATCGGCCACCCATCGATTCGCCTCTTCAATTTGCGCCTGAACCAGCCGCTCAATCGGGCCTTTAAATTTGTCGTATTGGTGCGAACTGGTCGCAGCCGGCCCTGCGATGATGAGCGGCACACGCGCTTCATCAATAAGAATGCTATCCACCTCATCCACCAACGCAAAGATGTGGCCCCGCTGCACCTGCTCGTCCTTATCCATGTAGGTGCCGTTGTCACGCAGGTAATCGAAGCCCATTTCCGAGCTGGTGCCGTAGGTGATGTCGCAGGAGTAGGCCTGGGCGCGATCCCGAGGCGGCATGCTGTTTTGGATACAACCGACCGTCAGACCCAGGAAGCGGTAGAGTTCGCCCATCCACTCGCTATCGCGCGCGGCCAGGTAATCGTTCACCGTAACCACGTGGACGCCTTTACCATTCAGCGCGTTCAGATACGCGGGCAGGGTGGCGACGAGCGTTTTACCTTCGCCGGTCGCCATTTCCGCGATTTTCCCGGAGTGCAACACGATGCCACCCACGAGCTGCACGTCGAAGGGAACCATTTCCCAAACAATCGATTGGCCCCGGATGACACAGGTATGCTTTGCTTTCGAGAGACGACGACAGGCATTCTTAACGGTGGCAAACGCCTCTGGTAACAGCGAATCCAGCGTCTCGCCTTTCGTGTAGCGAGCTTTAAACCTCTGCGTGTTATCTTTCAGCTCGGAGTCCGAGAGCTTTTGGTACTGGACTTCCAGCTCGTTAATCTTGTCGATCAGGGGCTGGAGGCGTCGGATTTGCCGTTGGTTTTTCGTGCCGAAAACGGCTTTAATGAACGAATCAAACATAATGGGTCTGCAAAGAAGCTAGCGAACGTGGAAAGGTGATTAAAGCGTTTGTTCGCACGATTGGCAAGCGTAGGGGAGGCATGTTCCCTGTACCTTTGCTTATAGGGGGACGCTAAAGACGAATCCGCGAATCCTCGAGCGTGCCTCGGTTTTTCGTTTGGTTTGTCCGTTTTGATGAACCGCCTTTACATGTGAGCGGCTTCCCGGAAGGATTTTAGCAACGTATGCCCGAGCCCCTAGGCCCCTCAAAATCCAACTTCCACCTGGCAGCTGATCCGGCGTTAAGCCGCGTGCGTACGGAGATGGAAGCACTCGTCCGCAATTCCATTCGCTTGTGGCCGCAGCCGGGCAGTGACGACGATATTCCTATCGGCGCGAGTAAACTCGGCGGAATGCCGGACCTACAGCCGGATTTGGCTTGGCCAACATTCAAAATCGTCAAGAAACTTTACCGAGAGCGCGCACTACCGAAGGATGGAATTATTAGTCTGCCGTTCATCGGCCAATTCAATCTGGAGCAATTGGCCCAATACGACGCGGACCACGTTCTGCCTAAAACGGGAATGCTGTACTTGTTCTTCTTCGATTTTCTTTATGCAGATGGCGATGATGGGTGGATGTTTGAGCCAGGAAAGATCCGAGCCCTCCACCATCACGTTGACATCGAGCTGCTAACACGACAGGAGCTACCTACTAATTTGCCAGGGGATCGTTCTGGCAATAGCGAGAAAGTTGAAGTCTACACCCCGTGTAGGCTCCAGTTTACCTCAGAGAGGATGTTGCCCCCCGGGGGAGGATTACTGGGGCCTTGAAGAGCTGATGACACGTGCGGAGTACCACCACTGGTGCGATCTCAACTACGAGTTTCGCCTGAAGAGAGATTCTCCCCACCACATGCTGGGTTACCCGGATCTCGGTAGTCACGGCCCTGAGGTCCCAGAGAAATTGTTCCCCATGGGGGATCTGAGCATGGAAGAAAGGGTCGCCCGCGGACAAGATCACCGATTACTCCTTCAACTGGAAGACACCATAGGGAACATCATGGGGTTCGAGATCGGGCGAACTATTTATTTCTGCATGCGAAACCAGGATTTGCTCAGGGCTGATTTCAGTCGTGTCTGGGTGGACATCGAATAGTTTGATGGTCGTGAATTGAAATGGATTGGAAATTGGAAACGACCACTTACAGGGTCGATTGCTCCTGGCACCAAAACCCAGGGTGCCTCGCTACGCTCGTTACCGCTGGGCTAAGTTATATCCGGCCCATTCGGCCTAGTGCCAGAAGACACTTGGCATCGATATCTAAGGGCTCGCGGCAGGTGTGGCGGGTGCCGGGCCGGTACGAAGCGCCGCGCCTTTCGCCTTTTCCAGACCATCCTTGTAGAAGGTTGTTGTCGGGTACGCAGAGAGGCGGTCGAAGACGCTCTGCGCATTCACAAGATCTCCGGCGGCCAAATAGAGTCCCATGGCCAGGTAAAGGCCCTCGGCGCTCTCTTCTGGGGTGCCGGTGCTGAACAACGCATCGATTCTCTTATAAAAACGAGTCGCACAAACCGATGGCGTCTTCGGATCGCCGGTCGTCGTGAAGCCCTTCGCTTCCATCACGCGCCCTGCTCCCAGGAACGCCCGAGCCTTAAGCGGATAATTCTTCCCGAGATCTTGCATCACGCTCGAATAGGTCGCGAAAGCATCATCCAGATGCCCAGTTTTCTCTTGAATCAGGCCGATGTCGAACTTAATCACCAGAGCCTGGGAATACCATTGCGTGGCATCGTTCGTCATGGCTGCCATCTTATCGAACTCGGACTTGGCATCCACCCAACGGCTTTGACCGATGTAGGTGGAGGCGAAGCCGAAGCTTATGTCGGCCTGCGCGTAAACGTCGTCCGCTGCCGAAGCGGCTTTCAATTTATTGAGCGCTGCAATCGATTTATCGAACTGCTTTTGCGAATTGAGCAACGACACGTAACAGATCGTTTCGTCCCGAGTCAAATTGCCAGGTGAAGTCGCCATAATCGATTCGAACTTCGCCAGTGCTGCGGGGTAATCGTTGGGATTCGGCAGCCCATTTCGCTCCGTGAAAACGTTGGCCACTTGCGCCAATTTCATGTGCAGTTTCACGTCGGGCGAGTTCAGGCTATCGGCCCATTTATTCATTGCCGCCTCGATGTCGGTCTGATCCTTATAGATACCCTTATCGACACGGGTTTGCGCGACTTGCTTCAGCCCAGAAATGGCGTCGCCAACAGCCGCTACCTGAGTCGGGTAGGTATTGAGGGTGACCAGGTAGGCATCCTCGGCAGACTGCAAATCTTTCGTAATGAGATCGTGCTGATCATTCGGTAAATTTTGGGCTGCTGAGACCCACGCATCGCCGATTTTATTCTGCGTTGCCGAAGCGTCCTCTGGCTTCGGTCCCATCGTAAGCGCCGATTTATAGATTTCTACAGCCTTTTCAAACTCCTGCTTTTTAATGAGTAAATCGGCTACTAGCGCGGTAATGGGGCCCAGGTACTCCGTGCGTTGGGGCAGATTCTTCCGGAACATATCTGCAGCGGCATTCATCGCCTCCACCTTTTCACGTTTACCATCCATTTGGATGACGTAGAACAAGGCAGCAGCCGCGATCTTATCGTTGGTAGTGGTCGTCGAGATTTTTTGCAAATCATCCAGGGCAGCATCGTCACCATTCGTGGCTAGTGAATCTTTCGCGATATCGAGAATCACCTTTACATTATCCGCACCCTTTTCGGTCGGATATTTCTGAAGATACTCCTGGCAAAACGTGACGACGCTCGTGAGATCGGGCTTGTTTTGGTACAGGCCTATGATTTGCAGCAAGGCCTGCGGAGCAAGATCACCAGCCGAAGAATTATTCTTCACTTTCGTATAATCAGCGATAGCACCCTCCACGTCGCCTCGCGCAGTTTTGTTTCCGGCAGAAATCATCAGGAACTTGGGATCGTTGCCGCCACTGCCACCGGACATTTTCCTATCGAGGTCCTTCACCCGTTCCGGCTGCTTTAAATTATCCGTGGCCACCTGCGTTCCGAGTGCATAAGCTGCTTGTGAAAACGCACCTGTCGGTGATTCTGAAAGGCTTTCCAGGCACGCCTGAAACGCGTCTTCGTAGGCACCGCTGGCCTTGTACCGCGTCGCGGACTGTACGAGAACAAAGTCCAGCGTGTGATCCCCAGTATGCTTTTCTTGCCATACCTTTAGGCCGGCTTCGACCTGCTGTAGATTCCCAGAATAGGCGTACGAGGTGGCGATCATCTGCTCGCATTGATCCTGCATTGTGGATGTAATGGCTTTGGCGTCCTCCAATTGGCGAATGATCGTGCGGACTTCATCGCCTTGGCTTAGCGCCAAAAAGCATTGCGCCTGGATCAACAGCAGGTTCACGGAGAAGTCGCCACTGGCTTTCAATTGTTCCACGCGACCCGCTTCGACAGCGGCTAATTGGGCGGCCGCCTGATCTTTCAGGTTTTGATTCGCCTGGTGCCGCGCCGCCTCTACCAGAGCGGACTGCATCTGGATAATCTCCAGGTACGGAATCACCGTCTTGGCATCCGCGAGCGTATCCTTAAAGCCATCCAGATTCTTAGGATCTTGGGCGGCTAGAACCGACTTCAGTTGGACCACCTCAAAATGAGCCGTATTCGCCGCAGCGACCTCCGCCTTATCGATCGATTTCCACAGGTCAAAAGCTTGTTGGGCGGCAGCTTTCGCACCATCCATATCCTTATTCTTCAAGCAGGTCTGGGCGTCCGTTGCGTAAACTTTTCCCAGAAAATCTTTGTAATCCGGCACCTTGGCGCTGTACCGATAACTCGCCAACAACTGCTTCACGTCCGCGATTGTTTTCGTGCTGTCACCAAGCTGCGCGTAAATATTGGCTCGTTCAAACAGCACATTCTCGACGATTGGATCTTTGGGAAAATCGGTCAGCAACGTGGTCAAGGTCGTAACGGCCTGCGCATACAAATCTTTCTTTTGATAATCCGAGGCAGTCTCGGCAACGCCCATCTGTGCAATGCCCATAAACAGAAGGGCATTGGAACGAATCGGTCCACCCATGTCTGCGGCAGGTTTGCCGTCTTTCTT
>CAVURW010000183.1:0-17567 GCA_963743595.1 uncultured Verrucomicrobiae bacterium
GTGAAATCATCATCCCGGCGAACCGCAAGATCACGAAGACGCTGCTGCGTAAGCTCGCCTCCGTTTACGATCGGATCGAAATTGATCCGAGCCCGATCCGCATCAAGATCCGCGAAATCATCAGCTCGTTCGACAGCAAGTTCGAACAGTTGAAGAACGAGCGCGATGCAGAAATGGATCGTGTGGAAAGCGGCGATGATATCGATCCTGGCATCGTGAAGCAGGTGAAGGTCTATGTGGCCAGCAAGCGTAAGCTCTCGGTCGGTGACAAGATGGCCGGACGCCACGGAAACAAGGGTGTTGTGGCCAAGATTGTGCCGGAAGAGGATATGCCGTTCTTGCCGGATGGGACACCGGTGGAAATCGTGTTGAATCCGCTAGGCGTGCCTTCACGTATGAACGTGGGTCAGGTCTTGGAAACGCACTTGGGTATTGCGGCGAAAGCACTCGGATTCAAGGTGGCAACACCTGTCTTCGATGGCATTAAAGAACCGCAGATCCGTGAGTTCCTGCGTCAAGCGAGTCTTGGCGAAGAGGGGAAGAGCGACCTATTCGATGGCCGCACGGGCGAGAAGTTTGATCAACGCGTTGTCGTTGGTCAGATTTACATGCTCAAGCTGGGTCACCTCGTTGCTGATAAGATTCACGCACGTGCCGTTGGGCCATACTCGCTCGTTACGCAGCAACCGCTGGGTGGTAAAGCTCAGTACGGTGGTCAGCGTTTCGGGGAAATGGAAGTGTGGGCGATGGAAGCGTATGGCGCTGCGTACACGTTGCAGGAATTGTTGACGGTGAAATCCGACGACGTTCCCGGACGGACACGCATTTACGAATCAATCGTGAAGGGCGACAACTCGTTGGAAGCCGGTACGCCGGAATCGTTCAACGTGTTGATTAAGGAAATGCAGAGCCTCGGCTTAGACGTAAAAGTGGCGTCGAGCAATGATAATGGCGATGTCATTACCCTGAGCGACAAAAGCACGGAGCCAGCTCCGAATCAGGCTGCAGGATAAATTCGGGAGTCAGTAACAAAACGTAGGAATTAAGGAAAACCAAATGACGAACAAAGAAACCGCACGCGAGATTCTTGGATTGACGACTACCGGAGCCGTGGCCGACCGGGTAGTGAAGATAACGGTGGCTTCGCCGGACACCATTCGCTCCTGGAGCAAGGGCGAAGTGAAGAACCCGGAGACGATCAATTATCGGACGTTCAAGCCGGAAAAAGGTGGGTTATTCTGTGAGCGTATTTTCGGTCCACAAAAGGACTGGGAATGTGCTTGCGGCAAGTTCAAACGCATCAAATTCCGCGGCGTGATTTGCGATCGTTGCGGCGTGGAAGTGACGCTGGCGCGCGTTCGCCGTGAACGCATGGGCCACATCGAGCTCGCGGTCCCGGTCTCGCACATCTGGTTTTTCAAGTGCATGCCCAGCCGCCTCGGTTTGATGATGGACATGACCGCCCGTCAACTCGAGCGCGTGATCTACTACGAAGATTATCTGGTGATTGATCCCGGTAAAACGCCGCTGCTGCCCCGCCAATTGCTCAGCGAAACGGAATACCGTGAAGCGCTGGAACAATACGGCGATTCGTTCGTCGCGAAGATGGGTGCTGAGGCGATCCGTAAGGTTCTCTCGAGCATCGATCTCGCGAAAACCGCGCAGGAACTCGCTGAGTCGATGACCGGTACGAAGAGCAAGCAGACCCGTAAAAAGATCGCGAAGCGCTTGAAGCTCGTACAAGGATTTTTGAACTCAAAGAGCCGTCCCGAATGGATGGTTCTGGAAGTGTTGCCCGTGATCCCGCCCGACCTGCGTCCTCTCGTGCCGTTGGATGGTGGACGTTTTGCGACATCCGATTTGAACGATTTATACCGGCGCGTGATCAACCGGAACAATCGTCTGCGCACGTTGCTCCAATTGAAAACGCCGGACGTCATTATCCGGAACGAAAAGCGCATGTTGCAGGAAGCTGTCGACGCATTGTTCGATAACGGTCGTCACGGTCGTGCGGTCACCGCCTCCGGCAATCGCCCGCTGAAATCACTCTCGGACATGCTGAAGGGCAAGAGCGGACGTTTCCGCATGAACTTGCTCGGAAAGCGGGTCGATTACTCCGGTCGTTCCGTTATCGTTATCGGACCAGAACTGAAGCTGAATCAATTCGGTTTGCCGAAGAAGATGGCTCTCGTTTTGTTCGAGCCGTTCATCATCCGTCGATTGAAGGAGATGGGCCACGTTCACACCGTGCGTTCAGCCAAGAAGATGATCGAGCGTCAGGAATCGGTTGTTTGGGATATTCTCGAAGAAGTGACTAAGGGCCACCCTGTGTTGCTGAACCGCGCTCCCACACTGCACCGTTTGTCGATTCAGGCATTCGAGCCTGTGTTGATCGAAGGTGAAGCGATTCGTGTGCACCCACTTGTTTGTACCGCTTACAACGCCGATTTCGATGGCGATCAAATGGCCGTGCACGTGCCGCTCTCTGCGGAAGCGCAGTTGGAAGCGCGTCTGCTCATGATGGCACCGAAGAACATCTTCTCGCCCTCCAGCGGTAAGCCGATCACCACGTTGAACCAAGATATCACGCTGGGCTGCTACTACCTCACGCAACCGTCTCGCCGTGAAATGTTGGAGCGTATCGAAAAGCCGGATGAAAAGAAGCGTCTCATGATCTTCGCAAATGAAGATGAAGTGATGTTTGCGCATCAGGAAAAAATCGTTACGACCCATCAGGCGATCTTCATGAAGAACCCCGATTTCGGGACCGAAACGATTTTCGGTAACGGCGGTTCCAAGCTCATCGAAACAACCGCAGGTCGCGTGTTGTTCAACACGATCTGGCCGAAGGGCATTGGTTTCTACAACAGCGTCGCGACGAAGAAACACCTGGGTGTGATCATTCTGCGCTGCTACCAGATTTGCGGACATGACGCGACTGTGGAAGCGCTCGATCGCATGAAGGAATTGAGTTTTGCGGAAGCGACTCGCGCTGGTGTTTCCATCGGTATCGACGACATGACGATTCCGAGCGAAAAGGCGAAGGTCATCGCAAACGCGTACAATTCCGTCTCCGTTGTCGATAAACAATATCGTAATGGAACGATCACGGATCGTGAGCGTTACCAGAAGGTGGTCGACGTGTGGACTCAAGCGACGGAAGAAATTTCGTCGGTCATGATGAACACACTCAAGCACAACAACGGCCGATTGGAATTCAATCCTGTGTTCATCATGGCGGACTCCGGTGCGCGTGGTAATAAGAACCAGGTGCGTCAGTTGGCCGGTATGCGTGGTTTGATGGCGAAGCCTTCCGGCGACATCATCGAACGTCCCATCGTCTCAAACTTCCGCGAAGGTCTCTCCGTTCTGGAGTACTTCATCTCCACGCACGGTGCCCGTAAGGGTCTGGCCGATACGGCGTTGAAGACGGCCGATTCCGGTTACATGACCCGTAAGCTCCACGACGTGGCGCAGGACGTGATCATTAACGAAGACGATTGCGGCACGACGAACGGCATCTGGGTTGAATCGATTGTCGAAGGTGAAGACGACGTGGTCAAGTTGACAGAGCGTGTCATCGGACGCGTTTCCTGCGACGATATCTACAACCCGCTAGATCGGTCGAAGATCGTGGAATCGGGTGGTGTGATCGACGAAGTCAACGCGGGATTGATCGATAAGATCGGTACGGAACGCGTGAAGATTCGCTCGGTGCTGACCTGCGAAACGCGTCGTGGCGTCTGTTCTCGTTGCTATGGAATCTCCCTCGCAAGCAATCAATTGGCGAAGTTGGGCGAAGCGGTCGGCGTCATTGCGGCGCAATCGATCGGTGAACCTGGAACGCAGTTGACGATGCGTACGTTCCACGTTGGTGGTACCGCGATCGGTGTTTACAAACAACCGCAGATCAAGGCGAAGAACGATGGTGTTGTTCAGTACAGCGATCTCCGCACGGTAAAATCCCTGGAAGGCAACTACATCGTTCTCAACAAGAATGGTACAGTGGCGATTATCGCTGACGATGGACGCGAAATGGAACGGTACTCGGTGGTCATCGGCTCGATGATCTCGGTACCCGACAATGGTCGCGTGAAGAAGGGCGAAATCTTCGTGCAATGGGATCCCTACAACGTCTCGATTCTCACGGAGAAAACGGGCCGCGTGGAGTTCCGCGATATTATCGAAGGTGTCACCATGAAACGCGAAATGGACGCGACGACCAAGCAGGTCGAAACGGTCGTGATCGAGCACAAGGAAGACTTGCACCCGGTCATCGTGATCATGGGCGATCACAACGAAGTCGTTGCTTCCTACAGCATCCCTGCAGGGGCGCACATTGAAGTGAAGCCGGATCAACAGATTCGCGCCGGTCAACGTTTGGCCAAGACGCCTCGTAAGGCCTCGAAGACGAAGGACATCACCGGTGGTCTGCCGCGTGTGGCTGAGTTGTTCGAAGCACGGCGTCCGAAGGAAGCTGCGGAAATCGCTCGTATTGATGGCGTGGTCGAGGAATCGGCCAACGTTCGTGGCAAGCGCCGCTTGATCATTCGCGATCCCTCAACTCTCTCTGAAGAAGAGCATCTCATTCCGCTCTCTAAGCACACGATGGTGTACAAGGGTGACATAGTGAAGAAGGGCCAGCAGTTGACCGATGGCGCGGTGGTGCCTCACGAAGTTCTGGATGTTTGCGGACCGCAAGATCTGCAGGAATACCTGGTGAAAGAAGTTCAAGAGGTCTATCGCCTGCAAGGTGTGGAAATTAACGATAAACACATCGAGATCATCGTTCGGCAGATGTTGCGCAAGGTGAAGATTGTCGAGCCTGGTGATACCGAATTCTTGTGGGGAGAGCAGATCGATCGTCTGGCGTTCGAAGAAGAGAACCGTAATGTCTCGGCCAAGGGTGGTAAACCTGCGGAAGCGACTCCTGTTCTGCTCGGCATCACCAAGGCATCGCTGGAAACCGAGAGCTTCATCTCAGCAGCGAGCTTCCAAGACACGACTCGCGTCCTGACCGATGCGGCAACGCTCGGCAAGGTGGATCGTCTCCGCGGCTTTAAGGAAAACGTAATCATGGGTTACTTAATTCCTGCAGGCACCGGGTTCAATTCACATCGAGCGATTCGCTTGGTGGAAATGGGTGAACAAGTGGGTGAACCGCTTGTAAACCTGGAAAACGAAAACGAAGATCCGCTTCTGAAGAGTCGCACAACGGAACCGGTGGCGAACTAAACGGCAAAGATGTTGTAGGAAACTGTTAGGGCCTGGCTGATTTCATCAGTCGGGCCTTTGTATTGCAGGGCAAGAACGGGCACTTATTGTTACAATTAGGTAAAAACTTACAGGTTCTGGTAGGTGCTTTAAAGTATAGGGCATTTTTTACTTGCTCCTCTGTGACCGTTGGGAAACAGTATTTCGTCGGCAGCTCTGCCGAATTCGTACAAACAAGCCATGGCAAATCCTGCCCAGATTGAAACACGGACAGCCTATCTCACGGTCGATGGAGCGTCGGTCTATGAAGTGACACCCAACACGAGTGTCACCATCGGGCGGCTCGACAGCAACGACATTGTTTTAGACGATTACAAGGTGAGCCGGGAACATGCCGTACTGAAGTATGCGCAGGGCGAGTTTGTTCTCGTGGATCTAGCGAGTACACACGGCACTTTTTTCCGGGGGCACAGAATTGAGCGTGCGGTAATTCAGGTTGGTGAAATCTTTAACATCGTTGGTCACGAGCTGACCTTGCGCTGGGAGATGCCTAAATCGGGGGCAGGGGAAGCCGCCATTCAGTTACATCGCGGTCGCAGTCTGGATCGGCGTCTGAAATTCTTCGGTGGTCTCAATGAGTTCTCGCTGATTACGCTGGTGCAGTTTCTCTATCAGGAAAAGCAGAGTGGCCTGCTCATTCTCGAGCACGGGCAGCACGCGGGCCCTCGCATCTATTTCCAAGCTGGCGAAATCACCCACGTGGTCGAAGCCGAAGCGCCCGAAAGCGAGAGTCTCTCCGAGCTCCTGACACGCACGAACCACGAAACGAGCTTGTTCTTCTATTTTCACCACGAGACGGAATTCCCGAATCGCACGGTATTTCAATCAACTCCGAATTACTTGATGGAACTCTGCCATGAGCAGGATGTGAAGCGGAGTGAAGCGGCAGGCGCGCTGGCCAGCCATGCTCGCGGCGGATCGAAGGCGACCACGGCCATGATCGAAGTGGCTCCGTTACCTGTGGCCCCGCCACCACCGCCCATGACTTTGCCACCCTTGCCACCGATGTAGTCTCAGCGTGGCCGAACCAGTTTTAATTTCGGTTTAGGTATGAAGATCTATTTAACGGGCATCCAGCCATCTGGAGAATTGCACATTGGGAATTACCTAGGCGCGATTGAGCCTGCGGTGAAGATGCAAGAGAAGGGGCAAGGCGTCTATTTCATTGCGGACTACCACGCGCTTACGACGATCAAAGAAGCCGACAAGATTCGCCGTTTTTCAATGCAGGCCGCTGCCGCATTCATCGCATGTGGCGTTGACCCCAAGCGCACCATAGTCTTTCGACAGAGCGCGATTCCCGAGGTTCAAGAGCTGACGTGGTTGCTCTCCGTGGTGACGCCGATGGGTTTGCTGGAGCGGGGAACGACGTTTAAGGATCAAGTCGCCAGTGGAAAGGAGCCTTCGCACGGGCTCTTCGCGTATCCCGTCTTGATGGCGGCGGACATCCTGCTCTATGGAGCGGACTTCGTTCCTGTGGGCAAGGATCAGAAGCAGCATCTGGAAATGACGCGCGACATCGCCCAGAAATTTAACGATCGTTTCGGGCCGGTCTTTAAATTGCCTGAGCCGATGATTCGCGAAGAGGTGGCGACCGTTCCGGGATTGGACGGCAAGAAGATGTCGAAGTCCCTGGGCAATACTTTGGAGCTTTTCGCTGAGCCTAAACAATTGGAAAAGCGAGTGATGTCGATTTTGACCGATTCCACTCCGATAACGGAGCCGAAGCCCGTTGCGGGTTCGGTGCTCGGTCAGATCATGGAATGCGTTTCGACGCCGGAAGAGTATCAAGCATTTCTCGCGATGGCCGCAACTCCCGGCACTGGCTATGGAGCGCTGAAAAAAGAGCTCGCGAAGATATTGCTGGCGCGTTTGGCACCCCTTCAAGAGACCTACAAAGAGCTGATGGCGAATGAGGAGAAGTTGACTGGTATTCTGGCCGACGGTGCACGGCGGGCGCGAGAATTGGCAGCGCCGATTTTGACACGGGCTAGGGCCGCCACCGGGATCTCGTGATGAGCGAGCCCGCTGAGAACTTAGGTGCCGCAGAGAAACCGCCGGAGGTATTCAAGCGGAATCGGGTTCTCGTGGGGGATGCCACCAGTGAAGAGAAGCTGGAGAAGCCCTCGGATCTGACCTACGTCAAGCTGCCGGTCTTTGAAGGACCGCTCGATCTGTTGCTCTACTTGATTCGTAAGGATGAGCTCGATATTTACGATATTCCCATCGAGCGGATTACCAGTCGTTACCTCGAGTATTTGCGACTCATCAAGATGCTCGATCTCGAGGTGGTGGGCGATTACCTCGTGATGGCTGCCACGCTCATCTACATCAAAAGCCGGATGCTACTGCCCGAGACGGAGCGCACCCCGGAAGAGGAGGGGGAGGAAGAAGATCCGCGCTGGGAGCTGGTACGGCAGCTGGTGGAGTACAAGAAATTTAAAGACGCCGCGGCGGAGTTGCAACGGGCCTTCGTGGCGCAGGAGATGCGATTCGGACGCGGTGTGCCAATGAAGCCGGATTGGGGCGCTGACGGCAGCGTGCCGTTCGCGCACGTGAGTCTGTTCGATTTGCTGACAGTCTTTCAGAAGGTGCTGGATCGCGCGAGCAAGCGGGAAGACTTGCGCGATATCTTTGAAGATCGGTTCACCGTGAGCGATAAGATTCAATTGATCCGCTCGCGACTGGAGCAGGAAGCGAAGCTCGTCTTCGAAAGCCTCTTTCCCGAACTGGCGACGCGCACGGAAATCGTGGTGACGTTCTTAGCGGTGTTGGAATTGATTCGAATGAAAGTGCTCGGCGTTCAACAGGAGGAGGCGTTTGCACCGATTCAATTGGTGAGACTTGAAGTGGAAGTGAAGCCGGGTGAAGAGCTGTCTTGACCGAACGCGGTTCTGGCACTCCTTTATTGAATCTGAAAGCAATCGTTCGAAACGGCTACATCTGCCTTCGTTTCCAACCTCGCACGAAGTAATCTCGCAAAGATCTCTCCTTTTCGACGATCTACTAGTAAACCATGTTCAAAAGACGCAAAGACGTTTTGATTTTCTCGGCTTTGATAATTGGGGCCGCTACTGCCTTGGCCTTATTGCTGTGGTGGCCGACGCGCACGGACACCGACTTTATCGGACCCGTGAAAGTCGCGATCAGCTTGGATTCTCTGGGTGCTGTTTCAAATTCCGGGCGAGACGTCCTGGACATTCGTTTGTCCAATTTAGGTAAGGCAACCTACCCCGGATGCGAAATCGACGTTGATTGCATCCCTACCCGGGACCGGGTTGCTCCTACGCAGCAAAACTAAATCCTAACAATTCGCATTGGCAGTCTTGGCGTTCTAGCGACTCCGACTTTACTCTAAATGGCGAAATGCATTTGCCCGTGATTTTACAGGAAAGCAACCTGATCTACATCACCCTCCCGCCCCAGGAGCCACCCTTCCGAATGAGTGTTCCTCCCGGGAATTACACATTGCGTCTATATCTTCAAAGCACGAGGACTTACAGTAAAGCGGATTGCTTGGGAGTCTCGAATCAGCTCATCGTTGCCATTAAGGATTAAGATTTACCCAGGAAGTGGACTGGCAGTGCAGCAGATCTCCCGTTTCAGAAAATCCAGCTCCGAACCTATGGAGAATTGCCACCATGGAACTTGCCGAAATGACGGGCTGCAAAGAGTGTGATTAGGAGCGCACCTAGACCCGCCGTAGAAACGTCTGGGATCGAATGCAAATCGAATTCACCGACGTGAAAGATAAGCAGATACCCCACCACCGCATTAAAGAAACCCCAGATAACATTTACTGTGGATGACGAGAGCCCTTCGCCGGACGGTGTCGCAAAAGGAGTTTGAAAGGGACGGCCCATCGAGCCAGCGACGAAATGCGGGACCGCGTTCGCGAAGAAAACTCCTCCGAAAAAGAATGAGATTGCGTCTATCCAACTTAGCATCAGTTCCTCCCGGTTTGGTTATCTAGAGCCGATCGCTAACATCTCAGCGAAGTTAACGGCAACAACAACCATGCTCTGGAGTCGTGCGGTTATCAAGCACCTGACGAGTTTGCGAACTTTTCCATCGGCTTTGAGACGGAAAACTTCACGTGAATTGCAAAGCTTAATAAAGACGACACAAATCAGCCGATGAGCCTTGCTAAAGTGAACCGTGCGGGGAAGACTGCGCGATGCAAATTGACGCACAATTTATCGAAATCGTCTTCCCTCACATGAAACCGGCCTCCATTAAAATCGATGCTATCGAGTCGATTGCGGTGGGCCAGGTCTACGGACGGAACAACCCAAGCTTGGAAATCAAAGGCAGTGGCGGCACAGTTCTCTATACGTACGAAGGGGCGGATGCGCAGCTCTATTACGATAAGCTGATGATCCTGATCGAGCCGTATCGGTTTAAGCCGGACAATATCAAATTGCCCGTTCCTGCCCCTGCGGCGGCAGCACCGGCTACTGCTTAAGTTGAGCGATCCAGCTCAATTCTGGAAAGCAGTTCGCCTTTGTTGACGAATGCGTCAGGAGCTGTTTGAAGGAGCTGTTTGAAGAGTCTACTCTATCGGGGGTGGAAGGTGATCTTTCATCATTTGGACGAATTCTTTAAGCTCCTTCTCCCCCAATTCCGAGACCGCCATATAGTTCATTCCTGATTTACTCCATTGAAAGACGTGGTAGCCGTTCTTTTCTCGGATGGATTCGGACAAGGCAGCGCTGTCAGCGGGCCATACGAAGAGATTGATGTAGTGTTTTCGACGTTGGTAGATCACCGCTGCCACGGTTCGGTGATCGAGAATATCCAGTCGTCCCCCCACGAGCGGGTAGCCCTGCTCGGAGAAATCGATCACGGGAGGTGAATAATCGAGTTTGCCGGCAAACCACGGCTTAACGGTGTGCTGATCCGTGGAGGCGACATCCATCAAGTGATTGGCCAAAAGAGATCGTATGTGGTCACTGACAGCCTCTTCCGTTAGATCACTGGCTGGATTCGAATGAAGCACAGTAAAAGTGATTAGAGCCACAACTAGGCCGATAGTGGGCACTCCCATCCAAGCGAATAACGGGATGGAACGATGCGTAAGCGCCGGTTCCTCTTGCCGTAGTTTTGACCTTGACCGTACTCGTGTGGCCAAAAATGGGGATGGCTGAGTGCGAGGTAATTGTTCCTGAATCAGTTGTACGAATTGTGAACGCTCTGCCACGAGTTGCCGACATGTGGTGCAGTTTTTAATGTGTTCTTCCATCGAGACACTATTGGCCAGATCGAGTTCACCATCGATGTAGGCATCGACAAGTTGGGTGGCGAGTTCGCAATTCATTTGTCCTCCTTTACCAAGGCGATGACTTCGTTTCGCAGACGTGTTCGTGCCCTGGAAAGGCGGGACATGACCGTTCCGATGGGGATTCCCAGGATCACGGAAATCTCTTTGTAGGTCTGGCTTTCCAAGTCATGTAAAACGATGATTTCCCGGTATTCCGTCGGTAGGCGGGCGAGCCCCCTCTGCAATGTTTCCGCTAAGGCCTTTTGCGAGAACTCGGCGGATTTGGTCACATCTTCCTTGGAATAGTGGAGTTCTTCGTCAAAGGGCTCGGGCACTTGACCCTGCCGCTTGCTGATTTGCGTATAACAGACGTTTCGAACAATGGTCATAAACCAGGCCTTTCGTTCGTTGCCACGAAATCGGGAATAAGCCTTGTAAGCCCGCAAGTAGGCTTCCTGAACACAATCTTCTGCGTCTTGATCATGAAGCAAAATCCATCGGGCAAGATTGTATGCTGCATCTAATTGAGGGAGGAAAACGTCCTCAAAACGCTCTGAAAAGTCTTCCACAAGTAACTTAACCTAGAAGATCCACAATTTATTCCAACGTTCTTTAAGAAATGAAATTTTGTGGTTTTTGGGAATAAACGGATCTCTGGTGCGGTTAAGCATCATTGAAGGACGGATCGATGGATCCGCGCCGATCAGTACTAAAACTCGACCAATTATTCCAAATGAAAAATGATGTTATTCTTAGCAACGACAGTACGGATGGTATCGACCGTCGCGGATTTTTAAAATGCATGGGCTGGGCCGGCACAGCCACTGTCTGGTCCATATACGGGGGTATTCTTTCGTCGAAGTCGCTAGCGGACGCTTTGTCCGATCAGGTGGCAGCTTCCGCGACGTTGAATTTTGTTCAAGTCAGCGACAGCCATATCGGCTTTAACAAAGCGGCCAACAAAGACGTGATCGGCACGTTTCAGCAAGCAGTTAAACGAATGAACGGCCTGGCCGCCTCGCCGGAATTTATTCTCCACACGGGGGATCTCACCCATCTCGCCCAGGCGGATGAATTCGATACCGTGGAACAGGTCCTCAAGGACGCGAAATCATCCAAGGTCTTTTACGTCCCCGGAGAGCACGATATCTTGGGCGATAACGGAGCCCAATACCTAACCCGGTTTGGTAAAGGCACGGTTGGAAATGGATGGTACAGCTTTGACCAAAAAGGAATTCATTTCGTTGGATTGGTCAATGTGTTCGGGAAATCCGAACAAGGTTTGGGAATACTGGGGCAAGACCAGCTCGATTGGCTTCAGAAAGACTTGGCTTCCTTAGGAACCAGCACACCGATTGTCGTCTTCGCACACGTACCACTTTGGGAGATTTATGCGCAATGGGGTTGGGGCACTTCGGACGGGGCTAAGGCGCTCGATTTGCTGAAGCGATTCGGCTCGGTGACCGTGTTGAACGGACATATTCATCAGGTTACCCAGAAGATCGAAGGGAACATGACCTTCCATACGGCGCGTTCGACGGCATTCCCACAGCCAGCTCCCGGAAAGGCTCCGAAGGGAGGGCCACTCGTTGTGCCAGCGGATCAGCTGAAAGAAATGCTCGGCTTGACGAGCGTAAGTTTCCTGGAAGTGGATCATCATTTGGCGATTATCGACACCACATTAGGCTAAATATGGAAACAAGCGCGCTGGCCGCTTTATGTGTTGTGGCGGGCGTGTCACTGTTCGGCGGTTGGATCGCAGCCGGCGTGGTTCAAATCGACGCTCACGAAATTGGGCAGGGTCGAGACTATTTTGTGATGAGTTGTGCGGAATGCCACGGTGACGATGGTAAGGGAGACGAAGGCCCAGATCTCCGCCACTTGGCTGCGAATGATGTGCACATCAAAGACACGATCAAGCATGGAATAAAGGATCAAATGCCAAGCTTCTCCAAGAAGTACAACGACGCTCAGATCAGTGCGATCGTGGCCTACGTCCGGTCGTTAAAATAGGCTTGGTATTTGTATACTTAGAGAGGAGGTAATTTATCGAAAATGACCGTGACTAAATCTATCATTCTCAAGTCGATTGGTAAGGTTCAGTCCACCCGTACTCAAGTGGAGGATGACAATTGGGAAGCGGAGTCGGCTTCCATTGAGCTCGACTCGAGATTGTCTTTTTTATGGACCCCGCATCGGGCTCCCCACCATCGTGCGGCGCGCCTGGTGCAAACGGGGCCATCGGCTGGTCATAAAAACCCAGCGAAAATATCAATGGGCCTACGTCTACGGCGCTCTGGAAATTGGCACTGGCCGAATCGAAGCCCTACAGATGTCCAACGTGAGCGGGCTTTCACCAACGATAAACATGCCCTGCCGGAGCGGGTGCACGTGATCCAACTGCCCGCCTACAGCCCCGAGTTGACGTTCTCAAAGACGGCCTCCGCAACCGGATTTTCAACTTTGTGGTCTGGCAAGCCGTCTGCGTTGAACTTCAAGCCTTTTACGATAGTGCCGACAGCTGTAATGACCGATCAACGCAGCCAGTAAAGCGCGAGCCATCACCAAGGTAACCGACAGGGTCCGCAAAACGCTAGGTTAAGTTACTTGTGGAAGACTTTTCAAGTCAGACCACTTTGAGTTAAATGACGAGTTACAGAAAATAGAGGGTCCTCTGTTCGTTGTTGAAACATCACGGTTTTTAAAAAATAATATTGTCAGAAATTGATTCGTCGGTATGTTGAGGCGCGGAAATAGACAAATGAACGCCCCATTACATAAAATTGCAACTATCGGTTCTCGTGTTGGATTAATTATAGTTCTCGCATCGACTGCGCTTGGTTTACTTGCATCCGTGATACTATCCGTATATGCCTACGTCGCGTGTCTCTCAGAAGTCGTTGATGCCGAGGCGCTGGTTTGGAGTCTGAGTGCAATTCTGCGCTCGGTGATTCTTTCGCTAGAAGTGGGTAGCGTCGGAGTGGTCATCCTCCTCGCCTCGAAGTGGGTTCTCCTCCGAAAAATGGAGCCTTCCGAGGTCTCCCAGCCGGAAGATGAGGACGAAGAAGAGGTCATTTCCATTTCGGAATCTGGGCCCGTCTCGGCTTAGTCAGCCGCTTCCGGTTTTTTTGCTGGGAAGCGTTGGTCGATAGAATCGTGGTTGTGGACTTTGTTGGGTTGCTAAACAGAGTAACCTCGATTCTTGTTCATTTAGTCCATTAAAATATCCATTCTCCGGCCAGAAATTTGAGCCTGTGTTGTGAATTCGCATGAAGTTACAGTGGCTTGATGTTTATTGAAATCTATTAACCATTACCCAACCAATGATCTATCAAAGACTATCAGAGAAACGTTTTGAACCCGCTCGTAATCAGCATTTAGCCGAGGAACTGGCCGAGATGTCTCTAACGGCACAACGGCTGTTTCTCGTGGAGTCGATCGAGGTCTCCAAGAAAATGGGAATTACACTTACCCAGTATATCATCCTGGGGATTCTCAGCCAGCACACAGGGCTGTTCATGAGCGAACTCGCTCGCCTGATGAATCATGCGCAATCGACTGCAACGGGAATGGTCAGTCGCTTAATGGACTCTGGACTCGTCGAGCGAGTACCGCACTCGCTGGATCAACGCAAGGTCGTTGTGCAAATCACTGAAAAAGGCGAAGACCTTTTAAAGAAAATGCGATTGCACATGGTTCGAAATTTGCGCGAAATGTTCACAGATCTAAGTCAAAAAGATGTGGATGCGTGGCTGCGCGTCTACCGAGCGTTGCACGCCCGCTTTACGAGTGTCGAGATCCCCGCAATTCCGTCCGAAGTTTCGGACATCGTTTGTGCGCGACCCGATCCATATTCTGAGCGTGGTTAACAAAGTAAGCGAGACGGCAACCGCAATCTGGCGACACTCGCTCTACATTAATGCTTGTGCATCAAGTATCCTATCAACAATCCCTGGCAGGCGTCCAAAACAGGAAGAAGTCAAAAGGCGTGTTTTTGATTGAAGAGGGGAACCTGGAGTACGTTTACGGGCAGGAATCGTTGCAACGGCTCAAGAAGATGCTCGACCTGGAGATTGTGGCGGTCCATCGCGAGAATTTGAATGATCATCTGGAGGCCTTAAACGAGGCGGAGGTGGGCCTAGCCGGTTGGGGTGCTCCCGTGATGGACTCGGCATTTTTCGAGAAAGCTCCCCGGCTAAAAGCAGTTTTTTACGCGGCTGGCTCCATACGCTCATTTGTCACTCCTGCCGTTTGGGAGCGAGAGATGATTATTTCGAGTGCGTATGCCGTTAACGCCGTTCCGGTAGGGGAGTTTACGCTTGGCGTGATTCTCTTAAGTTTGAAGCATTTCTGGCGATTGTCGCGAGAGGCAAAATCGGGTGCTCCATGGGGGGATCATCGGCGCAACTTGCCAGGCGCGTATTGGAGCACGGTGGGCTTGGTTTCGGCAGGGCGGATTGCTCGACACGTCTTAAAGTTATTGAGGGGATATGAGCTAAACCGCGTCATCCACTGTCCGCTGTTGAGTGGATACGAAGCGGAAGAGCTGGGAGCCGAACTTCAATCGCTGGAAGAGGTTTTCTCAACGAGTGATGTGGTCTCGATTCATACACCCCTTTTGGAATCGACCCGTGGCATGATCAATGGCGACTTGATTTCGCGGATGAAGCCGGGCGCGACACTCATCAACACCGCTCGCGGTGAAGTGATTAACGAAAAAGAACTGATTGAGGTGCTCGGAAAGCGGTCCGATCTTACGGCAGTTCTGGACGTGACCAGTCAGGAGCCCCCGGCGGCGGATTCACCGTTATTGGAGTTTCCGAACGTGGTGCTCACGCCACATATCGCTGGATCTCAGGGCGCTGAATGCATGCGGTTAGGTGCTTCGATGGTGGATGAATTGGGCAGATATCTTCGAGACGAGCCGTTGCTGTGGCAAATAACGCGAGAAATGGCCGAGAAATTGGCGTAGATTACAGACTAGTTACAGTTAAGAGCGTGGTGCGCCATAAAGCGCGCGTTTCAGGGATCGTAGAGAGGATTAAAGCTCGTTCAGGGTTAGTTACCAAACGAGTTTCCAGGGAGAGCAGGCGTTCTATAGGCATCTAAATGATATTTTGGTGTAATCGCAACATAAAGAGAGAAACGGGGTTTAATCGGTGCGAATTGAGCCGATATCCCATGTGTCCCTCCAGGATTCAAGGAATACGAAAATGACGAATAAGAGAAAACAAGGGTTCAGCATTATCGAGATGATGGTCGTGCTTGCCATTTCGTCCCTCATGGTCGGCGTGGTGAGCTTGAGTGTGCTCGGCATCAACACCGAGGGGAGCTTGAACGAAGGCGTCACCTCGCTGGCTCAGACCCTGCGTGAGGCGCGCGCCTATGCCATCTCCAAAAACACCTACGCGTTCGTCGGTATCTCAGAGGTGGATGGGGTCAGTTTTCCAGGAACGGTGCCTCAGCCTGCGGGAAACGGACGGGTAGCGGCGGTTATCCTGACGACAATCGACAAGAGCTACGGATTGAGCGCGAATTTCACTCCAAGCAACGTGATCATCGTCGAGCCCGCAGCCACGTATCAGGGACTTCACTTCACCAGCGGCATGGTCTTCCAGGGCAAGCCGACTTCCGCGATGACTCAAAACATTTCGCCCGCGCAGATGCCAGTCTTCACTTCGGGAACTCCGCTGACGTGGCCGCTTACGGGAACGAGCAAGTTCACGTTTGGAACGGTGGTTCAGTTTAATCCGATGGGCGGGGCTCAGTTGCTTGGAGGAACGTACGATCCCTCGATCTTCGTTCCGCTCGAAATCGACGTCCAGCCCGCACACGGTGATGTGGTGAATACCAATGCTCAGTCGACTACCGGTGCGGCAGTAATTATTGCCGATGGACCCAGCGGATTATCAACGATCTATCGTCCATGAACCGGAGTCAGCGTAAAAAGGGCAGGAGGGGCTTTTCGCTGATCGAGGTGTTGCTAGCAATGGCAATAGTCGCGTTATCGTTTCTTGTGACTTATGGGTTGATTACCAACGCGATGCTCGAATCGGGTCGCTTAATCGGTGAGACAAAAAGCACGGCCATTATGGCGAAGATTCTGGCCGATCTCAAAACCGGCGTAACCGCTCACCTGACCTCCACGCCCATTTACCACGTTGCGCTGCCGGGCAGCGTCAGTGCCACTCCACTGAGCGCAGATTCTGCCCCGCCTTACTACTTTTTCGATAGCACCGGAGTCTATCTGGGCTCCAGCGCCAGTTACATGACCGGAGCTGCCTTTCGGGTAACGGTGGCGCTCAATCGGGTGAGTTTAACGCCAAATAACATCTTCCAGGTGCACGTGGTCGCCTACTGGCCAGCGGGTGCTGACCCGACTACAAATATCCCAAACTCAGTGGATGTGCTCACCGAGATTTCTGATTGAAGATGCCCATGAAAATCACGAGATCATGTGCGCTCCGGGCGGGTATCCGTGGATTCACGCTGGTGGAGATGATGGTGGCCATCGCGGTCTTTGGGATCATGATGTTGCTGCTCACCCAGGTCATCGAATCGACCTCCCGCTCGATCCTGCAAGTTCAGAACAACATCGCTGCGGATAACCAAGCGCGCGCGGTATTTGATTGCATGCAACGCGATTTCCAAGGGATGCCAGATCGCGCGGATGTTGACGTGATTTTGTACAAGCCGACCTCTGCGGCATGGGTGAACGACAGCGTCTACTTTTTCTCCCGGACCTCCGTTTATTTTGACGGGACCTCCTTCACATCGACGAACAAGAACGGCGTGTCGCTAGTCGGTTACCGGATCAACGCGCAATCAACGGGCAACAACGGCCTTACCTACTACGGTTTATCGAGCTACGGAAAATTCGAGAGACTGGGCAAGGCCTTGGCTTGGGAAGACGCGACTTTTCCTAACTTCATGCCCTTCGTCGGCTACCCAACCAGTTCATCATGGGCAGCTGTGCCCGGCACGACAATTGCGGGGCTTGGCTTCAAGGGCACGGACGGAAAGACTACGGTGG
>CAVURW010000184.1:0-17182 GCA_963743595.1 uncultured Verrucomicrobiae bacterium
GAACGTGCCTCATTGTGGTCGAGGACGTCGCCGTGGAGCGCGTAGAAGTGGTCGCCGAGCGGACCCGGCTCGCACACGATGACGCCCATCGCGTCGAGGTCGACGAGGCCCGTCACCTCGACCGCGCCGCGGACCCTCACGAGCGCGTGGCGCTCCATCGAGGTCGGCGCGCTCGATCTCGAGCGGCACCCCCTGCGCCGGCGTCGCGAAGGCCTCGCCTGGCTGGCGGGTGGCCCCGATGCGCGTCCGGGTCGTCGCCACGACGAGGCGCGGAGCCGTCGGGACGCCGCGCGCGACGTGGACCGAGCCGTCCGGCGAGAGCATGACCGTGACAACCGCGGGCGGACGAGCGCAGGCCGCGAGGATTGGGGAGCGAGAGCGCGAGGCAGAGCCGTCGGGGGGCTTCATGGGCGCCGTGGCCGGACGGTCAAGCACCGTCGGGCCGGTCGGTCACCCGATAGTTTCCGACGCCGCTACGCCTCGGCGCGCGCGAGCTCTCGCATCGCCGTCACGACCCCGCCGAGCTGCGGCACGCTCGCCCGCTCGAGGTTGTCGGCCAGGCCCACGCCCGGGACGTGCGCGCCGGCGAGGAGCCTCGGCGGCGCCGCGAGCTCGTAGAAGAGGTCGACCATTCCGCCGGACCAGGTGCTCGCCGAAGTTGGTGATTCCGAACGAGTAGTCTTGACCCATGCAATCGCGAGCAATGCTGACTTGACAGATTCCCTCGTTATTCGCCATCAACCAACGCACGCCTCCCAAGCCAAATGATGCGGCCAAGAGAGGGAAAATCAGTGCGCACAGATACCACGCGCCCTCTGAGGATTTCCATAATTCCTTCTCAAACAATGACTGGATGGAAACCACAAGCGTCGAGATCAAAAAGGGCACCGCGATCACAAACCACAGCGCCCCTAACATAAATCGGGGGAAACTCTCCGACGGTAAGTAATAGCCCGCCTCAATGAGCACCAAGCTCAGCAAACCCACATAAAACAGCACCCAATCTAAGGTTAATGGCTTAAAATCTTTGGCTAATATTGCCAATGACGATCCCCCTTCCGATTCGGTCTGGAAACGATAAATCGGGATTACCCAGGGAAAATGCCGGACGAGCCGTAACCGAAGCTCACCTCGATGCGTACACTCAAGCTCTTTGACCTTGTCCATGACACGCATCTTCCTAAGGATATCGACTGTGCTTGACAGGGAAAGCCTTTTCCTACTCAGGCTCGATCGTAAATCTGGGCCGGTCCGGGCGAGGTTCCCCGACTTTCCAGTTCACACACATCACATAGTAGCCGACTCTCTTTTCCCCGGTTGGTGGCAAATGGTGCTCAGTAACACCTTTAGACCCCATATATTGAAGGAATGAGATCACACTGATGCCGTCATCATCATCGATCGGCGTTGGAACATAGAGTTTCTCAATAAAGTGGCCCGAATTTAAAAAACGATCCAAACAAACAATCTCAAGATCGCAATCATCGGGACGATCCTCATATATATAGGGAGGCATTCGATAGAAAAGGGATGCAAAGATTCCAGAAACCACCATATAAACAATCATCAATTGCGAGCCGCCCACGACAACAATTCGCTTTAAAACGGTCACCCTTTTGACCTTTGTATAGAACAGTGCCAAGGCCGTTACTAGAAACGGAACTGTTGTTGCAGTCCGAATCAAGTCGTAGCGGGGATCTTCTTTAAACGAGTACCCGATAAAAAGCATTGCTGCCAACAGCGAAGTAACGCACCACACCAGGAGTCCGAAAAATCGCAAGTCACGTTGCTTGAAACTGCAATAGCCCATTACAATCATCGCAAAAACAACGGGTACCGGAACGACGGTTAGGCCAGGACCGATGTAGTAGTTGATTTGTTGAAATCCTCGCTGGATGTGCTCGTTCAACGTTAAATGATTCGATTCTAAGATCCGGTTCCAAGTAGAGCCGGTAGCCGTGACGATAAATGCACTCACCAGGGTGGCCAGCACTCCGTATCCGATGGTGACATAGAGCGCAATGCAGCGAAATCGTTTATAGAACGCGAGCACTACCAAGCACGCAAGCGCCATCGGGATGACTGCGAGTGCAGATCGATGGAGATAGGGCAAGAAACCTAAACTCCAGGCCACCCAAAAGAGTCGGTAGGGGGTTACTCGCTCGCCTAGTTTCAACAGGCCTGCCAAAAGGAACATCGTGACGCAAAGAGGGGTCATCGATTGCTCATAGTAGCGCACCCACCATTGGGTGTATGTCGCTAGGCCCACACAGCAGCCCAGAGCTGCCCCGACCAACCAGGGGCGTGGGCGTTTGTACGCAATAAGGTACGACGTTATTGCATTGAGAAATGCCAGATACCCCAGGATGAAGTAGTAGAGATAACCGAAACGGGCCATCACGAGACTGGGACCAAAGAGAGCGGTGGGAATGTAGGCTAATAAAAATTGGCGGGCAGGATAGACTGGCGGACCATACGCGGCCTGATACACGCCCAAGGCGTTATCGTGGTGCATGAAATCCGAGGCGATCGTCTCCTGCATCCACCCCTCACGATCGGCTTTGCTCCACGTGACGCCCCCGATTCCGATCGACGTGCCCATCAGCGGAACAACGACTGCACAGAGGAACCAGGGCCAATCGCGAGACATCCACAGCTCCCGGCTCCAGTAGAACTGGATCACGCCCACGGTGGCTGAACTGAGGAAGAGAAGGGAGATTGTGAGCCACATCACGCCGAATCCCCGCCGCAGAATCGATTGCTCTGGAAGGTAAAAGCCGAGCTCAATGAAAATCAGGATCGCTAGGAGAACGTAGAGGGCTTTCCAGTCGGTACTCAAATCCCGGAATCGCCTCAATAAACCGCTCAGACTGCCCAGGAACGCCCTGATTTTCCCAGCACTCTTGTGGATAGCGCCCGAGCCCGATCGTTCAGTGCCCCACGAAACCTGAACCCACGGAGGTCTGCGTCTAAACGCTACTTTCAAGCAAAACCGTAGGTCGAGTCTGCTGGGAATATCCATAGGGCGTCAACCCCGACATTACGTAACAAGCCAGACAAGAGAAGTCTTATTCCGGGTGTATCGTAATAGTCCCATAAAAGGAATGACGCTGGTTTAAGGTCCAGCTGCAATGTAGAACATAATAGCCCTCGATTTTTTCATTAGCAGGCGGATAATCATGAACGATAACTGTATCTGAATGCATGTACTTCAAATAGGAGACGAGTCCGGTTCCATCTTCATCGTCGATTTCCGGTGGAATATAGATTCGTTTCAGCGTATGACCCGACTTTAGAGAATGATCTATACATAATATCTCGCGATCGAAATCAGATGGATAACCCGCATAGCCGTCGGGTGGCATGCGAAAACACATAACTCCTATGATCCCCATGATAATCATATAAATTATCGTCGCTCGAGCAGCGATGGCCACACCGATTCTGGCGAACCGCGGCACCACCTGCATACCGCCGTAGAAAACCGCCACGGCTGTCGCTAAAAACGGCACAGTGGGTAACGTCCGAATCATGTCGTATGCCGGATCCCGGTGAAAGGCCAGGCCCATAAGAACCGTAGCGATTGCCAGGCAGCACAGCGCCCATCCCACCACCACAAAGAACCGCAGATCCCTGCGTCTCAAGCTCTCGAGACCCACCAAAATGATCGCCAGCATTAGCGGAGTCGGAATCACCTGAATTCCCGGTCCGACATAAAGGGTCACCTGCTGGAAACCACGCCAAAGCCTTTCGTGGAGGGTCAGTTCATTCGGCTTCAAAATTTGGTCCCAACCTTGTCCGGAAGGTGCCACCACCAATGCGCCCACGAGCGTTGCCAGTATTCCGTAGACGAGAATGAAAAAAAGGCCGCCAGAGCGATATTTCCGGTAAACGCCCAGTGAAGCCAGACAGACCAATGCCATGGGGATGACTGCCATGGTAGGTCGATGACAATACGGCAGAAATCCGAGTGCCCACGCCACCCAAAACAGCCGGTAGGGCGTCGGCTTTTCGACGAGCTTCAGCATCCCTGCCAATAAGAACATGGTCACACATACCGGCGTCATCGATTGCTCAAAATAACGCACCCACCATTGCGTGTAAGTAGCCAGTCCCACGCAGCAGCCCACCGCTCCCGCTACGATCCACGGCTGGAACCGCCTATTGGCCCGTAGGTAGGCTGCCAGCGCCGTAACAAACGCCAAGTAACAGAACGCGAGGTACTCGTAATACCCGAGGCGAGCCGAGAGCAGACTGGGGCCGAAAAGAGCCGTCGGCACATACGCCAGCAAGAACTGGCGCACGGGATAGAGCGGTGGCCCGTATCCGGAGCGGTAAACTCCCAGAGACGGGTCATTATGCAGCATATCGTCGGCAATGCTTATTTGCAACCAACCCTCGCGATCAGCACGCATCCACGTGACTCCATTGATTCCGATTAACGCTACGCCCAGCGGCGCGATCACAGCCGTCATGTACCACGCCCACTCGCCTGAACTCCACAAATCCCGTTCAAAAAACGAGCGCACCATCGTTACCAAAACCGAGCTGAGAAACAGTGCTGTGATCCCGAGCCATAAAAAACCAAGCCACCGCCTGAACGTAAAATCTTCTGGCAGGAGGTAACCGAGTTCAATCGCGATGAGCAAAAACAAGAACCCGTAAAGGATTTTCCAATCCCACGGAAGTGTCTTGAACGGGCTCTTCCACGAGACGTGTAACCAGGGGTATTTACGAAGAAACGCGAACCTGAATGTAAATCTAAGATCGATCGTATCGAAGTTATCCATAGTTTGCGCCCTCCGACTCTATGCGGCGGCACCTACAGATAAAGCATTAAGAACATTTGTTAATGATTATCGACTTCACAATTTCGCCAATAGCTCACTAACCGTCTTCGTTTCGCCAGGAAACCGGTGGTTCGGCGCGATACGGCTCAGCGGTTCCAGGACGAAACGGCGTTGGGAGGCACGGGGATGAGGGAGGACAAGATCGGGCTCGGACACGATCAAATCCCCGAAGAAAATGATATCGAGGTCGAGTGGTCGCGGAGAATTGCGATCACGAACCGCTAGACGGCCCATCTCCAGTTCAAAACTCTGCAAGAGGCCCATCAAACGACGAGGCGACCACTCCGGGGTGATCAGCTCAAAGAGGGCCACCGAGTTTAGAAACGGTTCCGATCCGGGCGGACAATCGACTGGGTCCGTCTCAAAACGCGGGGATTCTGTCACACGATTTGCGTGCGCGAGTGTGCCCAGAAAACCGATTCCTCGGTCGAGCAACTGATGTCGATCCCCTAAATTGGAGCCGAGCGCCACACAGACGGTGTCGATCTTCGGCTCCGATTCGGTCACTGCGTGGACTAGGCCTTAACGCTGTTTACGATGGCGGCAAAAGCAGCCGGTTCGTTGACGGCGAGATCGGCGAGAACCTTGCGATCAATTTCGATCTTAGCCTTTTTCAGCGCTTCCGTGAAACGGCTGTAGGTCATGTCGAAAGTCGAGCGCAGGGCGGCGTTGATACGGGCGATCCAGAGGTGACGAAATTCCCGTTTCCGTGTTTTACGGTCGCGATAGGACCAGTATTGGCCCTTCATGGTGGCGTCTTTAGCGTAGCGGAAGAGCTTGCTGCGGCGTCCGCGGTAGCCCTTGGCATTTTGGATTACCCGCTTCCGGCGTTCGCGGGAAGCAGGTGCATTAGTGGCACGTGGCATAGGAGTGTCTCAGTAGGATTTAGGCGAATGGCAGATTCGACAAGATGCGATACTCGTCCGTCTTGTCCAATTGCTTGGACTTGGCGAGGTGGCGCTTGCGTTTGCGGTTTTTGCTGCCAGCAAGGTGACGACGACCGGCTTGGGACGTCATGACTTTGCCTGTGGCGGTGATTTTGAACCGCTTGGCCACGGCTTTTTTGGTTTTACGGCGTGCGATGGGTCTAGGCATAGGCTGATCTTGTAGATGAGTTTCCCCTTTTTCTATGGGGAGACGGGTTACCGATCAACAAGGGGAGCAACCTTCGACCCAGTCTTTATACAGCCGCTTTACTCTTCTGAGGTCTCTTCTTGATCCTCATCAGTGGCTGGTTCATTCTTGTCGACCGAGAATTTGCGCTCCCTTTTTCGAGCGGGCAAAGGTGATAGCATCAAATTAATGCTTTTGCCAACTAATTTTGGATCGGAATCTGCAAGACCCACTTTTTCCAGGTCCACGCGCATGCGTTTGATGAGGGCCATCCCGATTTCCGGGTGCACCACTTCCCGACCGCGAAACTTGAGTTGCAGCTTCACCTTCATGCCCCGCCACAAGAATTCTTCCGCCTGACGCATCTTCACCGAGTAATCATTCTCGTCGATGTTCATGTGGAAGTTCAGCTCCTTTTGCTTGGAAGCTGACGCATTCTTCTTCGAGTCCTTTTCCCGCTTGGAGAGATCGTAGAGATACTTCCCGCAGTTGATGATCTTACAAACCGGCGGGTTTGCATTCGGACTCACCTCCACAAGGTCCAGTTCTCGCCGTCTGGCTTGAGTCATCGCCTCAGCTATCGGAAGGACGCCTAGGGATTTGCCCTCTGGGTCAATAACAAGGACTTCACGTGCGCGAATTCGATTGTTGAATCGAATGTTGGATTTAGGAGGAAGGGCGATAACGATCTCTCTGTGTAAGGGTTGCTGAAAATGGGAAGGCTTCCCTTCGATCAACAATGATCAAAGGGCGGTTACAAGCCGACATGGACCCTCCCAGGGTTACAAGGCACGAGTCTTGATCTCGTGATTGAGTTGGTGAAAGAATTCGTTCCATGGACGAACTTCAGGAGCCGCTAGTTTGCGACTGCGAACCGAAACTTGACTGTTGGTTGCTTCCTTTTCACCGACCGTGAGTATGTAGGGAACTTTAGCTAATTCTGCAAGCCGAATTTTCGCTCCGAGTTTTTCTCTCGAATCATCCACACTAAAACGGACGTCCGCCTGAGCCAGTTGCACAGCCAATCCCTTCACATATTCGTTCTGCGCTTCCGTTACCGTCAGTAGTCGCACCTGCTCTGGCGCAAGCCAGACGGGGAATGAACCCGCAAAGTGCTCAATGAGACAGCCGACGAACCGTTCCATGCTGCCGAACGGCGCCCGGTGAACCATCACGGGGAAGTGCTTGGCACCATCCGAACCAGTGTAGCTGAGCTCAAAACGTTTCGGCAGGACGTAATCGACCTGAACCGTGCCGAGCTGCCAATCGCGGCCTAAGACATCGCGCACAACGAAATCGATCTTTGGCCCGTAAAACGCCCCTTCGCCCGGCTCCTCACTGAATGGAACACCGAGACTCTTTGCGGCTGCTCGACACGCCTCCTCTGCGCGATCCCACTGAGCGGGGTCGCCGACAAACTTCGTGGAATCGGGGTCGCGCAAACCCACACGCACGCGGTAATCTTTCATGCCGAGCAGCGTGAAAACCGTTTTGACCAGGTTCAAGCAGCCGAGCACCTCCGCGCCAAGCTGCTCTTCCGTGCAGAAGATGTGTGCATCATCCTGCGTGAAGGAGCGGACGCGCGTCATCCCGCCCAGTTCCCCCGATTGCTCCCAGCGATAGACCGTGCCGAACTCGGCCAGGCGAATCGGCAGGTCGCGATAGGAATGCATCTGGCTGGCGTAAATCTTAATGTGATGCGGGCAATTCATCGGCTTCAGCAGGTAGCCTTCGATTGCCCCGGAATCGAGGCGGTTCGCCAGCTCACTACACGAGCAGTTCTCGCTCGCCAACTTGGCCAGCACTTCCCGATCCACGATAGGCGTGAATTGCGATTCCTTGTAATACGGGAAGTGGCCGCTCGTGCGATAGAGCTGGAGCTTGCCAATGTGCGGCGTGAAGACCTGGCTGTAACCCTGGCGGCGCAGTTCCTGGCTAATGTAGCTCTGCAATTCCTGGCGGATTATCGCGCCTTTGGGTGTCCAAAGCACGAGTCCCTGGCCCACCTCGTCATCGATATGAAACAGCTCCAGTTCGCGCCCCAGTTTCCGATGATCCCGTTTCTTCGCCTCTTCCAGCAAGTTGAAATGCGCTTCCATCTCGGTCTTGTTCTTGAATGCCGTACCGTAGATGCGCTGGAGCTGCGGGTTCGTCTCTTTGCCCAGGTAATAGGCGCTCGCCACGTGAGTCAGCTTGAATGCACCGACATTGCCCGTGCGCATGACGTGCGGTCCTTCGCATAAATCGATGAAATCGCCGTTTTGGAAGAGCGTGATCTCGCTGCCTTCCGGAATACGAGAGAGGATGTCCTTCTTAAAAACGCTCGGCTTGCCGCGTTCCGTGAGTCCGCCCACACGGCCGCTCTCGATGAGCTTCAGCGCTTCATCCCGTGAAACCACCGTCCGCGCAAACGTGTGATTCGCCTTCGTTTCGGCTTTCATCTCCGCCTCGATCTTATCGAAATCGGCGGGGCTGATTCGGTGCTTCAGTTCAATGTCGTAATAGAACCCGCTCTCCACAGGCGGCCCGGCGGCCAATTGCGCGTCCGGCCAAATCTTGAGAATGGCCGTCGCCAAAATATGGGCAGCCGAGTGCCGAATCCGCTCCAAATCGGTCATTTTCGGGCCGGCGGAAGCGGGTTGCGATGGGGCGGGTGATGCGGAAGGCTGCTCAGAAGACATTCCGGCATGATCCTCGATTCAGGGAGCAGCGTCAATGCGCGGACTTCCGTCTGGATTCCGTCGATTCTTTCTGCCCCGTGCGCGACACACGTCTGCGAGAGCGCACAGCTTCTCCGTTAACTCCAGAATTCCGCCGCAACCGCTCGGAACTTCACAGTGCCATTCCAAGCCAATAAAGCCACCTCCGCCGTTTATTGAGAGCGCGTGTTGAGTGCCGTCTAGATAAGCGCCTCCGTGATGTTTCATGTCGACTCTAAGCTGAATTTGCTCAAGCAACTGCGAAAGTATAAGTACGTCCTCCGGCTCTAGATCGCAAATTGTGCAATCTGTAGCGAGTATTTCCCGATGAGACGTGAGCCGAGCGAACGCATCGCGCTTAAGTTCATGGATTCGAAGCTTCATGTGTGGAATATTAACGTACAGACACCATCCAGGCGTAAACGATGGGGATTCGGAGTATGTTATGTACATCAGGCTCACTTAATTTCAGACAGGCGTTGCGGGCGGAAGTAGCAGGCTAAGGCATCCGGACCAGGTAGGATCGGTCCGGCATAATCCTAAACTCAGGGAGCAGCGTCAATGCGCCAGCGACTTCTTAGGGACTCGAATGCGTGTGAGAAACCGCGTGAGTTGCCGTTCCTTGAAAGGGCGACCAGTACTCGTGGTAGAGATAAACGATGGCGCGATCTGAGACGGGTGGCGGCGGTACTGGCCGCATTTGGTTATTCAAGGAGTGGCCGAAATACCAGGGAACGAATCGCTCCGTTCGTCCGGCCAGAACCGAGTCGTCCCAAAAATGTCCACTAGGCAATCCGTCGTCTGGATCATGGAGAATGATCGGAGAGACCATTCCCCCGCCCCCAAGGGAATCACTTTCCGGCAACGAATAACTGTCAGGCCAATGATCGACGGGAACATTTACCAGGACTTGGAAGTCAACGCCCTGCTGAAGGGCACGTCGAACATATCCAGTAATCCGGAAAGAGTACTGTGAATGAGCCGGAACCGTGCCGGAGTAATGGCTGAGACTATACTGCTGATCGGTTTCGTACCAGTCAGCACCTTGGAAGGAGGCGGTTCCCAACGCTTTCAAACCAATAAACGGCTGCGCGCGGATTTGTCGGCCTAGGACGATTAATCGAACCACGCAGCCAGTATCGGCCAAAATTCTCTGCAGCAGTTCCTCGTTTACACGCACGATTCGGGACATGGAATTTTGCGAGGCATTCAAAAGATCTGGAATCTCCAGTGGCTGCCGAGTTCCATCGCTAAACTGGACCCAGAGTCGAACGGAATCGATCCGGATCACCTCGTTGGGTGGCAAGGGGTTCGCGGGCGCAAAATCCACTTTGTAGGAATGCCCGAAGTGCCCATAGCGATACTGCAGGCCATTTGTAATGACAAAAGGCATCTCTGTTTGAGAAATCGGAAGCGCAGCTGCATCCAAGCAATTCGGAAGCAAAGTGGATATTCCGGTCGAGACAATCCATAGCGCCGCTCCTGCTCCGAAACCCGCCGCCCGTTGCCCGAACGTCTGCGCGGGAAACCACAACAGAACGACCACCATTCCGGCAACAAAAAACAGATAGCCGAATAACGAACAGAACTGCTCGATTACCATAGTGTTGTAGGTCCAATGAATCGGTCCTAACAAATAGACACAGGCGAGCCACGGGCTAAAAGCCACGCATCCATTGACTGTCAGCGCGACGAGCCAGTCGCTTAGGTATCTGCCCACCCAGATCAGGCTTAACAGCCAAGGAATCATGATCGCGGCCATGTAAACGATCTCTTCCTCCATCAGCTGCCTCGGCTGTACGTGAAACAGAATCATATCGAGCAAACGCGGCACAGCACCGGGAACAAGCACCCACGCCAGGGATTGCGCTAACCCAACCCGATCCTTCTCAAGCTGCGCATGAACCAGTTGGATCGCCAAGATCGAGGGCACCACCCAAACCGCGGCGAAAAATAGCGCCACCGCGAGCCCTATTTGCGGGGAGAGATGCGCCGTGTTGAGATTTGCGACAACCTCAGCCACAATGATCCCCCACCAAGCGATCAGGACCGCCGGCGAGACCAGCCGAAATGCCCTGGGAATCTTCACGTAGCGATTGTGCCACCAGGCTTGCCCAGAATGTCACAGGCTCTGCTGAAAATTGTAAAAGATTAGAGCGCTTTCCAGTGATCTTGTCGCATAAAACTCGGAAATGCGGGATTAACCCGCTGTCGGGAAAATGCATTCCAACGCTCTTATTAGGTTGATGTTTATTCCCAGTAGGGGCTAATTCCTGCATTTTCCAGTTGTGCGACAAGATCACTGGAAAGCACTCTAGATTTCAGCTGCGGAATCAAATGAGCGAGTCGGGGTGTCGCCGAGTAGGCGCAGCGGTCTTGAAACCAGGAGTGGTCCTTCATTGAGCCCCAAAGACCATCGTCTTACCTGTAAAGACTGGCGGAAATCCCGTTTTTTCCGGCACAGCCGTTGGTGCTATCTGGAATACGGGGTAGTCCCCCTTCGGCGACGTATCACCCTGCTCCTGGATGAGGAGATAGAAGCCGGAATGGCCGCCCGGCCCCTCTCCGACCAAGACATCCATCGACTGCGGCTCGCCGGCCTCAAAATCGATCCATTTTCCACAGCGCAAATTGAATGGGTAGGGGCTGGGGCCAGGAACGGCATCGTCCTTACCATTTGCGGAGAGGTCGAGCTGCTCGCCAGAATAACTGCCGTCCAACACATTTTGTGAGCCGATGCGGACCACTAAAAAATCGTCGCCAAAACCTAGAAACCGGAATCGCCCGCTTTTCGGAGGCACGATGGTGCCGTGATAGTGAATGACCCATCTTTTCGCAATCACCTTGTCAGCGACATGAAAAGCCTTTGTCGCCTCTTCTGAGAGGCGGGATGGAATGAGAATCTGAGTCGCTGTCAATTGAATCGGCGCCTTGTAATAGGTATCCAGGATTGTTTGATCCCACGTTTTAACGTATTGCCGAAGGACACTGATAGCCTCTGTCATCGCCGGAACGGCCGACCAGTTTGACGTAAGGCCCGTCGATTCAGGAGGCACAACAGCCATCGAATTTGGACGGCGATCCGGGGTCTGTTTTAAGTCGTACAATTCACCAACCAAGCCGGGCACTCCATCCTGTGCTGAATCACCGAAGGGGTTCGCGTGAGCCATTCCTCCGCCTGACGTGCCTTGCCCAAGCCCTGACCCAGAAGCGGATTGGGTGAAGGTCGGCAGTGAGTTGGTGATCGAAGGCATTCGCGATGTCTGAATGGAAAAACTTGCTAGCGGGTTTACCGTTACAACAACGGATGGCATGCTGGTCGTCGGAGGCACGACGACCACTGTTGGGTCTAGATTTGATTTGGCCGATTCCCCTCCATGGGCCGGTGGTTGTGGAGGTTTTGGCAAGGATTTCTGCACACGAACAATGGTCGTCGGTGGATCGAGATGAGGAGAGACGTACTGCCAAATCACGGCAGTACTGAAAAATAGAAACAAGGCTACATTAAGCACGACTACAGCCGTGAAAGTACTGGATTTTTCCAGCCGTTTTTTCCACCCCTGGCGTTCGAGCGAGTCAGTACGAGGTTTCATGTGGAAGTGAATACTCGAGATCGGTTGAACGAACCAATTTCATGACATTCCCACGTTGAATTCGTTTATTACTAGGGGGAATTGCCAAGTAAGCGCGTACGCTCTACCTGCGAGCGCAGCAGCTCGGTAACTACACTGCAGCTTTGGAGGATTACACCCTCGCGATCCACATCGATCCTCACGATGGTGTGCTCTTCTATTGCAGGGCGGAGATGAAAAAGAAACTCGGGATGAAATCGGTGCTGTCGCGGATCGTAAACGGGCCGGAGAAGTTCAGGCGCGCTTTCGCTCGGAAAAATCCCGACCGCGAAAACATGGGAAGGTGCGGACGGAACGAACGCGGTCCCTACAGAGTGACAGATTATTAGTCCATGATTATTCGCAGTAGTCCTGCAACTCCGAAGTTATGGGACAAGTTGAACGGAAAACGCCCTAGCCTACTGCTCTGTCGGCGTGAAGTAGAGCTTATCGAGTTTCTCAAGGAAATCGCCCTCTTCGATTGTCAGCAATGCTGCATTAATGGGTTGGCGGATTTTGCTGCCTTGTTGAAGGCCAAACCCATACTTCTGCTTCTCAAACAGCTTCCCCACCAAGTGTAGCTTGCCCGAGTCGTGATTGGCCAAGTAGTACATCAAGACCGGGGAATCGTAAACAACCGCATCGGCTTGACCCTTGTTCAAGGCATCTACCGCTGCATCGAGACTCTCGCAAGAGATCACGTCATCTTTGTTCTCGGTCAAATACTTCTCAGCCGAGCTTCCCTTAAGCGTCGCCACCTTTTTCCCGGCCAAATCGCGAGGTCCATTGATGTCATTGGAGAGCGTGTCCACCGTCATGATCGATGACGCTGTCGCCGTTAAGTACGCGATCATCGCGATTCCAACGAGTGCCCACACCGTACCCACGACCCGTCCCGCGATCCCCTCTGGGTCTTTGTTCATGCACGAGCCCCCAATGAGCACGCATGTCGTCCACCAGATTGATTCAATCACACCTTCCTTGTAGCCGTGCGGAAATTGCTTGGGATTATGGTGCCGCTCGAGCAACCACAGGATGTGTGAGACGATGACTAGCGCGACCAAAATCCCCACGAATACCAGCACCAGTTCCGGCGTAAACAACCGCTTGAACAATTCCAACGGTCCAGGAGCACCCCCGCCCTTGATCAGAATATCGAGACCGGAATCGTAAAACGGATGCGAGAAATCGATGACTTTCGCCCGTTCCGAGGTGATCGAGAGCGCGGCCACTCCCACGTCGGCCTGACCCGCCTTCAGCATATCCACCATCTCCTGCGGGGTCTTGACCTGCTTGAATTCGACATCGGTGTAGCCCGCTTGTTTAGCTACCTCATTCCATAAATCGATACTATACCCACCCTTAATCTGACCGTCTTCAATGATGACAAACGGAGGGACTGGCTTTACGACCACCACCAGCTTATCTGCGTGGGCCAGACTCGGCACCAGCACGGCCCAGCAGATCGAAAGAGCTGCCAGTCGAATCACATTTTTTAGGGAGAGGATAGATAACATAATGGACGAAGTCTTGCGACCTATCCAATAATTGTCAAGGGCTTCCTCCCCCTAATTATTCACGTCTATGTATAACCTAAGAGAATCAACGGCTTACGACCGTAGCGCCTTCGCAGCAGCCACCATGTTCTTCAGCGAATCCAGCACTTCCGGCCATTTCCGGGTCTTCAAACCGCAGTCCGGATTTACCCAAACCTGACCCTTCGGCAACACCGCCAAGGCGCGCTTCAGGAGATCGGTCATCTCGTCTGTAGAGGGAACACGAGGCGAGTGGATGTCCCACACACCAGGTCCAACGTCGTTCGGGTACTTGAAAGAGCGGAAGGTCTGGAGCAATTCCATGCGGGAGCGTGAGCTCTCAATGGAGATGACGTCGGCATCCAAAGCCGCGATTGCTTCCATCACATCACCGAAGTCGCAGTAGCACATGTGCGTGTGGATTTGCGTCTTGTCCTGCACACCCGCTGTGGCCAAACGGAAGGCGTCGACTGCCCACTTCAGGTACTCGGCTTGAGCGACCTTGCGCAGAGGCAAACCTTCGCGGAGGGCAGGTTCGTCCACCTGGATGATGGAGATACCGGCTGCTTCGAGATCCTTCACCTCGTCCAGAATGGCCAGAGCGATTTGTTTGGCGCTTTCGCTGCGGGGTTGATCGTTACGAACGAAGCTCCATTGGAGAATCGTGATCGGGCCTGTCAACATACCCTTCATTGGAAGCTTCGTCTGCTTCTGTGCAAACGTGCTCCAGCGCACCGTCATCGCGCTCTTGCGGAGCACATCACCGAAGAGAATCGGCGGCTTCACACAACGCGAACCGTAGCTCTGAACCCAGCCGTTTTCCGTAAACGCAAAACCGTCCAGTTGCTCGCCGAAGTACTCCACCATGTCCGTGCGTTCGTACTCACCGTGCACCAGCACATCCAGACCCAATTCTTCCTGAGTCTTAATGACTTCAACGGTCTGCTGTTCAAGGAACTTTTCGTACTCTTCCGCCGACATCGAGCCCTTACGGAATTGAGCACGTGCACCGCGAATCGCTTCCGTTTGTGGGAACGAGCCGATGGTGGTTGTGGCCAGCTCTGGCAGGTGCAAGTGATCTTGCTGAACCTTCTTCCGCTCTTCATGCGTGTGAGCGCGATTCAGATCGGCTTCTGTTACTTTAGCACCACGAGCCACCACTTCAGGGCGATTCACTTGGGGGCTGTTGGCTTGCGCCTTCAATAGATCCTGATTCGTTTGGAGAACCTTTTCGTTGCCTTCAAAAGCACTGCGAATCTCGGCGAGTTCCTGCAGCTTTTCATCCGCAAATACCAGCCACGATTTCACTTCCGCATCCAGCTTCTTCTCGAAACGCACGGAGACCGGCGCGTGGAGCAGTGAGCAGGAGGGCGAGAGCCAAACGCGTGCTTCGCCGAGTTTAGCCACGGCATCGCGCAGGAAACCGAGTGATTTGGCGTAATCGTTACGCCAGACGTTGCGGCCTTGAACCACACCGAGCGATAGAATCGTCGTCGGTTCCAGTTCTGCGAGCAATTCCGTCAATTCCGCGTGCGGCGTGCAGGTCATATCGAGATGAACCGCGGCGACCGGGAGCTTGGCGTAGGTCTTCAGATTGCTGCCGAGGTTGCTGAAATAGCAGGCCACGGCGAGCTTGAGACCAGTCGTCTGAGCAGCGAGCTCAGAGTAGGTCTTCGTGATCAGTTCGAGCGTCGCGGCATCCAGATCCATGCCGAATACCGGCTCATCCAGCTGCACCCATTCGGCGCCAGCCTTAGCCAATTGATTCAAGACTTCGACATAGACTTTCAGCAGCTCGGGCAAGAGCGTCATGTGATCGAATTCAGCGCCTTCAGCGGCTTTGCCCAGCTTCAGGAAACTGACCGGACCGACCAAAACGGGCTTCGTCTTGATGCCGAGAGCCAGCGCTTCATTGAATTCATCGACAGCTTTGGTCGTGCTCAACTTGAACGATTGACCGGCATGAAATTCGGGAACGATGTAGTGGTAGTTCGTATCGAGCCACTTGGTCATTTCCATCGCTTGCGCACCGCCATTGGGGTGACATTCGCAACCCTCTTCGTGCTTGCCGGCAGTGCGGCCACGAGCCATCGCGAAGAACGTCGGTAGGTCGACGGACTCGCCTTTCCAACCAAAACGCTTCGGCACGGCACCCACCATCGCGGCGGTATCGAGCACGTGATCGTAGAGACTAAAATCGTTTGAGGGAATGATATCCACTCCCAGTTCTTTTTGCTGCGTCCAATGAATTTGGCGCAGACCGGCAGCCGTACGTAGAAGCTCCGCTTCCGGAAGCGTGCCGCTCCAGTACGATTCCAATGCCTTCTTTAGTTGACGAAGGGCTCCCATGCGGGGATAGCCCAGATTATTGATAAGAATACTCGATCCCATGTGTTGATCTCCTTGTGAGTTCCGCGTCGCAGAGTCCGTTCTCCCGAACGAATGTTCATGTCTCGGCGACCTCAAAGAACAGACGGGAAGGGTATGCAAGGGCGAGGCCGTGGTCAATAGATTAATAAACATATCTCGATGCGATGATATGTTGCTCGGCGTTTTCGATCCCCGTTTCCTCTGCTACCCTCGACGCTAACCTAAAATGTATCGGCGACTCTCCTGGCTCGTTCTCGTTCCTGCCCTCATCCTCATCGCGTTCCTGCTCAGGTATTTCCTGAACGGTGAATCGGATACTTTTGGCCCGGAAGTGGACGGTAAAATTCCGCTGCATATCGTCCGGTCTACCATTCACTCGAAGTGGGTTTTCGATTTCGTTTATCGTAATCCAAAGGATAATTCCTTACACATAACAGGCCAATTCATCGGCCCCGATCCCCGTGGTGCGGTCGATAATCGATTGCTGACCGTCTCACGCAGTTCTAGTAATTTTCTCTACCAAGCTGATCTCGATTTTGCTCCAGATCCATCGCCCGTGGAGAACACCTACCCCTTTGTAGCGGAGTTCTCCGAAGCGACACCTACGGCCTCACCCACGCTGCACTGGCACTTGTACTTGGGTGAATATGGCGCTGAATGGTGCGACACGGTCGTTAGTTTCGAGACGCCGAACCCCGGCCGATTGGCTCGCGATCCAGCGGCGGTCGGGACCCCAGCCACACTGAATCTTCCAGGTCTGAATGCCACACTCACTTCCTTAACCAGCACGCCCTCCGATTTCGTCGCGCAAAACTGGTCGACGTGGTACTACGATCTTTCCAGTTTCCGCTGGCCCAGGATACCTGTGCCTGGCCCGTCCTCCGGCGAAGTCGCGATCCGGCTTGAAGAACCTGCCGGGACCGACGGCTATTGGGTAATCGATAAACTGAGTCTTCACGACGCCTGGAAAGCGCCCATCTTCACCTATAATCACTCGGAAGGTT
>CAVURW010000185.1:0-3452 GCA_963743595.1 uncultured Verrucomicrobiae bacterium
GGCTCAATATTGCTATGCCAGTTGCAGCCCACGTGGGGCGCTGGTGGTTGGCAAAAGACACCGTGGCCGAAAAGATTCTTTTACGTGAATGAGGTGCTGGGGGGAATTGATCGTTTTTCGATTCAATTGACGATTGGTTCTTTGCCTCAAGAGAAAGTGCTGAGGGCGATTGAGATCCTGGGCACGCAGGTGAAGCCGCTGATCAATAAGGTTCTCGATTTAAAAGCGAAGATTCACGAGCGCGAAAAGCTTGAGCTCATAGAAAGCGGATCCGCCTCCTAAACCAGCGCTTGATTATGCTCACCGAAGGAGCGTCAGGCCGCCTATTGAGGCCCGGCGCTTTTCATGATCGCTTCGGCGGCAGGCGGCCAACTTTTCAGACATTTCAACCATGTATTCCCGATGGCAACCAACATCGTGCCATCGACAAAATTGGGGGCTTCCCCATCACTCATATCACGGACCATAAAGCTCTCCGTGTAATTCTCGATGACGTGATGGTTGTGCCCCTTAAACAGGAGCCATTCCTCTTCTAAATGGTGCCTCAGAACGTTGTGACGAACCGTCCAATTCGTGGCCCCATCGTCTAAATAGATCATCCCGTAGTGCGGATTCTGTTGATCGTAAATGTAGTTTTCCTCCACCAGCGCATCCTTCTGCGCGCCATTGCAATAGATCCCTCCACTATCAGCCAGAGTCCGCAGATAATTATGGATCTTGTTACCGATAATGCGGTTTCCTTGCGCAAATTCAGCCGCTGGCCCGGTCCAACCCCAGCCAATCGAGATCCCACCGTAGGGCAGATTAAAGAGCTCATTATGCGAGATCTCACATTTCTCCACCCATCCGGCAAAGATGCCGCATCCGGATTGGTAATCCGTATCAACGTCGTGTATCGTACAGTTTGACACGACGATATTTGAAACGATCTCTGGATCACCCTCCACTCGTTTGTTGTCGATGTTATTGCCGCGTGCCAGTTGAACCGCAGTTCCCGCCAAATCATGGAATGCGCAGTGATCTATTTTTGAATCGTGAACGCCCGTAATGAAATTCACCCCATTTCCCCCGAGCTGCTGAAATTCGCAATTTTGGATGAGTATGTTGTTAGCGTTGCGCACATCGATTGCCGCCGCGACGACGGCATTTCCTTCCAATTGATTCGCTTGTGACGACTGAAATCCCACTCCGGTGCTGGGTAGCAGCCAGTTATCGATGCGAAATTGAAGTCCGATGAATTGAAGATTCGAGACAGGCTCTTTTTCGCTTCCTTCAACACGAATGAACGATTCCGTGGTCGGCACTTCCACGCCGCTTTTGAGATCTTCACCGGGTCGTGGAATGTAATAAACGATCGCTTTGGTGCGGTCCAGATACCAGTACCCTGGTTTTGTGAGCAGCTCGTACGCGTTCTCGATCCAATCGGGCTTTGAATAGCCCGGATACTCCTTCGTTTTCACGGCACTCCAGCACGGTTCCTGCACCGTGATTTTGCCGTCAACCGCCGAAGCAATTGGTATCCGTACTTGCTCCCAAGGATGCGGCGACGCGACCACTTCCAGATGACCGGGATCTTTACAATCTTTAAGCCAAGCCAGGGTGGCGGTGTAACCATCTGGAGTCGAGACGATGCCATTTGCGTTATCCGATCGAGCGCGAATCGCTTTCACGCCATTCACGTACAATTGCCGGAAATTATCGCCCGGGCTCACAGTCGCTTGCCAAATATTCTTGGAGGGATCGTGAACAGTCCAGCCGCTGATTTGTTTGCCACCAAACAATATCGGCGTTTCGCCAGGTGCGTTTTGATACGTCACGGCGTGCCCGTTTTTACCGGAGTCAGCGGGTGTGAATTCCAGCGGTGCGGAAATGGTGTAGACGCCGCCGGAGAGATAAATGTGTACATCCTCAGAGCTCGCCGCAGTGCGGGTCGCCTCCTGCGCCTTCTGCAAGG
Organism: uncultured Verrucomicrobiae bacterium; assembly: GCA_963743595.1. Lineage (GTDB taxonomy): Bacteria > Verrucomicrobiota > Verrucomicrobiia > Methylacidiphilales > UBA1321 > CAVURW01. The sequence goes on from CAVURW010000185.1 coordinate 1,955, forward strand.
TCTGGTAGGGATGGGCGCTGGAGCCATCGCCGGTATCGCTACCGTCCGGTTTCACGAACACGTCTTTAGCGAACGTGCTTTGGATCGAGAGGCACGCACCAAGGATGAAAAGCAGACGCATCCTGATTGAACCGACCGAGAACGAAAAAGTTTCTACGGATTACGCCGACTGTACGAGACCGAGTAGACAGCCGAACGCGTCGCGGGCAGCGGATCATCCGAGAGCTCAATGCCATCGGTCACCCGTGTCGGATCAAAGATGAGCGAGCGTTGTAATGTGGCGCTGTCTGCCACCGTTTCCGTGATGCTCAGGAAGCCCATTTCGATCAACGAACGCTCGGTCGGCCAAATCTCGGAGCCGTCATGTGTGGGATCGCCAGGCTCGGCTATTTGAACGAGTATTCGCATATGCGCAGGTTCCTTTGCTAGTCGAGCGGTGATCTCTTCCGACAGGTAATCGGGCGATTTCGCTGCCAGAGCTTCAGGGGCCAAATACTCTTCTCCGGAAACCGGTTGGATGAAATAGCGACCGAATTTCGCCTCACCTGCCGCATTCACAAATCGAAACGCATTCACACCGTAATAGGCGGTCGTTTCGAAGCTAACTGGCGCTGGTTTCGGGGCCGTTGCAAACGCCAGAGCTTTGGGGGTGACTCCCTAAAAAAGCCTTTAATTGATCTGAAGGCTCCGTGCCGGGCGGAGTGGTCGCGATCGCGCGAAGGAGCGCCAGAAAATCCTCGCCCGTACCGACCGGGAATCCATTAAACGAGTGCGAAACGATATCCGTTGTCGATTCACCGGGAAGATGAAACTTGATCGCCAATCCACGAGGGCTTGCGTGCGGATCGTTGTCAGGAATGGTTGGCAGGCCGGTCGCGTTCGAAAAACGGATCGTAACCGGAATGCGTTCGCCTTGAAAATGGGCCGCGCGGCTGATCGAGAGAGCACTCGGCGAGGCAATAAAATCGCCCTTCAGGACGATCCCTTTGGCGTGAGCGGCGCGGAAGCCGGGATGTGATCCAAATAAAGTGACCAGAGCGTCGTAGAGCTGTTCAGCGAGCGATTTTTCTTCGGGCATAATCACAAATCGTTGCTGCTTCGATTCAGATTAGCAATTCATTTTCACCTTTCAAACGGCAATGAATCCTATCTGAAAAGTCTTGGTAATCGCTCCTTCGTCTATCCCTTCATTCTCTGTATATTTCACGGATTTATGAGATCGATCGCTGCTCCTGTGTTGATTGGGTTACTCGGTTGCTCGGTTTTCTTGAATGCCGCCCCACCCACCGTATGGACGAGTCACGGGCCCGGTGGCGGAGGTGCGCTCTACTCACCCGCGATCAATCCCAATAATACGCGCGATATCTTTGTCGGCTGCGATATGTCGCCTCTCTTTCACTCCACCGATTTTGGTTTCACTTGGCGTACGGTCGATTTTCGTCAGTTGACCGGCAGTCCCTTTTCGCAAGTACAATTCACCACCGGCTCAAGCATAATA
>CAVURW010000186.1:0-23465 GCA_963743595.1 uncultured Verrucomicrobiae bacterium
CCCAGCTTCGACCGGCGCAGCACCGAGCTCCGCCTCGAGCATGGGTGAAACTGGTGCAGGAGCCACACCGAGCTCGATCTCTTCAGCCGCCGCAGATGCAAGCTCTACCGGCAGCTCATCGGCTTCTGCTCCGGCTAGCAGTTCCAGCAGCTTAATGAACAACAGCCTCATCAGTGGTTCCACCAATCCGATGGGCCAGGCGCTCCAGGCGGGTATCCGTACCTCCATTAATGATATGGACGGTCAAGGCCAAGGCGACCCAATGGGAATGTCGCCCGGGGCCGCTCCCACTGCCTAGCATTAGCTATCGCATCCTTTCAGTTTCCTCTTGTACTCAGGGGCGTCTAGTAGAAATACTGGCCGCCCCTTATGTCTGATACGCCCGCCAATAATCCACAGAAAATGGAAAAGATCGTCTCGCTCTGCAAGCGGGAAGGTTTCATCTTCCCCTCCTCCGAAATCTATGGAGGCCTCAACGGTGTTTGGGACTACGGCCCGCTCGGCGCGGAGCTGAAAAAGAACCTTAAAGATTACTGGTGGAAGTGCATGACGCAGTTCCGTGACGATATCGTGGGATTGGATGGTGCCATCCTCATGAATCGTGCCGTTTGGCAAGCCAGCGGCCACGAAGCGACTTTTTCCGATCCCATGGTCGATTGCAAAGTCTGTAAAGCGCGCTACCGAGCGGATCAACTGCCCAGTTCCGTCTGTGCCCAGAAGCCCAGCAAGTCTCCCCTCACTTGCGGCGCTGAACTCACTGAGCCACGCGCCTTTAACCTGATGTTCAAGACGTACATCGGGCCCACCGCAGATGAATCCGCCGCCACCTATCTTCGGCCCGAGACTGCTCAAGCAATCTTTGTCCAATTCAAAAACGTTCTCTCCGTCACTGCCCGGAAGCTGCCTTTTGGAATCGCTCAAATCGGGAAGGCGTTCCGGAACGAAATCAACCCGCGCAACTTCATCTTCCGTTCCCGCGAATTTGAGCAAATGGAGGTGGAGTTTTTCATTAAACCTGACACCGGTAACGAATGGCTGGATAAGTGGTTGGAAGATCGGCTGATGTGGTATGAAGCCATTGGTATTCCCCGCAAGAAAATCCACGTTCTTAACGTTCCTGCGGAAGATCGCGCCTTTTACTCCAAGGGCACGTACGACCTCGAGTACGAATTCCCCTTCGGAATTCAAGAACTCGAAGGAATCGCGTATCGAACCGATTACGACCTCACGCAACACCAAAACGCCAGCGGCAAACCACTCGATTACTTCGACGAAGAGACAAAAGCCCGCTACATTCCGCACGTCGTAGAGCCCAGTGCCGGCGTCGATCGAACCGTGCTCGCGGTGCTGTGCGAGGCCTACTGCGAGGAACTGGTTAAAAACGAGGAATCACCGGAAAAAGAGGAGACCCGCATCGTCATGCGTTTCGTTCCCCGTTTGGCACCCATCAAGGCGACCGTCCTACCTCTCCTGAAAAACAAACCGGAGATCGTCGCTAAGTCACGCGAGCTCTACACGTCGCTGCAACCGTACCTCAAGGTCTCGTTTGACGCGAGCGGAGCTATTGGCCGCCGGTATCGCCGGATGGACGAGATCGGCACGCCGTTCGGGCTGACCATCGATTTTGAAACCTTGGAAGGTGCGCGAATCGCCTCCACGTCGGCCACTGGAAAGCCGATCGCTGCGGGCGAAAAAGAGACGATCACCATACGCGACCGCGACACCATGAAGCAGGAGCGCATCCATATCCAGGACGTTCTGCCCTATCTCATGAAACGTTGCGCCTAGCGCGTTGGTCAGGCGGGTTTTTCAGATCATCGGCGGGCGAAGCGGTGCGAATTATCAGCGCATCACTCTCTGCAGCCTTGCCTTATCCGTAAACCTGCCTAAATCCAGAAGAAATGCATCTTGTCGCGCGCTATCGGCTTATCCTTTTGTTCGTTCTGACCTTGTTCGTTCCGGGTCAACTCTATGCGGTTCCAGACCGGGGTTATTACTTGCTTTCTGAGCTGCGGGACGCCCAGCAGGAAGCGAATGACAACCAGATTCCGCTCGTGTGGATGAGCGCCACCGATGATTACTTAAATGTACAGGACCCTCCGGACGATTCGGACGCGGACCTGGCGCAAATGGCGTTAAAATATCTCACCCACGATCTGCGCCGCCGCGTGATCGTTATTCTCGTGCATGGAAACGATGACATGCCGAAAACACCGCCTCAAGTTCACAATCAATTCCACCAAGTGGATGATCCCAACCTTCCCGGCGGCGTCAGTTACCTCGTTCCGAAGCTCGTGTTCACTAGCGGAGATATCAGCGCCATTTTCGGCCGACTCTCGCACACCCAAATGCTGGCGGGTCGCGAGCGCGCGATTTACGATTGCTTCGTAAAGATATTAAGCAACCCTGACATTCGGGCAAAGCTGCAAGCAACTCCCATAAACCCGACACCCACACCCGAACCGAAGGCGACCGGCGCCTCCTCTTTCCTCACAGATCCCAGAAAGCTCTTAAGCATCATTGCAATCGTCGTGATCATCGGCGGCGCGCTCTATGCCAGTAACATGCAAAAGAAGCAGCCTCGCTCACGGCGACACTAGTGTTTTCTCCTTCGCCAATTCCTGCCGTACCCGCATTAAAATCTGACCCAACCTGTTTTTTCCAGAACCATCGCCGCCATCGCCTCAGTACGAATCGTTCTTCGCGTGCTCGATTAGCTGCCGATCACCAGTAGAACGGAGAATGAATCGCAGCTTTTCGTGCTGATCAAACTTCGCTCTCAGGGCTCGATACATCACCTCATCGCGCACCTCATTCCAATTCTCGCGAATTGGCACGGCTCGACTTCGCCCCAATCGCGCAGCGATCATCGGTGAGGCAGTCGTGCGAATTTTCTCTTGATAGGCTTCGTCCGTGAACTTCTGCGCTTGGAAATAATGCTCCGAAGTAAGCCATGTTTTTCCATCAATGTTAATGGGAAACGCCGAAAAGTTTGAAAACTCGCCGAAAGGTTCTTTGGTACTGTAAAAGTTGATCGGCTCTTTCATTCGGAGACAATAGTGTTTTCATAACACGATGTCAATCAAGTCCAGCAACGATTTGACACCCTCTCACGCTTCTCTACCCTCACCACATGCATCCACATGTCCTGGCACTCATCAAGCAAGCCATCGACCTTCCCAATGGACCCAAGAAACTCCCCCCGCTGTTAGAAGCCAGAGCCTCGGCGCAAGGCGACGACGAAGCCCTTTTCGAGGTGCATTATAACCTCTGCCACGCCTATACCTTTTGCGGCCAGCCTGAGAACGCCCTCGCTGCCTTTAGCTGGTGCCTGGATAAGCTCGATACGGAGCCTCAGCGCTTCGGCATCAATACGCCGAACATTCTGTGGCACTACAAATTCGTGCTGGAGGGCCTTCCGCAATTCGCAGACCTCACTGTCGAACAAATCGACGACTCGTTACTCGATTACAAGCAGCGCCTCGTTAAAGCGGGGTTCTCGACTCGAAATTACCACTACATGAAAGCGCAGATCGATCTGGCGCTGGGCCGACTGCAAAGTGCGCTCGATAACCGCGGCGCTTATATCCGAATGGACCGCGATAATCAGAGTGATTGCCACGCCTGCGAGGTGAATTTCTCGGCGCAACTGGCGTTCGATTGTCGGAATTGGAGTGATTGCGTCTCCATGGCGCAACCGATCCTCAGTAACCGCTCCACTTGCGCCACCGTTCCCGGTCGCTCGCTTGGTTTCCTGGCTCTGGCTTACCTGCGGATGGAAGATCGGGAGCAGGCCAAACGCTGTGTCGATTGGGGTGTTGGGATTACCCGCACAAATCCCACCTATCTACTGGCCTCTGCCAGCTACATCCAGGCGCACACTCGCCTCTATAACTACCCGGAAGCGCTGCGCCTCGTCTCCCAGCGGATTCCCTGGGCAATGGAATCATTTTCCGCCACGCGCCGACTCTGTTTCTTCGTGAGCGCTGCACACTTGGTTTCCCGAATGATCCGGGAAGAGGGCGATTTCAAGGTCGCGCTGTCGATTCCGTTGGAAGGTCTCGCAAGCAACGAAGCCTCCGCTTTCCTGGCATGGTGTGAGTTCCAAAACACTCAACTCTCCTCAGCACTGGACGATCGAAACGGCAATACCTACTGGACCGACTACGTGCGGAAAACCTGGGAATGGTAGGCTAGGCGCGCACCCCCGTCAGCAAAGTCGACATGCGACTTATGATAGAACCACTCGTGTCGGGAAGTAGCCCATTTTCTTCACCTGCGCCATAACATCTTTTTGATCAAACCCTTCGAGCTTCCCGCGAACCTGTTGCCCCAATGCGTTGACAGCCGTGTAATCAAACTGCCTTTTCATCCCGCTGGCTCCGGCTGTGGAAACGGTGACGGTGCGGTTAGGAAACAGCCAATTGAACATGCCGGATTTTGCCATCCAGTAAGGATAACCGATTCGAGGTTGGAAGAGAAATGTTCTATTGGCGGCGAAGAAAAACTCTCGTGCGATGATCGGGGTTGGAAGGATCGAAGGAAATGGTATCCACGGTTCCGTTTTGCAGATCGATTTTCAGTTCAGTTTTCTTGTCATTCCAGGAGATAATCGGGGGCTTCTCTCCTATGCGATAGGGGAACAGCAGAATCTTATAGTTGGGATCGACGACCTGTTGCCGTTCAATGAAGAAACTATTCGTTTCTTCCGTGCTGTACTTTTCTTCGGCGAGGTGGAAGGTCACTTGCTGCGATTCAATCGGGGGTTGGTGACTGTTATCGTTTTCTGAGACATCTCTTATCAGCAGGCGGGGCAGACCCGGTTGAGTTCCTTCATCCCGGCGATGCAGCAAGACCGCCTCGGTGGAGGTGGCTCCTGGGGCCAGCTCCACACAAAAGGATTCGTCTTTACCGTCGCCGCGTCCTTCGTCCTTCATTTTAATCTTGTCGTTCAGCATCCACCGATAGTTCGCGGGTGCCGTGCCCTTGCAAAAATCATCCACAATTAATGCGTAGGGCCGTGGTCCCCGGACGAAAAGAACGGTGCGGATGGCATGGTCAATTTTGGCGCTATCGGGCATGGCGCCGAAGGAAGTCTTGCCCATTTGCCCCCAGGCTGGGTCGACACTTTTCAGGTAATCGAGCAGGCCGGGATACATGAACTCGTTCGTGTCGAAGTCCTTCATAGGGTCCTGATTGTTCTTCCCGCCGCAATGAAAATTATAGGCAGTGGTTAAGTCGCAGGCGGCCATTGACCAAACTTTATCTGGGCTCTCTGTGGCTTCGAGCAACTTTACGGAAGGAGTGGGAAAGCTATTCACATAATCAATTCCATCCAACTGAGGAGGAAACGAGGGATTTTCCGCCATGTAGCCGTGAGTTACCGGGCAGGCGGCCCATTCCGGGTTTTGCACCTGGATCAGTGTTTGGAAATTACTGAGAACCTTATGATAACCGCTCGGTACGGACCAGTGCCGGCCCAGGGCAAAGAACGCAAAGGAGCCTTGTTCCGCGTTCATGTGGCCCCACATGTGGTGGCCACCGTTAAAGTAGAGCATGACATCGTCATCCTTCCATCCGCTCCGCATGCAGACGATTCCCAGCTCAGGATCGAGTTTCGTTAAGGGGAGTCCACACGCTTTGGCCACCGGTTCCAAAGCCTCGTGTAAATCCGTGACGGCTGGGTCCAAGGCAAAGATGCACGTATTGATCAAGGAATGGAAACGGTTCATCATGTCGGGTACCTGACTGGCATAGGCGTAATCGACCGCCGGATCCTCTGGATACATGTACTTAAGAAAGAGCAGGTGCTGCTGCCGATAATCACCGCCCCCGGTGTGATGCTCGTAGACGCCGAGATCTGACTTCACGAAATCTGGTTTCGATTCCTGCGCAGACGGATACAATACATAGAGCCAGTTATTCACCGTCTGATAGTAATTCGCTCCAACATATTCATTGAAGCCGCCAAACCGAGCGTAGACCAGGGCGCAGGGCCAAGTCTGTTCTGTGATAAAACCGTAGTACGCCAGCCTCTCCAGAGTAAAGCCCCATGGCGTCACCATCCCATCCTGGTAAGTCCAAATCTCCTTCTGCAGGTTATTCACATCCGCCTTACGGGCGTGCGGCCAAGTCATCGAGTCGGGGTAAGGTCTACTGATACGCAGCTTGCCGCCTCCATCGAAATCGACCGGGCGTACGGAATCGTAGGCCACACCATGCTTCGCCGCGTCATAATCGGGTGGTTTCGGAGGATTTAGAAACGTATCGAATACTTCCGGGTCTGCTTGCGATTCCTCCCCCAAAACAGCAAGTCCCGTTAAAACCTTGGCTTCATCCCAAACGGCAAAGGTGCCATTTTGTTCAAAACCACGCTGGACATCTCGATTGTCCGGGGAGGAGTGACCGGTGAATTGGCCCGGACCTTTACGGCCCGATCCCATGGCTACGAGAAGATTACGTGTGTCTCGCAGTTCTGAAGACGTCATCCACGGCGCACTAAAATCGTAAGCCAACGCCAGATCACTGTAGTTACTATCGCAAGGCTCACCCAGACGATCTAAGCCGGTAATAAAGCCCACGGCATCTTTCTTAAACACGCAGGTCTTTCGGTCCCACGACACATCCAACAGGAGGCGAGAGAACTGGGCGGTTTGCTTGGCCAGTTTTTGGCAGATTGCCTGTTCTAGCGGATCTATTTTATCATGAGAGACGGTCGGATCATTCAGGACCCAATGCGTGAAGGTAGCCTGGGCCAAATTCCCAACAAGACCCTTGATGATGCCCGCGCACCCAACGGGCTTGCCGCCCCGAGCAATATCCGGGAGCGGGCCTTGGGCACCTGCATCCTCGTAAGCCTCGACTTGAGCCAGGAAAATCCCATCTGGACTTTTGGGATCGATTCCCTTTGCGTAACGGTCTAGCAACTGATGCCAAGCCAAACTGGCGATCCGTCCCTTCCCTCGGACGCAGCGGTCATTGATGTCCTTCCATCCAGAATCGTCGCAAAACAACCGGGGATGGCGAAACGGACCGGGCTCCGCAGGAATGTTCCGCACTTTCGGAGGAAGGATGCCCGGAAAAACGGCAAGAGGGTCAGGTTTGCCGTTCACAATGAGCGGAGAGCGATAGTCCCAAACTTCAACCCACGTATTACGACTCACCGAGACCTTGCTCGTCAAATCGGTGACCGTGAGCCGAATCTCGTATAAACCGGCGTCGGGAAAAGTCGCCACAACATCCTTTCCGCTGGCATTGTCGAAACTTATTTTCTTAACGTCAGCCTTCGCGGAGTCGATCCCCATTTCGTCCTGGACCTGCTTCCAGCTGTAAGAAAAGGTGGTGCCCGGGAAGTTACTCAGCACCACGTGAAGTGCCGTTTTCGTGGGAACCTCCGACTTAGCACTGAGGAGGAGGAGAGCGTTATCGACTTGGATCGCGAGCGAGGGCTCGGGTTCGGATTGCGCAGAAACGAGAACCGGCGCGAAGAGAGGGAGGGCAATCAGAACGGCGAGACCAAATGTTTTGAAAGGGGGCATAAAGCGTCCGCACACAGAGTGGACGCATAAAAGCTTAATGTATTGATTGAACTGCGTCAATTAGATCGAAGACCGCTGTTCGAGCGTTACCCGACTCGCTAGTTTATGTGGGCCGACCGGTCCGCTGTCGATAAAGTCTCCCGCGCAGTTCCTGAAGTCCAAAATTGCGTTGTGCAGCGGACCGTCTCCCACGAACAGTGAATCGCGAAGGAAGATGTTGAATCGAGTCATAGCCGATTAAATCGATACCCCGCCTGTTGATATGCGCCATACGAAACACGTCGACTATCAAGTCCTCGTTGCTTATCGGAATCTCCGTATGGGTTAACCCACCAACAAGAACTTCGATAGTCATTTTCCATCCGCCGTCCACTTGCTTGACGCGCTCTCTTTAAATCGACCGTAAGCGTACCGCCCTTCGATCAAAATCGAGACAGCGCAAATTCCTTCTTCTCTTTCGTCCACCCACAAACACCGAAATTTGTAGCCTCGTTGTTGCACCACATTTTTGAAGGCTCGCCTGAACCGCTCGACTTCGATCCAGGTTTTCCGTTCATCAGGCTCGCCAGACACCACGACAATTGCGTCATTTGCGTCCATTGCACCCGTCATTCTTGACCGCTGCTCAAATTCCAGAAGCCCCAATTCCACAGTCTTGAGCCGACTGCTCATGTCAGCAGTTTTATCTATAGCCAGAACTTCTCGTAGCGCCTTAATTTCGACTTCCAGCCGTGCGAAAAGTTCGATCTCGCGTCTGCGGAGGTTTATCTCCTTTACGACGTTCACGGCCACCGGTGGGTTTTCCCAAAAACCGACAGCCTGTGCCTGTTCCTCCAATTGCTGCAACTCGTGAAAAGCTGTAGCCGAGCTAAAGAGACCTCTGCAGTTTCCTAAACCTCGCCTCTAACGGAATGATGACAACGAATTGTGAAGCCATGCACCAAGAATTGCATCGTTTTTGAACAAGTTCAAATACTACCGGCGATAACGTCGGTTCCGTGAATCGCTACCCCGATTCCGGTTGCGTCGGGAGGAAAAGGACGCCCCGGGTTGTTGCTTCAGAAGCCACGTGACGAAGGTCTGGTACGCTTCATTCGCCTGCATTTTCGCCACCGTGTTAAAATCGTCCCGCAATTGAGTGTGCGTGAAGTTGCGATGGATGAAATCCTCACAATCATAGCAGGTAGGGACCATGACCTTGCCGCCCTTGCTTTTAGGGATGAGGTGATGTCGTTTCGTTCGCACATTCCGGCCACAAAAGACGCAGCCCATCGTGACGTTTTCCATAGCTTAACCTGAAAGTTCCGTACCGCCCGCCGTAAGAGTCACTCCATCAGCGAAATCGGTTCCGTTTCTAGGGCTCAACGTAATCACGGTAGCTACTCCTGGCAAGGGCCGCTGGTTGGATCGGCCTCGCCATTTCTTGTTTTTGTGTCCACGGCCCACCCGGTTCGGGGCATTCCAAATAAAAAAGCGTGCGTAATGCCCGCCGTTCTAGCACCTATAGTCACCACACTAGTCTCCACACTTTTCCCATGAACCTCGGCCAGTTTTTCTTTCGCTACATCGCCCGCGCGCTCCTGCACCTGCGCTACCGTGTGGAAATCCACGGCACAGAGCATCTTAAAAACCTGAAAGGCCCGGCCATCATCGCGCCGAATCACCCCGGCCTACTCGATCCACCGCTCATCATGAGTTACATCGGCGGCGTGGTGCTTCTCCGTCCGCTCGTCATTGAGGGAATGTACCGTCATCCGTTGCTCTACCCGTTCATGCTCCTCATCAACGCGTTCGAAGTTCCGGAGCTGGCGCAGCAGAATCAAGCGGCGAAGAATCGAACGGCTACGCTGATTGAAGAAGTGGTTCAAGAACTCGATAAGGGCACGATTTTCCTGATCTATCCATCGGGCAGGATCGAGCGGAAAGGCTACGAAATCCTCGGTGGAACGCGCTCCGTTCCTGACATCCTTCAGCAACGGCCTAACACGAAATTGATCCTGGTGCGCACCTCAGGCATGTGGGGAAGTCTCTCCGGTTTTGCGCCGACCGGTACAGACCCGAATCTCAGTAAAGAATTTGTGCGCGTGCTCGGCATTTTGGCTGCGGCGCTGATCTTTTTTGTCCCCCGGCGCAAAGTAAAAATCGAGATTGAGGTCGCCGATCTCTCGTCGCTCCCGAGCCTCTCTCGCGAGCACTTGAATCCGTTCCTGGAAAATTGGTACAACCGCACCCTTCCTCGCGATCCCGTCTACGTGCCGTATCACCCTTTTCTAGGACCGCGCACGATCACCTTTCCACCACTGGCTAGTAACTTTGACGTCGACCTGGAGAAGATCGAGCCCGCTACGAAAGAGGCGGTCCACGCCATCATCGCCGAGCGGATTAAACGCCCCCTGACCGAGAGCGAGAAGGAGCCGACAGCCGAACTGGAAGTGATCGGCCTGGACAGCCTGGATCGCATGGAGCTGGCGCTGGTCATTGAGCAACGGTTCGGGTTCCAAAGTGATAAAGTCGCCGTGCGCCTTGCCGATCTCTACGCACTGGCTCAAGGGCTTGTGGAGTCGAGCGGGCCGAAGCAGATCAGCGTGCCGGAAGTGTGGTCAATCCAGCCCAGCAATCCGGACGCGTTCCTCTCCAATTCGGGCGAAACCATTCCAGAAGCGATCCTGCGCCAGGGTCTGGCAAATCTCAGCACGCCCATCGTCGCGGACGATCTCTCCGGCGTACTCACGTACGAACGCTTCCTTGTCGGTGCACGGCTCATGGCCTCTCGGTTCCGCGAGTTGCCGGGCGATTCCATTGCCCTGATGCTGCCCGCGAGCGTCGCCGCTGATATCGTGCTCACGGCCCTCATGTTAGCGGGAAAACGGCCCGTATTGCTCAATTGGACCACCGGTCCGGCTAATCTCGCCCACGCGGTCAAAACGATGAACATCCAGAGGATTGTTTCTTCCAAGAAATTCATCGAGCGCGTGGGAACCAATGACCTCGAAAAGACCGGTGTCGAGTTCACCTATTTGGAGGAGATTCGCAAATCGATTTCCAAGCTCGAACAGATCACCACGCTGCTCCGCACCCGCTTCTTTGGAGCTGCATGGCTCCGGCAAATCCCGAAGTTGAATCCGAACGACCCGGCGGCCATCTTGTTCACGTCCGGCTCCGAGAAAGCGCCGAAAGCGGTGCCGCTCACGCACAAAAACATCCTCACGGTTGCCACCATGGGTTCCAAGGCGCTCGGCATGACGCGGGGCGATATCTTGCTCGGATTTCTCCCGCCGTTCCACAGCTTCGGCATCAGCGGCACAATGGTCCTGCCGCTCATCACTGGCATGCGAGTGGTTTACCACGCCGATCCCACCGATGCCGCTGGGTTGGTCAAAAAAATCGCCGCCTATAAGCCCACGATTCTCCTGACGACGCCCACGTTTTTCAGTTATATCCTCAGCCGCGCCAAGCCGGAAGAACTTGCGTCAGTCCGGCTCGTGATTACGGGTGCCGAGAAATGCCCCGAATCGGTATTCACAAAAGCTCAGCAGATGGTGCCCCACGCGGTAATCTCTGAGGGTTACGGAATCACGGAATGTTCACCTGTCGTTTCAGTGAACCGCCCCGAAAATGTTCGACGTGGCAGCATCGGGCATCCGCTCGAGACGGTGGAAGCTCTCGTGGTCGATCCCGATACAAAAGAGCCGATGCCTCGCAATAAACGGGGGCTGCTGCTCATCAGCGGGCCCACGGTTTTCCCTGGTTATCTGAATTACGATGGCCCATCGCCATTTCACGAACGCGATGGCAAGCGTTGGTACATCACCGGCGATTTAGCGATGATCGATGACCAAGACTTCATCCACTTCGCGGGCCGCTTGAAGCGTTTCCTTAAAGCGGGAGGCGAGATGATTTCCCTGCCCGCCTTAGAGGAGCCGTTCATCAGCCTTTACCCAACAACGGAGGATGGGCCGCAAGTCGCCGTAGAAGGAATTGAGACGCCGACTGGTCGCAAAATCGTCCTGTTCACCACGCAATTGCTCACCATCGGGCAAGCCAACGAGCACCTATCGAAAGCCGGGTTCCGCGGCATCATGCGCCTGGATGAAGTGCGACAAATCGAGAAAATCCCCGTGCTCGGCACCGGTAAAACGGATTACAAAGTGCTTCGAGCGTTGATCACGTGAGGCTCACCACAGCTCGTGGGCATTCGCAAACTTGCGAATCGACTTATCGCTCTTGGTCGGTTCCAGAGCATAACGCACCGCTAGACGGCACAGGGGATTCACAAGACGCCACGGCGTTTTTACGTAGAGATCGAGCGGCGCCAGATCCATCCGGAGGTGATACTTCGGCTCGTAATTGAGCGGAGCGCTGTAGTAGGTATGGATGTTGTTCTTTAGCGCCCAATTCACCATATCGCGCCACGTCACGTAATAGAGGTGATAATCGAAGGCGACCTTGTAATCGAGCCCAATGTAATTATCTCTCAGCACTCCTTCGTGCACAATACACGAGCAAAACGCGACGTACTTTTCACCCTGTTTCCAGGTGAAGAAAAGGCTCTTCTCGGGCATCAACCGACCCAAATCGCAGAAGTATCGCGGCGTCAATTCCTCAAACTTCATCTTGGAGCGGCTCAAAACTTGTAAGTAGAGCGGATAGAGCTCGGAGATGATTGGTGAGATGTCGCTCGTCACTTCCATGGTCATCGGTTCACCCACCGCCGCTTCCCGATATTTCTGGCGTAGATTCTTCCGGGTCTTGTGACTGAGCTTCTTCGACAAATACTCGTCGAACGTCTTGAAATCGAGTGCCAGCTTCGCACCGGGCATGCTGGGAATCCGTTCGTATCCATGCTTCCGGAGTTGCTCCAGCTGATTGCGGTAGGTCCTCGGAAAATCCTTCAAAACGATCATCCAGGCACCCATGCGTTTGGCGACGGGCTCGATCGACTCGCGCAAGGCGTTGCCCACCCAATCGTAGCCCTCTGTGACAATATCCTTCGTCAAATGCCCCTCGCCTGCGGAGCAACCGACCATCATCATGGGCAATTGAAACGCAGTCGGGGCGCTTCGGCGAATTCGGTCCACCACATCTCGAATCGTGACCGGCAAGCCCGCCATGATATCTTGACGAACAAACAAAAACGGCTGCACGGCGCGGGTCTTTTTACCCTGATCTTTCAGTACCAAATAGAGATGCTGAAACTGACCACCTAACGAACTGTGAGAGATGTTAAAGTAGCGATGGTCCGTCGCCAAGTGCTTGAGGCCGTAATTCCACACTTCCTCGTCCTCCGCAGGAACGCGGCCCACAACCGTCACGCTACCGAAGCTCGTCTTTAACGTAATCGGCTTGAATGCGTAGTGATCCAGAGGCACAGCTTCCGTCAGGCTTCCGAGAGCCGCCAGGTTTGCTGCGCCCGTGTGAATCGAGATATCCTTGTGCATTCGTTTAAACTTTCCTAGAGATTATCGACTCCCGCTTCCAGTGCAAGCCTCACTGTTAGAAAGGGTTACATCCGGCATGAGTGGTCGGCTTTTTTCCGGCAGATTCGGATCGAAAAAACCGAGAGCGTGAGGCGGTTGGATCACACGTACTCCCGCCTTTCGTTGTTCATCGGCGATTTTCACGTGAAACTCATGCATCTTCGTCCAATGCATTTTCGGGCGGAAATGATGCTCGGCATGATAGCCATTATTAAACCAAAGCGTGTTATAGAACCAACCGTAGGAACTCACACCCCAGGCGATCGGCTTATCCGGGTTTCCACCATAATGCAGGTAATAACCATTCAAATACGATAAACAGTGGCCCATGTAATAAAATGGAAGAAAGAATAACATGAACTTCCAATTCATGAAAAAGCCGAGTGCGTAGAAAGTTAAAAACGCAAAGATCTCGAAAACACCCCAAAAAGCATCGTCCGCTCTACGATTTTTGATTTCGTTGTAAATTTCCACAGGATCATCTCGGAAGTAGCTCAGGAAAACGTACGACCATATGTTCTCCGCTTCCCCGTCATGCCCGTGCCTGTAGATGGAGAGCCAATCGATCGTTTCTCCAGATTCATCCGGCCTATCACTATTACCCATGTGATGACGCTGATGCACGTACTCGTAGAATGTTTGTGAAAAACCAATAGCTAAGGATTCCACCAGACTGAATAATCGATTCGCCGTTAACGAAGTGAAGTAGGGATTATGAAGAAAGTTGTGAGAAATCCCGTTAATGTTCCACGATATGCTGATGGCGTAAGTGAAGCCCATTCCGATCAAAAGCCACCAGGGGGCGATGGGAAACACGAAGAAGAACGTGACTAAAAACGCGAACTGAGCGAGGGCAGCCGCAACCGGTATCCAATCATGTCGAGAATAGGCAAAAACCTTCATAGCGTTCAGCGCTCCGGGAGGCTACTCTGCTTTCCCCATGGTGACAAGTCCACGAGGAGCATTATTTTGTCTCTTTTTTCCATTATGCAACGTCTACAGGGGCATCAGGGGTGCATCGCACCACCAGCATCTGGATTGCCATTCAACTACACGACCGTAACTTGATTTTTCACCATTTTCAGCCATGAATCTTATCGTATGAAATTGTCCATTTTCTTATCCCTCTTCCTGACCGCTCTCTCCTCTGATGCGATTTGCCTGGCCCAAGTCGCACCCACGCCTCCGCCATTTCGACCGGGCCAGATCGACATCGCGAATGAGCCCGCTGTCAAAGTCGTTTCGGCGGTCCAACAAACGGTCGTGAACATCACTGCAGAAGGCGCGGTACGCCAGTACTTCACGACGTACGACGCGTTCTTTCGGCGTTATCGGGGCGAGCGCACGACTCAGGAGCAAAGCATCGGCTCTGGTCTCTTGGTCTCCGCTGACGGCTACGTCGTGACAAATGCCCATGTCGTGGCCTTGGCAGAAAAGACGGTTGCCATCACGCTCTCGAACGGTTCCAAGTACACCGCTCAAATCGTCTCGACCGACGAAGACCGCGACTTGGCGCTACTCAAGATCGAGGATAAAACCGTCCAGTTCCCCTACTTCAACCTCGACTATGTGTCTCCGAACTACCCCGGAGAAACGGTGATTGCC
Organism: uncultured Verrucomicrobiae bacterium; assembly: GCA_963743595.1. Classification (GTDB taxonomy): domain Bacteria; phylum Verrucomicrobiota; class Verrucomicrobiia; order Methylacidiphilales; family UBA1321; genus CAVURW01. The sequence continues at coordinate 14,621 of CAVURW010000186.1, forward strand.
CTGGGAAGTCCAGCCGGTTATCAAGGCTCCGTTAGCTTGGGCATTTTAAGCGCTAAGAATCGCACTTTCACGGTGGAAGGTCACACGTTTAACAACCTCATCCAGACCGATGCGGCGATCAATCCTGGCAACAGCGGTGGCCCGCTTGTGGATCTCAATGGCTCACTCGTTGGTATCAATTCTGCCAAGCTCTCTGGTGAAGCGATTGAAAGCATCGGTTTTGCCATTCCCAATGAAATTGTCGTTCCCTGGGTGACGGACGCGATCTCCGTGGCTCGAGGCGAAAAACCGGCGGATTCAGCGATGACTCCACTTGCTGCAATTAGACAGCATTTTGGCATTAAACTCAAGCCGCTCGATCCCGATGACGCCAACCAACTGGGCATTGACAGCGGTATGGTGATCTCCGATGTGGAAGCGGATAGTCCTGCCGATCGGGCGGGGATTCGCCCGAACATGGTGATGATCTATATCGAAAACCACCCAGTGGTAGATGAGCGTGGCCTTCCACGATCCCTCAGCCACGTGAAGGCGGGGGATCACGTTCGCTTTGGAATTGTGCTGTTCCGCGCGCTTGGCATTTTAGTGGAGCGACGAGGCCGCACCGTTGTCCTGGAAGCCCGTTAGAGGTGATAGCTCAAATGCGCACGAATCGTGAATCGTGCTCGTACCACAAAGGCACGAGCGACCTTTTTCTGTTCGTACCCCAGGCCCTTGCCTGGGGCTATGGTCCTGTCGCCCTAGCGGGGCTTAAGATTGCCAGCACGATCATCACGCTCGTCAGGTCCTCCCGTCAAGCACGGGGTTCTCATCTCCACGATGCCTCTTGGTCTTCACCTTTAGGCCCGGAAGGACGACGGCTTCAATTCCAGCCCAGTCAAGTAGTGCTTGGTTCGCCCATAAAGGCGGCTGCAGGCCACTTGTGACTACAAACGTTTCGTCTCGAAGCTGGGGCTAGACCGACTACGTCTTAAGCACGCGGTCTTTCAGGTGAAGACGCCGGACAATGCTGAGCGCTGCGGAGAGGTCATCGCTCTCTTTAGCAGCGGCTCCGACCAGCTCTTCCGCCTTCTTAAACGCCTCAGACGATTCTTCGCTCTCACCCAAGAACTGTAGGCTCACGCCCAGATCATACCACGCTTTCGCATCTTGCGGCACCAAGTCCACTTCACGGCGGAAACAGTCGCGCGCTTCCACATGGTAACTGTGCTCAGAAGCGAGCAGACCCAGGTTATGCCAAGCCATCGGCTGCATTTCGTCCACTTCAATGGCACTGCGGTAAGCATCGCGCGCTTGATCCCACATTTCAGCACGGTGACAGGCCGTACCGAGGGAGATCCACGCTGCGTAGTCACTCGTGTCCTTTTCGGTAGCGAGACTGTAAAACTCGGCCGCTTGGCTGTGCTTTTGCAGGCGTGAGTAGGCGGCACCCAGCTCCTTAAGCGCGGTCAATTCCAGTTCATTTCCGGGATCGGAAGTTCGCGCCTGTTCCAACAGCGTGACGGCCTGATCCATGTTTCCCCGCCATGCTTCGATCATGGAGAAGTAGTAGTAGCCGTAACTGGAAAAAGCGGGATCTTCCGAGGCCAGGTAAAAGGCCTGTTCTGCAGCGGGAAGATTGTCTTGGTGGAAGTAGATAACGCCCAGCTTGAACCACGCGGAGAGCAGGTTGGACTGGTAATGAATCGCCTGATGACACGCATCGGCCGCTTCTTGCAGACGATCTGTCGCACCCAAAGCACCCGCCAAGCTGTCCCAAGCACGTGCATAATCGGGCCGGATGGCCAGAGCTTTCCGGGCGTTCTCCTCCGCCTTCGGGTAGAGACCTTGCTCGAAGTTAATACCGCTTAGGCTGCACCAGACTTTGGCATTGGAGGGATCAAGCTCCGCAGCCTTTTGGTAACAAAATTGTGCATCATCCAGATTGCGTAGCTTTTGCTGAACCAAGCCGCAATTGAACCAATTTTCCACGCGGTCGGGGCCGAAGACCACCGCCATCTTGTAAAACTTTAAGGCCTCATTGAGCCGGTTATTCGTGTAAGCGTCTAAACCCAGACTCACATAGAATGGCCCGATCTCTTCAGGTGGCGCACCCTGTTTGCGCGCTTCTTCCACGGCCTCTGCGGCCGGAATGGAATAACCCTGATTTAGTAACACATCCGCTTGCGTTAGAATCTTGCGATACGCGTCATCCACCGGCTTGGGCGGTTCCGGAGGCAAGGGCATTTCAGCAGCGACCAGCTTGCTTTGCGGCTTTTCTTCAGCAGGCTTGTCCGAAGGTTCCACCTTCTGATCAACTTTGCCGGCGCCCTTGTCCGCTTTCTCTTCGACCTTCGCTTCGGGCTTCACCTCCGGCATCGTCTCGGCTTTGTCGGGCGCTTTAGACATGCCCGGAGCACCCACACGTTGGGTCTTCCGAATCAGGTCTTTGGGGATCGGCTTGGTTTGACGAGAGGGCTCGATCGTGGAGTGCAACGCTTTACCGGTCGCCTCTTCTGCTAACGCCAGAATAGATTGGTTTTTAAGTGTCTGTAAATCAGGATCGTGCGGGGAGAGCCCTTCCACCAACTCAAAAAATTTATGCGCCTGAGAGTAGAGTCGAAACTCCCTGAGGAACAAGATACCCACCTCTTTTAACAAGCGTGGGCTATTAAACGACTTTTGCAGTTGTTCAAAACGGCCCACCTGAAGACTGGAGACCTGTAAAGTACCATTTGCTTGGGCGTTTTTAAGCACCTCCAAGCTTTCTAAAACGACCAAAAGGGTCTTGCAGCTAATTGTGTCACCTCTAGCCGCATGTGAGGCTAACAGGTCGCTCCAAGTCTTAGGATTCAACGCCGGCTTCAAACTCATAGTGTCCTTAGAGGCAATAGTTGCCTCGGAACTTTACTAGAACATCGCGACAGCGAAAGCGCAACACTCTCGTTCACTTCACGTTATTTTTCTCTGCCTCTCCCTTCCTTTTCCAGTCTTTCTCCATTAACGTAACCGCCTATTGATCTCGAATCGCCTCGATCTCATTGAAAAATTTGCGGTGGACGTCATCCTGGAACGCCGCTGGGGGTTTCGTGCGGGCCTCTTCCGCCTTCTCCTCTGGTTTCTCTCCGGATTTTACAGCATCGGCGTTCGTTTTCGCTCTTGGTGTTATCAGACAGGCGTTGCCCGGGTCCACTCGCTCGGCTGCCGCGTGATTAGTGTGGGAAACCTCACTGTGGGTGGCACCGGAAAGACTCCTGTCGTGGAGTTGTTTGCCAAGGAACTCTCCAAGAACGGACGCCGAGTGGCGATTCTGAGCCGCGGTTATAAAAGTCTGCGCCCGCCGTTTATACACAAGCTCACCGATTTCTTTCGATCTCGCGAACATCGGCGACCTCCCCGCGTCGTTTCAGACGGTCGCTCGCTCCTTCTCGATTCTGAAATGGCCGGCGATGAACCGTTCATGCTCGCGTCAAACCTTCGCGATGTCGTGGTCATCGTCGATAAAGACCGCGTCAAGGGCGGCCTCTTCGCCATTCGCAAATTCGGTTGTGATACCCTTATTCTGGACGATGGCATGCAGTATCTCCCCCTGCGTGAACGCTTCAACGTGGTCCTGATCGATCGCGAGTCGCCGTTTGCAAATCGCTACCTCCTGCCGCGAGGCCTCTTGCGCGAATCCCCGCGCCAGCTCAAACGCGCCGACCTCATCTTCATCACGAAGTGCGACGGCCAAGACATCGCCTCACTTCGCAAGGAGATCAAGCGCTACAATCGCCACGCGCCTCTCATCGAGTGCGGCCACCGCCCGCTGCACATTGAGGACCTCCACACCCAGGAAGAGAAGCCGCTGGAGTTCTTGAAAGATCTACGTATCGGGGCGATCACCGGAATCGCGCGTCCAGAGAGCTTCGAAGCGGGGCTGAAACGACTCGGTGCCGAAGTGATCTATTCCCGGCAATACGCCGATCATCACCGCTTTTCTGAGAGTGAAATCAAAAAAATGTTCGAACGCAGCCGCGCCCGTGGTGCCAAAGCAATCCTCACCACAGAGAAGGACGCCGTGCGCTTCCCTCGCCTGGAAAAGCGATTGCTCCCCATCTACTTCCTCCGCATGGAAATCGAGATCATTCGTGGGCACGATATCTTTTCGCAAACCATCCAGCGCCTGTCGCCCGCCGCGCTGTGAGCTCTGCCTCGCAAAACATCGCTTTCATCCGGCGACGCTTCTCGCCCACAGGCGGTGCAGAGCGTTACCTGATCCGACTGGCGAGCGGTCTGCTGCAACTTGGGCACAAATTGACACTCTACTGCGAGCAATGGACACCGCAAGAGAGTCCGTTTACGACCGTGCAAACCGTGGAAACAAACGATCCGACGGCTTTCTCGTCTCAAATTCAAAAGCTCAACCTTCGCCAAAAACATCCCGTTGTTTTTAGCCTGGAACGTGTGCCCGGTTGCCACATCTACCGCGCCGGTGATGGACTGCACATCGAGTGGCTGGCCCATCGAAATCGCGTTCAACCCATCCTGGGTCCCCTCCGTGCGATGCTTCAAATCGCCATGTTCCTGCCTCAGCTGGTACGTCTTGTGCTGTTGACCCGTCTTCACCAAATTTGGCGGATGGGGAAACATCATCATTGTTCCGGTGTCCTTTCAAGTATAAAGGTAAAATAATTGGTAATGGCGATAATGTTACCGTTGTGACGGCTCATGATTGCGACGCTCCAATCCAATTATATTTATCACATTATTTTATTTCATTGCTTTACATTTACATTATTGTCACATTATCCATATATTATATATATATATATATATATATATATATATATAATGATTAGGCTTATAACATAATTATATGCAAAAATGATCATGAAGACATTCAGTATTAATGAATGGCATATACGATTATTAAATTTTTGAGTCTCGAAATTTGGGCAGTATTGGCGGGGCGCTTTTGACCTGGGCGCTTTTGGCTGGGCGGTATTGGCGGGGCACTTTTGGCGGGGCGGTTTTGGTTGGGGCGCTTTTGGACGGCTGGCAGTGGGGGGGGGGGGTCGTGCCTTGTGGCTGGCTCGGTTCGCGTCTTGCTTGGCGGACGGCCATGATGAAATTCGGTGTGACCGAGGGAGGTGGCTTCGAAGAGAAGGCGTTCTTCGAATATCACCTGTACACGTTGGGGCGGCCCGCGACGGTGGCGCAGAACCAGACCAAGCAGATCGAGTTGCTGAAGACGGCGGATGTGCCCGTGAAGAAGGTTTTTCTTTATGACGGCGCGCCGCAGTATCGGTTTTACGGCGGATTGAACGAGGACGCCAATTACGGCAGCGAAGAAGGCAACAAGAAAGTCAACGTCATCATCGAGGTCAAGAATTCGAAGGACAACCACATGGGCATGGCGTTGCCGAAGGGGAAGGTGCGGTTGTACAAGCGCGACGAGGCCGACGGTTCGCTGGAGTTTATCGGCGAGGACGAGATCGACCACACGCCGAAGGATGAGACGGTCAAGCTGCACATCGGTGACGCGTTTGACATCGTCGGCGAGCGGAAGCGGACGAATTTCAGTATTGATGCAAGCAGTCACATCATCACCGAGAGTTTCGAGATTCGCGTCCGCAACCACAAGACCGAGCCTGTCGAAGTGCTCGTCAAGGAGACGCTCTACCGCTGGAACAACTGGGAGATCACCGAGTCGAACCAGAAATGGACGAAGTACGATTCCAGCACGATTCATTTCCCGGTGAAGGTGGACAAGGACGGCGAGCAGGTCATCACGTATACGGTGAAGTATACATGGTGATGCGGTGTGCTTGTGTTTGGAATGAAACGGAGTTCGCTTGCCTGGAGGCTTGATCAAAACTGACCGGTTTGCGCCCTTGAAGGAGCGGCGCGCGTTTGGGCAAAGCCGTCGGGATGTGGTTCGACGGGTGGACCAATCGATATGGAATGCCTCATTGCGGCGGGCCGACCCGGTGGCGGCGTTGGTCGCGGCTAGCAAGGGACGGCAACCCGATTTGCTGCCCATCAAGTGGGGGCGCATGAATGCGTCGCCATTTGGGTTCTTTCGCGGCGCAGCGGCACTGATGGCAGGCGATCTCGCCACGATGCCGACCACGGGCCTGGGCATCCAACTCTGCGGAGACGCGCATGTCCGAAATCTGGGGGCGTATGCCGCTCCCGACGGGCATTTGGTTTTCGACCTGAACGATTTTGACGAAACGATCCCGGGACCATGGGAATGGGACGTCAAGCGATTGGCTACGAGCCTAGTTTTGGCGGGGAGAGGGGCCGGGGGCGGCAAGGGCGATTGTGTGGCGGCGGTCCGGTCCTTCGTGGAGACGTATCGCGAATCGCTGGACCGGTTTTCGCGGATGAAGGTCCTCGATCTGGCCAGATGGGAAGTGCGACGGCATACCACCAGTGGGCCGGTTCGCGCGGTGCTGCAGAAGGCCGAACGAGCGACCCCCGACGTGACCCTGAAGAAGCTGACGGTCCGTTCGCGAGGGAACGCGCGCCGGTTTCGCGACCGTCCGCCGCTGCTGTATCACGTACCGGAGGAGACAGCTGCAGCCGTGATCACCGCGCTGGTTCCGTACCGTCTGACGCTCGGAGCGGACCGTCGACAGGTGCTGGATGCCTATCGGCCCGTGGACGTAGCGTTCAAGGTGGTCGGCACTGGCAGCGTGGGGACGCGGGACTATGTGGTGCTGATGTTCGGAAGTCGGTCGGATGACGCCCTGTTTTTACAGGTGAAGGAGGAATTGCCTTCGTGTTACGCGCGGTATCTTCGTGGGTCGCCGACGTTTTCGAACCAGGGCCAACGCGTGGGGGAAGGGCAGTATCGCCTGCAAACCATCACCGATCCATTTGTGGGTTGGACCACCATCCAGGGAAGCGATTATCTGGTGCGGCAGCTGGCCGATCACAAAGCGGCGGTCGATCCGACGGAATTGAAGAGCGCCGCACTGATCGAGTATGGACTTGTCTGTGGTGAGGTTCTGGCGAAAGCGCACGCGCGCACGGGGGACGCGGCGGCAATTGCCGGCTATTGTGGCAGCTCCTCGAAGCTGGACAAGGCGCTGGCGCGGTTTGCGCTGGCTTACGCCGACCAAATGGAATCGGACCACGCGGCTCTCGCGAAGGCCATTGTGTCGGGCAAACTGAAGGCGTTAGCCGGGCCGTGGGTCTGACGTAAGTCCTTGCCTTCTTCCGCATTGGCATTTTCATCCCGATGTGCTTTTATCGCGGTTCCCATGAAGATACGGGGCGTCATATTTGACATGGACGGGACGATCACGGAGCCGTTCTTTGATTTTGTGAAAATCAAGGAAGAGGCGGGGATTGGCGACGTCGATATGCTGGATTATCTGGCCAAGGCACCGGGCCCGGAGCGCGAGCGAGTGCGGGCGATCATGACGAAGTTCGAGGATGCGGGCGTGGCGGAAGCCAAGCTGAATCGGGGCGCGCGGGAGTTGTTGGACGAACTGGCCAGGCGCGGGATGCCGACGGCGCTGCTGACCCGCAACACGCGGCGGTCGGTGGACGGGGTGTGTCGGAAATTGAACCTGAAGTTCGACATCGTTGTCACAAGGGAGGACGGGCCGTACAAGCCCGCACCCGAGCCGATTTGGGAGATTGCCAAGCGTTGGGGCGCGAAGCCGAGTGAGGTGCTGATGGTCGGCGATTACAAATGGGACGTGCTCTGCGCCAAGAACGCGGGCGCGCCGTGCGCGATGCTGGCGAACGGGGATGAGGACGCCGCGATGGGCCAAGGACGCGGACCACATCATCACGGGGTTGACGGAAGTGATCGAGATAATCGAAGGGAAAAGCCGATGACAAATGCCGTGGTGGGGTTGGTAACGTGTTCGTCGCGCACGGAGGCGCGAAAGGTCGCCAAGGCCGTGCTGACAAAGAAACTGGCGGCGTGCGTGAACATTGTGGGCGGGCTGGAGTCACATTACTGGTGGCGGGGCAAACTCGAGACGCGCGCGCGAGTGTCTGCTGCTCATCAAGACGACACGCGGGCGAACGGGCGCCATTGCGAGTGCGGTCAAGGCGGCGCACAGCTACGAAGTGCCGGAAATCAGTTTTTCTGCCGGTGATTGCGGGCGAGCGGAGGTATCTGAGATGGCTGCGCTCTTCGGTTGCGAAGATCGCCGCGGCGTTTCTGCTGTTGGCGTCCGTCAGCTTGGCGCGTGGCGGACCAGGTCGATGATCTGATCAAACAACTCGGCAGCACAAACGACGAGGACCGGGCGGAGGCGGCGGACGCCTTGGCGCACGTTGGCGGGACGCGGGTCGAGAAACAGTTTCGTGAGATGCTGACTTCGCCGAGCCCCGAGCGGCGGCAGGTCGCGGTCATGGGGTTGTTGCAGGTAAGTGATGCCGACGAGGATTTGCAGCGGGTGCGCGCGTGTTTGAAGGACGAGAATTCCGTGGTGCGATGGTCGGCGGTGCTGGCGTTCCAGAACAGCGGACGCACCGAGGCGGTCCCCTGGCTGGAGGAAGTCGAGAAGTCGGATACGGCGGATTCGGTGCGCGAGGCGGCGACCGAGGCGTTGTCGAAGTTGCGCTCGGGCATCCACTGGGTGCGGTCGTTGTCGGAGGCGAAGGAGAGAGGCGCGGCAATTGAAGAACCCGATTCTCGCATACTTGTTTCTCCGCGATTCCGACTACTGCCGGAAACTTGAGGAAGGAGTGCTGGCGGACAAATCGGTCATGGCGGCACTGGAGGAATTTGTGTGTGTGCGCATCGACGCCGGCAAGGATGCGGACGAAACGCGCCAGCTGGATGTGCGGGGCGCGCCAACGATCTTGTTTCTGGACGGCCAGGGCAACGAGATGTCGCGGGTGGCCGGGTTCG
>CAVURW010000187.1:0-41945 GCA_963743595.1 uncultured Verrucomicrobiae bacterium
GGAGTCGCGCTCGGTGATGCCGAAGCAGGGCTCGGCGAAGCACCCGCACCCGCACTGGCACCCTGGCTCATGGCGGTGCTTGCTGCTTGAGTGCCGGAACTGACGGCGCTCTTAAGGAGTTCGCTACCGAAATTGGAACCGGAAGTGATCATGCGAGCCATGGCGAAGGGACCGACGAAGGTGACGGCTAAGATCCAGAACGGAATGAGCATGATTAAGACGGCGCTGATGAAGATGCCGGAGATGGCAGCGAAAAAGCCTTGAGGGCTGATCGCATAGCTCACCGCCAGCTCAACGAGCATGGCCGTACCAATGTGTCCGGCGGCCCAACCCATCGGCCAGGAGGCGATTCCAATAATGCTTTTGATGTAGTTCTCACCAATGCCTCGAAGGTTAGAAACACCGAGAGCGGCGATGAACATCGGCAGGAAGATCGAGGAGAGAGCTAGCAGGAAGATGCGAAAGGCCATGAAGATCTGCATGACGATTTGGGCGAGGTAGAGGAGGAAAATCGAGGAACCAGCGACATTCATGATCAAGCTGAAGAAACCGACGCCTGTGATCGACTGAATGATTGTCCCGCCCATGTTGGACAGGTTATTGAACGCGCCAGAGGTCCAGCTGCCCATTTGGTGGAGCATGCCACCGTTATCGGGGGTCGTTGTATCGGGAGCAGGCGGGGAGGGGTCGGAGGGATCGAGACTGGCGGGGCTGGGGTCCGAAGCGAGCGAGGTATTTGCCGCCGCATTGGGATCGGTCGTCTCGACGTTTGATTGCGCGTTGTTAGCCATGGTGCCTTGACCCATGATTTGGGTGGTGACCAGTGCAAAGATCGTCAGAAAGGTGAACACACCGCCTGGAGCCATGCTGGGATTGATCTGGGCCGCGAGAGCATCGCCGACTTGACCCGCGTACGAGCACCAACCGGGCTCGCCGTTACCATCCACGGAATACTGCATACAGGCGGCCAGAATGATCGGAGTGATCAGTGCAAAAGCGAGGCTCGATCCATCTGTGGCTCTGCGAACGCCCGTTACCATGGCGGCAATTAAGATCACGTAGCCGATGCCTGCAAAGATAAGGCTGGCACCTTGAACCATGCCCGTGCTCATGGCACTGAACATCGGTCCAATGTTAATCGCCGAGGTGACTCCGAACGCAGGAGCAGGGTCGACCGCAACACATGTCAGTGCCGCAGCGAGTAAAATGAATTTAAGCGAACGCATCATAGTGTTGGTTTAGGAGCGAGGCTGTTGATAATTTGTCGGAGCGTTACGGTTTGCGAATTGGTAAGGAGTTCCCATGCCAGGTATCAAGCCGCTGCTTTGTTCCTGTGGCTGCTCGCCTGGGGCTGCACCGCCGCCGCCGCCCATCGGGTCGCCTTGGCCTTGGCCGTCAATATCGTTAATGGATGTGCGGATACCCGATTGAATCGCTTGGCCCATCGGATTGGTGGAACCACTGATGAGGCTATTGTTCATTAAACTGCTGGAACTGCTAGCCGGAGCAGAAGCAGATGAGCTACCCGTAGAGCTTGCATCTGAGGCAGCTGCAGAAGTTGAGTGCGAAGTAGCTCCGGTAGCAGCTTCACTCCCGCTCGAACCGGAGCTAGATGCAACGGAAGAAGTAGGACTAGACGTACCGCTTGAACTTGGAGCGGAACTCGGTGATGCCGAAGCAGGGCTCGGCGAAGCACCCGCACCCGCACTGGCACCCTGGCTCATGGCGGTGCTTGCTGCTTGAGTGCCGGAACTGACGGCGCTCTTAAGGAGTTCGCTACCGAAATTGGAACCGGAAGTGATCATGCGAGCCATGGCGAAGGGACCGACGAAGGTGACGGCTAAGATCCAGAACGGAATGAGCATGATTAAGACGGCGCTGATGAAGATGCCGGAGATGGCAGCGAAAAAGCCTTGAGGGCTGATCGCATAGCTCACCGCCAGCTCAACGAGCATGGCCGTACCAATGTGTCCGGCGGCCCAACCCATCGGCCAGGAGGCGATTCCAATAATGCTTTTGATGTAGTTCTCACCAATGCCTCGAAGGTTAGAAACACCGAGAGCGGCGATGAACATCGGCAGGAAGATCGAGGAGAGAGCTAGCAGGAAGATGCGAAAGGCCATGAAGATCTGCATGACGATTTGGGCGAGGTAGAGGAGGAAAATCGAGGAACCAGCGACATTCATGATCAAGCTGAAGAAACCGACGCCTGTGATCGATTGAATCAGCGTCCCGCCCATGTTAGATAAGTTATTGAACGCGCCAGAGGTCCAGCTGCCCATTTGGTGGAGCATGCCACCGTTATCGGGGGTCGTTGTATCGGGAGCAGGCGGGGAGGGGTCGGAGGGATCGAGACTGGCGGGGCTGGGGTCGGAAGAAAGAGATGTGTTTGCCGCCGCGTTGGGATCGGTTGTCTCGACGTTAGATTGTGCGTTGTTGGCCATGGTGCCTTGACCCATGATTTGGGTGGTGACCAGTGCGAAGATCGTCAGAAAGGTGAACACACCGCCTGGGGCCATGCTGGGATTGATCTGGGCTGCGAGAGCATCGCCGACTTGACCCGCGTACGAGCACCAACCGGGCTCGCCGTTACCATCCACGGAGTACTGCATGCAGGCGGCCAGGATGATCGGAGTGATGAGTGCAAAAGCGAGGCTCGATCCATCTGTGGCTCTGCGAACGCCCGTTACCATGGCGGCAATTAAGATCACGTAGCCGATGCCTGCAAAGATAAGGCTGGCACCTTGAACCATGCCCGTGCTCATGGCACTGAACATCGGTCCAATGTTAATCGCCGAGGTGACTCCGAACGCAGGAGCAGGGTCGACCGCAACACATGTCAGTGCCGCAGCGAGTAAAATCAATTTAAGGGAACGCATCATAGTGTTGTTCAGTTATGAGTTTATGCTGACTTAGAGTTATCGCTTTTCGTTGTGTTCTTTGCAATCTGTGCGAGGAGCTTTTGATCGTCAGACTGTTTCTTGATACCAAATTCTTCAGGGTTCGGATAGTCAAACACGCCATTCCTATTCAGCGAGTCGGAAGTGCCATCGAAGCTCGAGAGTTTAGATATACGGCTGCCCAGGAACTGTGCAGCACCACCTGCGATACGACGTGCCTTGGCGAACTTCGCGGCCTTGGCTTCGCTGACGCCATCGCCACCGCCGCCGTCGCCACCACCACCATCTCCGCCTCCGCCTTCTCCGCCACCACTGTCTCCACCGGCTTCACCGCCGCCAGCAGAGCCGCCTCCGCCTCCTCCTCCGCCAGCAGATACACCACCGCCTCCGCCGCCAGCAGATCCGCCGCCACCGCCACCATCGCCGCCGCTAATCCCGGCTTCGGCTGCAGCATTCGCAACAGAAGAACTTGTAGAGCCGTCGCCCATTGCGCCCATGGTCGAGAGAGAACGGGGAGTGCCGCCAGCGCCGCCGCCGGTAGAACCTCCGCCGCCGCCACCACCTCCGCCACCACCACCACCGGAAGCGCCAGCTCCAGCGAGACCGCCCAATGCACCACCCAGGCCGCCGCCCATATCACCACCACCACCGCCGCCTGCGCCGCCACCGCCACCACCACCTGCGGCACCGCCAGCAGCGAGAGCTTTACCACCGGCAGAGAGAGCGCCACCGGCCGCTTTACCTGCGCTTTGGAGAGCGCCTTTGGTCATTTCACTGGCGAAATTGGAACCCGTGGTGATCATACGTGCCATCGCGAAGGGTCCGACGAAGGTGACCGTTAAAATCCAGAAAGGGATAAGAAGGAGCATAGCCGCGCCCATGAACATACCGCCGATGGCACCGAAGAAACCTTGAGAACCCATGGCGTAGGAGGCTGCCAACTGGAACATCATGGCTGTACCGATGTGTCCTGCGGCCCAACCCATGGGCCAAGAGGCGATACCAATGATGCCCTTAATGTAGTTTTCACCGATGGGACGCAGATTAGAGACACCCAGGGCAGCGATAAACATCGGCAAGAACATGGAAGAGAGCTGGAGCAGAAAGATCCGGAAGGCCAGGAAGATCTGCATGATCAAGAGGGAGAGATAGAGCAGGAAGATGGAGAGACCACCGATGATGATGCTCAGTCCGAAGAACAGAACCGCTGAGAGCGCATGAACGATCGCCTGACCGATATTGGTTACGGTGTTCCAGACACCGGAGATCCAGCTTCCCACCTGATGGAGGATACCGCCGGAGTTCTGTTGAGCGGGCGCGTTAGGATCTTGCGTCAAGATGGCCGATTGCGAGGTGTTCATATCGGTGCTCTGGCTCATCACTTGAGCCGTCACCATCGTGAAAATAGGCACCATGCTGAAGGCACCGCCTGCACCAGTTAACGTGGGATTGATCTGTTGGGCGAGTGCTTCACCTAATTGACCCGCATAAGAGCACCAACCGGGCTCTCCATTACCATCGACTGAATACTGCATCATTGCCGCCAAGATCACCGGAGTGATGATGGCGTAGGTGAGGCTGGCACCATCGGTTGCCTTGCGAACACCCGCGATCATTGAACAGACCAGAATCACGTAGCCGATCCCAGCGAATACGTTACTCGTGTTCACCACCAGCGTGTGGCTCAAACCCGAAAACATCGTTCCAATGTTAATCGGCGTCGTTACGCCCAGGGCGGCTGCCGGGCTGACCGCGACACAGAGGAGAACCGCGCCTAGTAAGACAAGTTTAAGAGATCGGAACATAGGTTGAATGGTGGGTTTGTGAGGCTTATGTAGAATCTTAGCTTAGCCTTGGTTGCTGGTGTTTTTGGCAATAGAAGCCAGGAGTTTTTGGTCGTCAGTTTGCTTCTTGATACCGAACTCTTCCGGGTTCGGATAATCGAAGACGCCGTTCTTATTGAGTGAGTCGGAAGTTCCGTCGAAGTTGGACATCTTGGAGAGACGGCTGCCCAGGAACTGAGCGGCACCGCCTGCAATGCGACGTGCTTTCGCGAACTTTGCCGCCTTGGCATCGCCACCGCCACCACTGCTGGATTGACCGCCACCGGAGTCGCCTCCGCCACCTTCGGATCCGCTGTCTCCACCATCCCCACCGCTGTCACCGCCGCCGCCGCTATCGCCCATGCCGGCATCAGCGGCTGCATTGGAGACTGAAGAACTTGTAGAGCCGTCGCCCATGGAACCCATTGTCGACATGCTCGGCATCCCGCCAGCACCAGCGGACGCACCACCCGCTCCGCCCGCTGCACCACCGGCGGCTCCGCCAGCTGCTGCGCCGCCACCTGCCGCTGCGCCACCCGCACCGGCTGCTGCAGCACCACCGGCAGCTGAGGCTGCACCTGTTGCCGCGAGACTTGCACCGCCTGTAGCGACGGCTGCACCGACGGCCAGAGCTTTACCACCGGCAGAGAGAGCGCCACCGGCCGCTTTACCCGCGCTTTGGAGAGCGCCTTTGGTCATTTCACTGGCGAAATTGGAACCCGTGGTGATCATACGTGCCATCGCGAAGGGTCCGACGAAGGTGACCGTTAAAATCCAGAAAGGGATAAGAAGGAGCATAGCCGCGCCCATGAACATACCGCCGATGGCACCGAAGAAACCTTGAGAACCCATGGCGTAGGAGGCTGCCAACTGGAACATCATGGCTGTACCGATGTGTCCTGCGGCCCAACCCATGGGCCAAGAGGCGATACCAATGATGCCCTTAATGTAGTTTTCACCGATGGGACGCAGATTAGAGACACCCAGGGCAGCGATAAACATCGGCAAGAACATGGAAGAGAGCTGGAGCAGAAAGATCCGGAAGGCCAGGAAGATCTGCATGATCAAGAGGGAGAGATAGAGCAGGAAGATGGAGAGACCACCGATGATGATGCTCAGTCCGAAGAACAGAACCGCTGAGAGCGCATGAACGATCGCCTGACCGATATTGGTTACGGTGTTCCAGACACCGGAGATCCAGCTTCCCACCTGATGGAGGATACCGCCGGAGTTCTGTTGAGCGGGCGCGTTAGGATCTTGCGTCAAGATGGCCGATTGCGAGGTGTTCATATCGGTGCTCTGGCTCATCACTTGAGCCGTCACCATCGTGAAAATAGGCACCATGCTGAAGGCACCGCCTGCACCAGTTAACGTGGGATTGATCTGTTGGGCGAGTGCTTCACCTAATTGACCCGCATAAGAGCACCAACCGGGCTCTCCATTACCATCGACTGAATACTGCATCATTGCCGCCAAGATCACCGGAGTGATGATGGCGTAGGTGAGGCTGGCACCATCGGTTGCCTTGCGAACACCCGCGATCATTGAACAGACCAGAATCACGTAGCCGATCCCAGCGAATACGTTACTCGTGTTCACCACCAGCGTGTGGCTCAAACCCGAAAACATCGTTCCAATGTTAATCGGCGTCGTTACGCCCAGGGCAGGAGCGTTATCGCAACTTGCTGCAGCGATTGCCAAGGCGAACAGAACGAGCTTGAGGTTGCGCATAATTTTGCTGGAGGTGAAGGGTGGGAAGCGGGGTGAAGGGAGAGGTTGGCTAGGTCTTCTGGATCAATGAATTCCGTAGTTTTGAGGATAGGCGGGAGTGGAGAACACAGTCGAAGGATCGTATTGCGAGAAGTTGTTCGACATCAGGGACTGTTGGCTGCTGATGGTCGGTTCGATGATGCTGCTGGCGATACCAGCGGCAGCGCTGACATTCAGGCCGCGATCAACGGTCTCGGTGATACCTTGTTGAGCTTGAGCGCGCAGGGCAGCTGCAATAACGGCTTGCTGAGCTTCGAGAATTTTGTCGTTCTCGAGCTGTTGTTGCCATTGATCTTCCTGCAGGAGCGCTTGGAAACCGGTACGAGTCGATTCGTCGGAAGCTGCTTTAATCTGTTCGATCAGGCTGTATTGCGTTTGGCTGTGAACCGATTCCAGCGTGTATTCACGGCTTGTCAGGGTGTCGACGTTCGCTTGTACAGTGCTCAGAGCGCCATATTTCATCAGCATGTAGCTCGTGGTGCTGTCTTCGTAGTAGCTAACACCGTTGATGATACGATAAGGCGTGCCGCCACCGGAGAAGATGCCGTACGCAGCTTGAGTTGTCTTGTCGCCGGAACCATCGATGCTGTTCAGTTCATTAGGCATATCCATATATTGGCTGCCGGTTGCCATCGCGCCCGTCACACCGCCGCCGCTGACGATCGAACCGAAGTCGACGTTCTGACCGGGACCGACGTCGAGCTTGCCGATATCACCCGTGATCGAGCCGAAGAGCCCGCCGAGTCCGCCGGAGAGCAAGCCGGAGAAGTTGCTAAACACACCGAAGTTCGAGTTGAAACTGGTCAGCTGTGTTAATTGATTACTCATCGTTACCAGCTGCGAGGCCATCTGGGTGTACTGAGAAGCCCAAGCCAAAATGGCTGAGTAATCGAGCACAGATAAGAATTGAGCGTTTACGGGAAGAGCCACCGGAGATAGCATCATCACGACTACTGACATGGTTAAGGCGAATTTTTTCATGGGGTGGGATTCAGTTTTTTTGGGTTGGGGAAGATTACGGTTTTGAAATTTAATCGAGGCTAAGCCACCCACGATTTTAGTCAAGGAATAAATAGGTGGGTTGGATATGTATCGGCGTAACATGTTGATTATCAACAGATTAAAGTAGGGCTGCTTTCTTCTGTTTTTTCGTGTTGAATGCCGAAAAGAGGAGGGTATAGATCGAGGATTATGGGTAGGCTAAAAATGCCCAGCTAGGCAACAAGTAGTCGTTTTTCAAGGAAGTTACGATTTTGAAAGTTGACAAAGTGGCCTCCGGACTTTTTACGTGAAAGATTGAGTTTGACGTACAAAATTATCATCTGCTAAATCGAAGGCGCATGAAACGTACCTCGCAAATTCTTCTTTTAGCCTTACTTGTAACGGGTTGCGCTCCCTCGGCGAGCAATAGCAACCTGCAACGTGCCGGTCTAGCGACGTTGGGTGCTGCTGTAGGTGCCGGTATTGGCACGGCGATTAAGCCGCATAGCACGACAGCCGCTCTGATCGGTGGGGCAATTGGCGCTGGCGCGACGCTGTTAGTTCTGGGACCAGATCGTAAGGCGGAAGCGGCTGGCTACCAAGAAGGCTACGACCAGGCCTCTAGCGATTCGATTAAGCGCCACTACTGGCTGCAACAAGGACTCGAGCGGTATATGAATAACGGTGGCCAAACGATGTATTACACGTTTCCTGGTCCTCAACAGGACTCTGGCGACAACACCGAGTACGTTCCGCATCCTGTGACGGTGCCGATTCAGCAGTAGTAACTGTGATTTTCGAGAAAGCCTTCCAGAATCAACTCTGGGAGGCTTTTTTCGTTTAGACGTCCGCTTCGTGTAAGGCGACGATTCCGAGTGTGAGGTTCGTGTACTTGGCGGAAGAGAAGTTCGCCTGGACCATCATCTCCACCAATTGCGGCTGTTTCGGGAACGCTTGAATCGATGAGCTTAGATATTGGTAGGCGGACCGCTCGGAAGTGAAAAGAGACGCGAAGTAGGGCAGGATATAATTTAGGTAGGCAAAATAGACCTGGGCGAATCCCGGTATCGGATGGGTGAACTCTAAAACGTAAAGTTTACCGCCGGGACGGAGCACACGACGCATTTCTTTGAGGCCTGCGAGACGATCGACCAGATTTCGAAGTCCAAAGGCGATGGTGATCGCATCGAGAGAGGCATCCGCGAACGGCAAATTCAATGCGTCTGCGACCATCAACCGATCGAGTCCTTTGGTTCGTGCAACCTGGAGCATCGGAGCACAGAAGTCGGCCCCGATGGCCAGTTCCGTGAAGGCTTTGCGTTTTTGCAGGGCGAGCAGGACGTCACCGCTGCCCGTGGCGAGATCCAGGATCCGCGCGGGGTTTTGTTTGGCCACGGCCCGCACCAAGTACCAGCGCCAGTAACGGTCGGTGCCACCGCCCAGGACGAAATTGAGGAGATCGTAGCGGCGGGCGACCCGGCTGAACATCGCCTGGATAGCTGAAGGCGAGCGGTCTTCCAGGGAAGCGGGCACTGTGGGGATGAGGGAGACTGGTAACGACGAGGGCACCCGTGAAGATGCCTCTCGTTTCGTCAATCGGCAAGTCGCCGGCTCTCGTTACTTAAGGATCGTCAGCTTATCACCAATGAACGGCAGCGGCTTGGTGACCCCTTTTTGCGCGCTCATAATTCCCAGGTAGGCAAAGAATCCGTAGATGCCGAGAATGCCAAGCGAGAGGACTACATCAATAAGGAAACCGAGTACTGGGATCATTCCGATGATCAATTGAGCGATACTCACGACAATTGAAAGCGGAATCAAAGCGATCGTTAAAACAATGGCTTGATTGGCGTGGTACCGGGCGAAAGGCGATTCCTTGGCCGTGAGCAGCGGGACAAGGAACAGAAGAGGGGGCAGGTAGGCGATGGTGGCGAGCATCTTGTTCTTTTCCACGTCATCGGGATCACCGGGAGTTCCTTCGCCTTCCGAGAAGCTTTCCAGCGCATGTTTTACCTTGTCGGCTACGTCTTCGGTCTGACTTTGGCTGGTTGGCTGTTGAGGCGCGGCACTGAGCGGCTTGCCTGGTGCTACGGAGCCGGGTTGAACTTTAGCGGGCGCGGGTGGGGGACGGAATGAGAAAGCGGGAACTTGTCCAGCGGGCAGCCAGCTATCCATTCCTTCTTTCCAAACCAGTGCAGTTGCAGGCACCTTGCCGGTGGCCAAATATTCTTTTAGCTCGGCTTCGTTAACCGGGCCCTTTTGTTGATTGTCCTGTGCGTAGTACCAGTCGCTCATGTGTGATGGACCATTAGAGGATGTCGCGGAGGATTGCAAGAGCTATTGTATTTTAGTCTTCAGGAGTTGTGAAAGTTTTTACGTAAAATTGTATAGGATTAGAGAGAAAGCAGAGTTCTCGACAAGAAATTCAGGTGAAACTCATTTTTTCGTATTTGCGTGTGACGAACTGAGGCGGTCCTACGTCACCCTGAAGTGAGGATGAGTAACGTATGATCAAACGGATTCTAATCGCAGACCCCGATAAGCGTTCAGGGACGGTCTACGGCGAGTATTTGCGTAAAGGCGGCTACCAACCGGTGGTCGTCGATGAGGCCGACCGTGTTCTGGAGGTCGGTAAGCTGGAGGTCCCGAACCTTTTGTTGCTGGAGTCTCAATTCCAACGCCCCACGGGTTTCGACATTTGCCGCCGTTGGCAGGCCGATTTGGACCTCAGTTCAATTCCGCTGATTCTTATTTCCGAGCAGGCAGACGAGATCGATCGGATTTTAGGGCTTGAGCTGGGTGCTGAAGATTTTCTTAAGAAACCGTGTCATCCCCGCGAGCTGTTGTTAAAGGTCGGTAAGATCTTGGCGCGATTCGGATCGACACAACCGCAGAAGCAGTTGTTAGAGGTGGGCGATCTCGTTTTGGATCGTGACGTGTTCGAGGCGCGGTTACGTGGGGAACGGCTCGAGCTGACGTCGCTGGAGTTTCGCCTCTTGAATCTCCTGGTAGAACGTGTCGGACGTGTGCAAACGCGTGAAAAGCTGCTTCGCGATGTGTGGGGATACAACGCGGAGATCAACAGTCGCACGTTGGATACCCATGTGCGGAATCTCCGCAGCAAACTGGGTGATCACGGGACGTTGATCGAGACGGCGTACGGATTCGGGTACCGATTCGTTGAGCCCCGAACCAATGCGATCGCGACTGCTCGAACGTAACGCCGTGGATTTACGGATTCGCGTTGCCCGTTTCGAGGCCCGTGATCTTATCGCGAAGTGCCGCAGCGCTCTCGTAGTCCTCCGCTTTCACTGCCTGCTGGAGTTCCAGGTGCAGCGCCCGCAATTGAGTCTCGAAAGCGAAGGCGCGGGCAGCTTTCGTGGGAATCTTTCCTTTGTGGATGATACCTTTATGCATGTCCTTAAGGATGCTGCCGAGCCCATCACTAAACGTGACGTAGCACTGCGGGCAACCGAGTCGTCCGGTTTTCTTGAAATCGGGTTGGGTGAAGCCGCACTGCGGGCAAGTAAGATTATCCGGGGTCGCGGCTTTCATCTCCTCGGCAGTTCCCAGGCCGAGGAGCATATCGGCCAGGGAGAACCCGGCGGGATCGGTCACATTCCGCTCTTCGGCGCATTTTTTACAGAGATCGACCTTCTGCATCTTGCCATCGAGGATTTGCGTGAAGTGAACGGTGGCATTTTCGGCTTGGCAGACTTGGCAGATCATAAAGGAGCTTTCTAAGAGAGGGGTGGCCCATCTCACTGACCCTACAATAATAGCTACAGAGGCTCAGGACAAGCGCTGCTGCAATACGTTCTCGGTAAAGGAGCTGGTCTGCGAGGTTCTTGCGAGTTTTCCTGAGGCCTGCAAGGATGGGAAATGAAGCGCAAGGGCTATCGCTTAATCAGCCTAGCGAGTGTGGCGGTTGCAATCGGCGGTACCGTCATTTGGGTTCACGATTCCTACGCGGTGTGGCGGTTCACCGGGTCGCTGCATCATCCCAGGTTTGCTCCGGTCGTTACCCTGCTGGCAGATGGTCGAGTGTTGGTGACAGGTGGAACGCAGCCGTTTAGTGATATCGAAAAGGAACAGCCCCGCGCGCTGGCCTCGGCGGAGGTTTATGATCCGGTCGCGGGGCGCTGGACGGAGACGCCACCTATGAAGCATCCCCGGTGCGACCATACGGCGACGTTGTTACCGGATGGCACGGTTCTGGTTTGCGGGGGAATCGACTACTATTGGCGCTGGGGTTGGGCGACTCGACCCGGCACGGAAGACTGCGAAATCTATAATCCCGTGACGAATCTGTGGTCAGACGCTCCTCCAATGAAGCAGGCCCGATTTGGACAAATGAGTTGGCTTTTGCCCAAGGGAGACGTGCTGGTTGCCGGAGGGTACAAGCAAGACTCCATTGCTTTCTCCGATTGGAAACAGCCTGGCTATCGGGCGATGGACACGACGGAAATCTACGACCCGAAATTGAAGGTATGGGCGAAGGGGCCTGAGATGCTCGAAGGCCAAAGTCTTGCCGGGAGTTACCGCTTTCCGGACGGAACGATCGTAACGGTATGTGGCGAAAAACAATTTGCGCAGGCGCTCGATATGATTTCGACGGACTGCGCATCTGCGGAGGTTTACGATACCAAAGTGAACCGGTGGTCCATGCTCCCCGATATCCCTGGTGGCTTGAATCCTCCCACGTATCAAGCTCAACTGCCCGATGGTTCGTTATTTTGCTCCAGTTTAGGACAGTGGATGACGTTCGACCTGAAAGCAAAAAGTGCCCCAATTTCCGACTTTCAAAACGACTGTGGTTCGTTCGTTCAATTGCCCAGCGGGCAAATCGCGGAGATTGAATGTTCAGAAACGGATTCGTGGCTCGAGCGAAAGGTCGAATGGTACGCGCCGAAGGTAGCCGCATACATTCCTGTGGGAATGCGGATTAATTCGGACGAAACGTGTAACATCTTTTCTCCTCCAAGACATGGCGTCGTGCTCCCGCTCCCCATGTGCCACGGACTTCCGAGTGCAAACTGGTTTTACTGAAGGACGGGCGGGTTCTTCTTCTGGGCGGAGAGAACGAGGGCTATTGTGAGGTGGCAGATGCGAAAGCGTTGCAAGATTGATCAGGTTGCGCCACTCGCCAGATACTTATTACTCGGCTGTTTTCTTGAGTGCAGCCGCAAATTCATCAAAGGCCGGTTGAAGATCGGGGATCGATTTCGTTATGAGCGGTGCAAGCAGTCCGCTGAAGATTTCTGTCATGGTAAACTCGACACAGTTTGCAGAGACAGTCGTCACCGTAAATGTGCGTTCGCCCTTGAAAAGCCCTAGCGGCATGCCGCCTCGCCAAACCATTTTAGTGGGGCTGAGTTCAGCGACTTTTACTGGGAATGCGCGTCCGGGGCTGATTTTGGCGTGGACGGTGATGGATTTTCCCAACGCGATTTCACCTTCCACTTTATCGATTGTCGGGTTCCAAGCCGGGTAGTTTTTAGCATCGGTAAGCAGCTTCCAGAGAGTATCAGGACTGGCGTTGATTTGAATCGTGACGCTGAAGGATTTCATGTCTGGTGGCTGTGACTAGGACTATTAGGCTAGGTCTTTAAATAAGATTTACCATTTCTTTTGAATCGCTAATGATCGCACCAGATTTGGCCTTTTTACGCTAGGCCAGACGCGCGTTTTGGTTTTCGCTGAGAGAATTAGGGCTTTTGCCTTGACTCTCTCCAAGCAGTACCTATGCTCGAGGGTTCAATCCGCTAGGGCGGTGGGGACCAATCAGGTCACCCACCTTTTTTTTCTCTTCACCGCCCGGTGGCTAATAGACGAGGAAATAACCGATGAGCCAAGAATTTGTTGCGATCCTGGACTACCTGGAAAAGGAGCGAGGAATTAAGCGTGAGCGGCTTTATGAAGCGGTGCAGATTGCGCTTCTAGCAGCTGCACGGCGGAGCTTTGGCCCGGCAAAAGATCTCACGGTAAGTCTAGAACCCAAAAACGGTAAGGTGAAGGCGACTGCCCGGCTCACCGTTGTTGAAAAGGTGACTGTTCCTCACGACGAAATCTCCGTTCCTAACGCCAGGAAGATCAAGCCCGACGCGCAAATCGGTGAGACTGTGGAAGTGGATGTCCCGACTAAGGAGCTCGGTCGTATCGCCGCACAAGTATTTAAACAGACCATCAATCAAAATCTGCGCGGGATCGAGCGTTCGATGGTTTTCGATGAGTTTAAGGATCGCAAAGGCGAGATCATCTCCGGAACGGTTCGCCGATTCGAGCGCTCTGATGTGGTGATTGATTTGGGTAAATTCGAGGCGGTGATGCCCGCTCGTGAACGGGTGCCGACTGAAGAATACACGATTGGCGAACGGATTCGCGCCTATGTTCTCTCGGTGGAGAACACGCAGCGTGGCCCGGAAATCATTTTGTCGCGTAGCCATCCCGACTTTGTACGCCGGTTGTTCGAGCTTGAAGTAAACGAACTGAATGACAAGACGGTGGAAATTAAAGCCATGGCGCGTGAAGCCGGGCATCGGACGAAGATCGCGGTTTGGTCCTCTAATGATAAGGTCGATCCCGTCGGTGCTTGTGTCGGCATGCGCGGTGCGCGTGTGAAGAACATTGTCCGCGAACTCAATAGTGAAAAGGTCGATCTCTTTAAGTGGTCACCAAATATTCGCGAGCTAATTTCTGAAGCGCTGAAACCGGCCAAGCTAAAACACATCGAAGTGGATGACGCGAACAAAAAGGTTACCGTTCTTGTCGACGAAGAGAACCTCTCTCTGGCGATTGGGCGCAGCGGTCAGAACGCCCGGCTCACACAGAAGTTGACGGGTTGGAAAGTCGATATTAAGAAAGAAGAGGAAGTCGCCGCAGCTGGTTTCGAGCAGAAAGTGGCTCTCGCGACTGCCGGTCTTTCCAAGCAACTGGAGCTTGCGGGTTCCACTGCAGAGCAGCTGGTTCGCGGTGGGTTCCTGACCGTGGAAGGGATTTGCGAAGTGGAACTGGAGGATTTTCTCGGTGCATTGCCCGATTTAGATCCCGATTTAGTGAAGCAAATCCATCAAAAGGCAGCTCGATTTCGGAGTTAGTTTTTAGAAATAAGACGAATAAATGGTGAAATCTGACGATAAGGATAAGGGAGATAAAAGAGGTGGACAACCAAAGCGCCCAGTAACCGGCGTGACCGGAGCAGCTGGAGCTTCGAAACCTCCTGCGTCGGCTTCTGGTGATAGCAAACCACCCACGCCACCCCCAAGCTCCACTCCGCATCCCCGACCGCAAGGTGGCTCGGGAAGAGGTGGGCCCATGCTGACAGCCAGCGAAAAACGCCTCCAGGAGGCGATGGAAAAGGAAGCCACTCTGAAGGCTCAACAAGGCCAACAGAAGCCGACCCCGGCTCCTGAACCAACGGCCGAGCCGAAACCTGAAGCTGTGAAGCCAGCCCCAACTCAAACGGCCAAACCGGGTGTTGCGTCGTTGACGCCCGTCGTCACCGCGAAGTCGGCTCCCACAGCTCCGCCTGCTCCCGTAGTTGTCGTTCCGGCACCGCTGGATGAGGCAGCCATTGCCGCCCAGCAGCTCAAGGACAAGATCGTTGTCGTTAAGCCGCCGATCATCGTTAAAGATTTAGCAGTTAAGTTGGGCCTGAAACCCTATCAGATCATCCATCACCTGATGGAGATGAACGTTTTCACGAGCGCGGCTCAAGCGATTGATGAAGAACTCGCACGCAAGCTCTGTCAAAAGATGGGGTTCACGTTCGAGATCGAAAAGCGCGAAAAAGGCGCTGGTCAAGTTCACGCTCCCGTTAAGATCGTCGAGCCTCCCAAGCCCGCCCCAGTCATTGCATCGGACCTGTTGCCTCGTCCGCCCGTCATCACGTTCATGGGCCATGTCGACCATGGTAAGACCTCACTTTTGGATGCGATTCGCAAAACACGCGTTGCCGCTGGAGAAGCGGGCGGGATTACGCAACATATCGGCGCGTACACCGTCAAGCGCGGCAATCAATCGATCACCTTCCTAGATACTCCCGGTCACGAGGCGTTTACGGCGATGCGCGCCCGCGGTGCTAAGACGACGGACATCGTGGTACTCGTCGTTGCCGCTGACGATGGTATGATGCCGACGACCATTGAAGCCATCAATCACGCCAAGGCCGGTAAAGTTCAGTTGATGGTGGCGATCAATAAAATCGATTTGCCCGGTGCGAACTTGAATCGCGTTAAGGGCCAGTTGCAAGAGTATGGCCTCGTTCCGGAAGAGTACGGCGGCGATACCATCGTCTGCGAAGTCTCGGCCACGCGCGGGATCGGCATTGAAAAGCTGCTGGAGATGATGCTGCTTCAATCGGAAATTTTGGAATTGAAGGCGAACCCGTCTGGCCTGAGTCGCGGCACCGTAATTGAGTCGCAATATGAGCAGGGTCGCGGTCCCACCGCTACGGTTCTTGTTCAACACGGCACTTTGCATGTCGGTGACTCGATGTTGGCGGGCCCTTTTCACGGACGCGTGAAAGCGCTCATTAACGACTTAGGCCAGATGGTCAAAGAGGCGGGTCCTTCCACGCCCGTTCGCGTGCTTGGGCTCGATGGCGCTCCATCGCCTGGCGAAGAGTACAACGTCCTGAAGAATGAAAAGGAAGTGCGTCTTGTTGCCGAGGAACGCGAGGCGAAGCTGCGCATGGGCAAGCTCGAAGCAGGGCCGAAAGTCACGTTGGAAAACATTTTTGCGGCGATTGCCGATGACCAACGCAAGGTATTGAAATTGATCGTTAAGGGCGACGTGCAAGGATCTGTCGAAGCCGTTGTTAGCTCGATCAAGAAGATCGATAGCAAGAAGATCGATTTGGATATCGTGCTCGCCGGTGCCGGTGCGATCAGCGAATCAGATGTTCTCTTAGCTAAGGCTTCTCAGGCGGTGGTTCTCGGCTTTAATACGAAGACCGATAACGCCGCCGCAAATGCTGCTAAGCACGAAGGTGTTCAGATCAAGCTGTTTAGTATCATTTACGAGCTCATCGATCAGGTGAAAGATGCGGCAGCCGGCATGCTCGATCCAGAGCTGCGGGAAACGATTCTCGGTACCGCCGTGGTGAAGCAAGTCTTCAACCTCTCGAAGTACCCCGTTGCCGGTTGCAGCGTTTCGAGCGGTCGATTGGTCCGCAACGCACGGGCACGCGTGCTCCGTCGCCGTCAGCCGATCTACGACGGTCAGTTGATCACCCTGAAACGCTTCCAAGACGATGCCAACGAAGTCCGGGCGGGACTCGAGTGTGGCGTGCGGTTAGGGGATTTTACGGAGTATCTGCCGGATGACGTTGTCGAGTGTTATCAGCTCGAGAAGGTCGCGCAGACGTTGTAGACGAGCGGCGAACTCACCGTAGTTCGTATAAATAACAGCAGCAGGCTTCCTATCTGGCGGTCTAAATGATTTTCCGAGTGGTCAACCAGATTTAGTTACTTCCTCTACACGTTGAGTCGGTTCCTGATATTCTCGGTATTTTCGCAACTTTATTCAGCACGTGAAGTTCCTAAAGTATCTTGCTTTATGAAATCTTCTGTAAAAAGCCTTCGTTGCCTCTGCTTGTGGTTCATCTGTTCCCTTGTTTCCGTGCAGGCAGATTCGCTGCAACTTCTGCCACCGGTGCCGGAACCGCAGACGAACCCCCATTTGGCCACGGCCTTCGAGGGAGTCCGCGTCGGGAATTCGGCGTACATCGGCGATGCGAAGGATCAGGAAGAAACGATTCCTGCGATGCTTGCCTACCTGCACCCGAACAGTCCGCACAAGGGGCAGCAGGTCTATCTCGATCGCTTAATTGTCTTGCTGGATGGGCGTTTTTCGCTTTGGGCCGCAGACAAAAATCTGAGCGATCACATGTCCAGTTTCCAGGTCGTTTACCCCTATCTCGCTCTGAAGACTTACGCTCCGGATAAGATCCCGCCGGGTAAAAAAGAGATATGGGAAGCGGCGATTGCCAAGCACACAGCATTTCTCATCAATCAAAGCCCGGATATTTATCAGAAGCACGTCGTGGGTGCATTGATTGTGAACATGGACATCGCGCGTACCATGTCCGTTTGGATGGGCGGCCTAGCCACGGGAGATTCGGCGAGCGCGGAAATTGGCCGAAAAGCGGTGGAGGACTGCATGACGCAAACGGTTTTGGGCGATGGAGCGACCCACTATGCCCAATATTCAAATGAGACATTTATCTACCATAATTCCATCGTCTGGGGGGCGAGCTGGTACTACATCTTGACCGGTTCTCCCAAGATGAAGGCCTTCATTGAGAAAATGGTTCCCTATATCCCGCTGACGGAGCATCCTGGTGGTTTTGCGGAATACAGCACAGCTCCACCATGGAAGCCGTTTTATGACAGCGGACCGCTCAGTTTGGCTCAGGCGGCGCTGAAAGAGGCATACATTACCGGGGACGGCTACAACTTTGCTTTGGGTAAGGGTGCGCAAAACGATGCCGCTCTCTGCTTTCTTTATCGCTCAGGGTTGACCGCAGAAACACATGTTCCTGATAACTTTACGCTCTACGACAAGAACATTCTCGGGCCGCGTGCTCGTTACGGAGCTTGGGGCGAAGTGGGCACCACGCGAGATCCGAGTCAATCGGGTCCCGAGTTAAGCGAATCCTTTACTCCGAGTACTGTGGGCCTAAACACATTCGCCGGGGCCTACGTACTGAAGTATGCGACGGGCGATCTCAATGCGGCGTTCCACGGCGCAGCTCCGGAGGTAAAGGTGAAGCCCGGCGTAGAAACGGATTACAACCGAGGTGGCAAGTGGGTCTTCCTGACCAGCGCGGGTTGCCACAATGAATTGAGCAAGAGCCAATCGATATATGGGATATCGACGATTTATCCCATCAACGAACGATCCGGCTCTGCTTCGAAAGATTACACCGGCTGGGATGGCTGCCAGGAATGGGTCTATACTCCTGACCGCGTTATCGGTTTATCCACCATTACCAGTAGCAAAGAGGTGACTGCGTACGGATTGGCTCAGCGAATCATTCTCTTTTCTCATCGAGGTAAATGCACGCCGGGTGACGGGAAGGCGCAGCAACTCACGCCAGATGGCGCGGATCGATTTAGCTACGGCGATCTGAAAATCAAACTGGATGCGAATTCTTACGGCGGCAAAGAGGAGACGTTTTACTACGGCTTAATGGCGAACTACGGAGGAAAGATAACTGAAGGAGATCAGGGAACCGCGATGATCGTATTAAATGACGAAAAGAGTGGCTCCGATACGCTGACCACTTACGCGGCGGGGACGGCGCGGTTCGCACTGATCGAGGTGAGCGCCAAGGACAAAAAAGAGGCCAGCGATGTCGCCCAGCTTCAATTGCCCGATGGCCTGAGAGGCTTTGAATTCACAGAGGATTCGGGGCGTAAAATTCGATTGGTGCATAACCTGACCGATCACAGCCTTAGTTATTCCGGCGACATGAAAGCGCCCTATGGTCACGCTCGAATCATCGAAAGCTGGGATGACGCCGCAAACGTGCCGCTTCCGGTAACGGCGGGATCTGTGAGCATTCCTGCGGTCAGTATCCCGGCGTACGGCCACATTCTGATCCTCAACAGTGACGTCCCCGCCGACCAGCAACCGGGTCACCTCGAATACGCGCAAGTTTTTACGAAATAGCGAACTGCCCGCGCAACTTGTTTCACGTCGCGTGGTTAATGTTGTAACTCATGCGCGCCATTCCCTTTCTCCTCGTTCTAGCATCGTTCTTTCTCTATCTGCCGGCGATGGCTGACTCGCCCTTTGCCGATAAACCGTGCATCTCCTACGGCGCGCTTGCCGGTCCGGATGGTAAGCCGCTAGAAATCCCGTGGGGTCAAGTGAAGCCAGACGATTTCGGGCCTGTGCCGATAACCTTCGACGATTCTGGCGTGCGGAAAATCCGTCCAGTGCCTGCGCCGGGCGTGCATCCGCGCATTCTCTTTGGACCCGATGACCTTCCCGATATTCGTGCTCGGCTCAAGAACACGAAGTGTGGGCAGATGATGTGGAATAAGATTCTCTCGTGGTCGCATCAGCTTCATGGCGATTACGACGAGAAAGCCGATTACGCGCAGCCTGACTTGCTCAAGGGCGATTACCGGGGCTCTCACGGCCACATTCAGTGCCTCTATTACCACGACAAGGACAGCCCTTTTAATCCGGCAAATCATCTCTGGGACAAGCTGGTTGCGGGTGATTTGACGGTCGATCCGAAGCCGTTTTGGGGCGTCTATTCGTTCGATGCGTACCGTTGTTTAATTGAGGAGGATCACGAGGGTGCGAAGAAGCTGGCCTCGGCTGTTGTGACCTCCATGAAGCACGATCAAGCGGAACGCGATGCGGCGCGTGCGGCGAAGGGCCTTAAGGGGCCGATTGATCGCCCGGTGAGCGGTGGCGCAGGCGGCCAGGAACTCGGGTTCCTTTATGATTTTCTTTACAATGACCTCACTCCAGAACAGCGCACCGCCATTCATGACGAGCTGGCCAACACCACGTGGTACCATGACAATTACGGCACATTTAACGCCGCCGTAAACACACGCTCGAATTGGGCGACTTTCAGCTACTGGCTGATTCCGCTTCTGGCAATCGAAGGCGAGCCTGGGTTCAATGATCTCAAGTACGCGGGCCTATTCCGTGGATCCCGGAACATGCTCACCTACGGCTGGTTTCCTTCTGGAGCGACTGTGGAAGGTGAAGCGAAAGATCAGCTGGGTATGGAAGGGATTGTCGCCTTCTCGATGCGTCAGCAGCCGTCATTGGCCGGACACCCATTCTTGCGGGCCTATGCACTCGATTTTCTCCCGCACGATCTTCTGCCTAATCCGCTCTATTCCTCGCCCGGCTCACAATTCGGAACAGGTGCGTTCGTCCGCTACGATTTGCTCGGGGGCATCGCTTCCTTTAACAGCAGCGATGTGTTCGGCCTGAAATACTTTTTCCCGGATAATAAGATCGTGGATTGGGTCTATCGCGGCGCTGTCGGCCCGAACTACGAGCGGTTACCGAGTGGTGCGGGTGGGGGGTACTTTAACGGCCTGCTTTACGCTGCTATTTTCCCCTCCGATTTCGATCCGAACAATACCGATCCCTCCAAGCTGGGGCTGAGCCTGAGTTATCTCGCGGGAGATCGCGGCCTCGTCATGACTCGCAGCGGTTGGGATAGCGATGCGCTGGCGCTGAATATGCACACGCGGCAAGCTTGTGGCGGTCATCCCTACTGCGATCGAAATTCGTTCCTGCTCTTCGGCAAAGGCCGGGATTGGTTTACGATTAATACCTGGAAAGGCGATACCGACCAACAAACGACCGTGGTTATCGATAACCAAAAGCAGACAGCGTGGACACCCGGTCGGCTCGTCGATTACGTCGATCAACCGCTGGCAACTTTCGCCGTGGGCGATGCCTCCTATTGCTGGGACTGGGACGTTCACCCAATCGAGAAAGCACAGGGCTACACGCTCGCGGATGTGGATGGCGGCCTCGTCAAAATGCCGACAGGTGCCGAGCCTGAAATGCACTCCATGAATGACTTTGCCTACACCAAGCGGAACTTCGATTACCTAAACGCTCCTCTCTGGCACTTGCATCATTGGAATCAAAAAGAGCCGAGTCTTTCACCCGTTGTGCGCATCCCGCTTTACCCGGTGAAAAAGGCGTTCCGCACGTGCGGCCTCATTCGCGGCAAATATCCGTATGCGCTGGTCATCGATGACATCCAGAAAGATGCCACGGTGCATCACTACGATTGGAATGGACTCATGGAAGCAGATGTACGGCTTCTGCAGACGGCAGCAGCACCTTCGCCCGAGGCTGGTCTAACGGATCTCACGTTTATCGGAATTCAATTGCCGAAAAACAAAAAAGATCCGGAGCCCGCGCTTCCAACGTTCGATCAAGTGGCCGCTGGCGAGCCGCTTTTGCTGATGCGGGTGCTGGATGCGCAATACGATGCGGCGCAAAAGAACCGCGCTCCGGTGTTTCACGATTCCGTCGATTTGAAGAAGAAGATCATCACCCTGCCGTTCGATTCCGTAGCACCGAACGACAAGATGCTCTTCTACCCCTATCGCAAGGGTGATCCGCTTCCGACAACAGCCTGGAACAGCGATCACACCAGCTTGACCATCAGCTTCCCCGATCAAGTCGATACGATCACCTTCTCGCCATCCGATTCTGGAAAGACGAACGTCGTCGTTTCACGCCAAGGCGGCGAGCATGTGGACGTGACGAATCCGATTCCGCCGTTGCCGGATAAGAAGTAACCGAAAACGGCCCAGGAGGGTCAGAAGTTATGGCACCGTGGGTAGGGGAGGCTTAGCATTTAGGGCTTGTTGGCCTGGGTAGAGGCCGACTGATCATGAACGGTTGCAGGTCTGCATATTTCCTGCGCCGACATTTCGGGAACTTTGCTCTAGGCTTCAGTAGCAGGCGAATTTCAGCAAGATGCCTCGCCAACGCCGCCCAAATCTAACTTGGTTACCCGCGCATAAAGGCGTTCAAATCGACTCGTCACACTTCAGTTTCCAACCTCTGTTGTTCAAAAACGCTACCCGACATGGATTCGAACCATGAATAACGCCTCCAAAGGGCGCTGTGTTACCGTTACACCATCGGGTAAGAAAGACGGGACGTCCGGAGCGTTCAGGATGCGTTTGAACGGCGCTTTTGTCAAGACGAGGAGTTTCTCAATTATTATCGAGCGACGCCGGGGGGAGATCGGGGCGAAGGATGGCGCGGTAATTGATAAATGCTGAGGGATAGACAATGACGCGCAGGGTATCGTTCTTGTGGGAAGTGACGTTCACCAGCGCCCAGAATTCCCGGCCATCTGAACTGCGGATCGCCCGGAAGAAGAAGGTGTGGCGATGGAAGTTCTCGCCTTCCTTAAAGTTTTCTTCGGGGTACTGGAACTGGCCATTCGACTGAATCGCGAGCTTGGTTAGGATGTGCGAAGCGGGCAGATCGGAGATTTGCTTCAGGTATTTCGGCTCCATGGCAGCCAAGGTTTTCTGGAGATCGGCCAGGGAATCTTGATCGTTCTTTTGCTCGTCCAGAAGCGGTTGCAGGTCGTCAGTCGTTTGCGTGATTTGGTGGTTAAGGTCATCGATCTTTTGATTGAGCTGGGCAACCTGCTGGTTCGAGTTCTCCATAGCATCGGCGACTTGATCCTTGAGTGCTTGTTTCTTCTGGTAAAAACTCTGTTGGAAGGAGGTCCAATCGGCGAGTTCCGAATCGAGGAACTTCAATTCCGCAGTTTTCTTGGCCGATGGGGGCACCGCGTACATGGCCAGACGGTAGGCATTGGCCCACGCTTCTGGGAACGTGTACTCTTCACCTGGCGGTTGGAAATCGAGTTTCAGGGCATCCGCATGCGACTTAATATCGGAGAGGATCTGGTTAAGCTTGGCTTTGTAGCCTTCGTCCAGATCAGCACCCGATTTGCCCCAAATATCCTTAACACTGGCCTTGGCTGTGGCGGCTAGAGTGGTGATTTGTTGACGGGCCGTTTCGACCTGCTCCTGGAGCGTCCGCAGCTTGGTGTTGTGTAGGGCAACGTCGGACTTCGCTTGGTCGATTTCGTGATTGAGGCTGGAAAGTTTGTCGAGTGACGGGGCGCGATCGCTAGCGAGATCTTCCGAATAGCCGTTCAAATCGCCAAATTCCGACACCACCCAGACCTCGTTCTCTAGCGTAGTTCCCGGTGGCGGAATAACCTGGCCGAGCAACTGCGTTTTCTGGAGCGCGCCGAGGTAGCCGAACCACATCGTGGGGGCAACTATGCCAAGGAAGACGACGTAGAAGGCGAGCGCGCTGTAGATCTTCGCACGGAAGGCGCGCTGCTCGCGGGTTAGGCCTCGCGGCGTGGCCTTTTCGCGGGCGATGGACTTGTAGGTGGCCATGTCCATTGAGCGATTGATAACGGCTGGTTTTTTAGAGGGTGCGGCAGGCTCGATAGTCGGTGGCTTAATTCCGAGCGGCGGCAACGTCTTCATGTCCTTCAAATCCGCAACAGGCTGCGTTTCGGTGCTGGTATTGGAAGCCGCTTCTGGTGTTGGTGTTTCTTCGAGCGGTGCTGGCTTGGAGATCGATTCTGCAGGAGGAAGAACGGGAACTTTGGGCGACAGAGTTTTGGCGGCTCGGGGTGCTTCGATAGCGCGGTCCTTCACCGTGGAGATCGGCGCGGGATCAATCGTGATGGTCGGAATCGCAGGTGCTTTCGGAACTGGATCAGGGGTCGGGTCGAGCGTAACGGCTGGCGGC
Organism: uncultured Verrucomicrobiae bacterium; assembly: GCA_963743595.1. Classification (GTDB taxonomy): domain Bacteria; phylum Verrucomicrobiota; class Verrucomicrobiia; order Methylacidiphilales; family UBA1321; genus CAVURW01. Next base: position 23,777 of record CAVURW010000187.1, read on the forward strand.
AGTGCAGGAGGCAGGGCGGGTGGCAAGGCAGGAAGTGCTTGCGAAACTGGATCAGGGGTCGGGTCGAGTATAACGGCTGGCGGGAGTGCAGGAGGCATGGCGGGTGGCAAGGCTGGCGGTGCTTTCGAAACTGGATCAGGGGTCGGGTCGAGTGTAACGGCTGGCGGGAGTGCGGGAGGCATGGCGGGTGGCAAGGCAGGCGGTGCTTTCGAAACTGGATCAGGGGTCGGGTCGAGCGTAACGGCTGGCGGGAGTGCAGGAGGCATGGCCGGTGGCAGGGCAGGAGGTGCTTTCGAAACTGAATCAGGGGTCGGGTCCAGCGTAACGGCTGGTGGGAGTGCAGGAGGCATGGCGGGCGGCAAAGCTGGCGGTGCTTTTGAAACCACCTTCGGAGTCGGGTCGAGCGTTACAGCTGGCGGCGGCGGGGTGACCGGCAGCGGAGGCGGAACCTTCGTGGGCGGCTCTGAGGGTGGCGTGGAGGTCGATTTCTGACGGGAGAGGAGCGGTGCTGGTGTTTTGTCCTTAAAGTTAAACGAGCTCGCCGTCTGGTTAATCACGGGTTTGCGCTCGCCTAGGCGCGGTGAGGGCAGCGCGGAAGTGGGCGGATTAACGATCTTCGGTGGGAGATCCTGGCTCGGGAGAGGGGCGGGGGCAGGGGCAACCGCGGAGGGCGGAGGAAGGAGAGGAGGTACTTGGACATTACGAGTCGGCTTGAGGGGCGGGGCGAGTTTCACCGTCGGCGTGAGAGGTGCGGTTTGGGTGGGCTCTGTGGGAGCTACGGGGGTGTAGAGGCCTTGCGGAGGAAGGGGCGGTGGAACTTTGGTGGGTAAGGCAGGTGGCGTAGCCAACTTGGGAGCGAGCTCCTCTTTCGGCAGGGGCGGGGGAATCTTCGTAGGTGTTTCAGTGATTTGGGCAGGCGAGATGACGGGCAAGCTCGGTGGCAAAGCAGTTGCGGCTGCGGGTGCAGGAGGAACTCCCTCGATAGTGGGCTCAGGGCTGAGTGGAAGTGATGGAGGTACGAGCGGTTGCCCAATTGGGGAAATGCCTTCGCTGGGTTCCTCAATGGTGACCTTGGCAACCGGTTCAGATCGCGGTTCGACTGTTTCCTTTACCGTCGTATCGGGAAGAGAAGGTGCGGGGAGAGTAGGCGCGACAGCGATGTTGGAAAGAGAGACAGGAAGTGCAGGCGGAAGTATAGAGGGTAGGCCGGGGAGCTTAGGGCGCAATTCGAGCGGTTCTGGCGAAGGTTTGAAAGCAATCGGGAGTGACGGGAGCGAGAGAGGCGGTCGCGATAGAGCCATTTCCCGGGTCGGAGGCGTTAGAACGGTTGGTGGCGGTTCTTGTACTGGCTGGGCAGGGGTAGATTCCAGGGTGATTAGCGGAAGTGCTGGTGGGGTCAATTCTGTCGGGGCTGGCTCAGCGGGCTCCAGGGTAATCGGCAACGCAGGGGGAAGTGCAGGTGAGGTTGCTAGTTCCGCAGGTTCTAGAGTGATTGGCAACGCAGGGGGAAGTGCCGGTGGGGTCGCTAGTTCCGCAGGTTCTAGAGTAATTGGCAACGCAGGGGGAAGTGCAGGTGGGGTTGCTAGAGGTTCTAGAGTAATTGGTAACGCAGGGGGAAGTGCAGGTGGGGTTGCTAGTTCCGCAGGTTCTAGAGTAATTGGCAACGCAGGGGGAAGCGCAGGAGGGGTCGCTAGTTCCGTAGGTTCTAGAGTAATTGGTAACGCAGGGGGAAGTGCAGGTGGGGTTGCTAGTTCCGCAGGTTCTAGAGTTATTGGCAACGCAGGGGGAAGTGCAAGAGGGGTCGCTAGTTCCGTAGGTTCTAGAGTAATTGGTAACGCAGGGGGAAGCGCAGGAGGGGTCGCTAGTTCCGCAGGTTCTAGAGTTATTGGCAACGCAGGGGGAAGCGCAGGAGGGGTTGCTAGTTCCGCAGGTTCTAGAGTGATTGGCAACGCAGGGGGAAGTGCCGGTGGGGTCGCTAGTTCCGCAGGTTCTAGAGTAATTGGCAACGCAGGGGGAAGTGCAGGTGGGGTTGCTAGTTCCGTAGGTTCTAGAGTTATTGGCAACGCAGGGGGAAGCGCAGGAGGGGGCGCTAGTTCCGGAGGTTCTAGAGTAATCGGCAGCGCAGGAGGAAGCGCCAGAGGGGTTGCCAGATCGGCGGGCTCCAGGGTGATCGGAAGCGCGGGTGGGGTTAGCTCGTACAGAGCTGGTTCTTCGGATTCCAGAGTAATCGGTAACGCAGGAGGAAGTGCAGGAGGTGTCGCTAGCTCGACCGGCTCGAGGGTAATCGGAAGCGCAGGTGGCGTCAGCTCGAACTGAGCGGGTTCTTCGGATTCCAGGGTATTCGGTAACGCAGGAGGAAGTGCGGGTGGCGTGGCTGTTTCTTGTTCGACGGGCTCCTCGGTCGTCAGTGGCTCGATGAACAGGGACGGTAGCTTCGATTCTGACGGCTTTGGAATCCCAATCGGCAGCGGGGGCGGGACGCGGCGAGGGGATTCGGGCGAGACGAGCGCACCCAGGGGCATCAAGGGCGGCAGGTGGCGTTCGGGATCGTCCGATGGAACTAGAGAAATACGGGGAAGAGGCGGACGGAGGTGGACCGTGGGAACTGGTGGAGGTAACGGCGGAGGCATTGTTTCCGGGGCCTCGGGCGCTTCGACATGCTCTTCGATCGGTACGGGCAAGGGAGGCGGTTGCGACGCAGCGTGGCTCGTGAACGGGAGAGGCACTTCAGTTGATGCCGAGCGTGACGGGATTACGGGTGTCGGTGTGATAAAGGGGATCGCTGGCGGATCCAAGAAGGGCCGGGGTGTCGCCAACTCAACGACTTGGTGTTCTTCAACCTGTTCTTGCTCAGTAACCGGTTCGATCTGGTGCGGCTCAACGGCTTGTTGTTCTTCGACCTGCTCTTGTTCAGCGACCGTTGTTTCGGCTTGGTGCGGTTCAGCGACCTGTTGCTCGATCTGTTCTTGTTCAGCAGCCGTCGTTTCGGCCTGGAGCGGTTCAACGACCTGGTGTTCTTCGACCTGTTCTTGTTCGGAGACCGTCGTTTCGGCCTGGAGCGGTTCAACGACTTGTTGCTCTTCGACCTGCCCTTGTTTAGCAGCCGTCGGTTCGATCTGGTGCGGTTCAGCGACCTTTTGCTCGACCTGCTCTTGTTCAGCAGCCGTCGGTTCGATCTGGTGCGGTTCAGCGACCTGTTGCTCGATCTGTTCTTGTTCAGCGACCGTCGTTTCGGCCTGGAGCGGTTCAACGACCTGTTGCTCTTCGATCTGCTCTTGTTCAGCGATCGTCGGTTCGATCTGGTGCGGTTCAGCGACCTGTTGCTCGATCTGCTCTTGTTCGGAGACCGTCGTTTCGGCCTGGAGCGGTTCAGCGACCTGTTGCTCGATCTGCTCTTGTTCGGAGACCGTCGTTTCGGCCTGAAGCGGTTCAACGGCTTGTTGCTCTTCGATCTGCTCTTGTTCGTCAACCGTCGTTTCGGCTTGGAGCGGTTCAACGACCTGTTGTTCTTCGATCTGTTCTTGTTCAGCGATCGTGTTTTCGGGCTCGAGAGGTGGCGGAATCGAGATGGGTGGTTGATAGGTCGGCAGCGGCGGCGGTGTCGCGTGCGACCGTGGCGGGGGAAGTGCCTGTGTCGCGAAGGAAGGCGTCGCAATTTGCGGTTGGTCGGTAACCGGCGATTGGGCGTGAAGCTCGGCTAGCGGACGCTCGCCCATATCGGAGGTCGCTTCGGGCGGTAGCTCGATTTCCGTATCGGGTTCCAGCGATACGAAAGGCCCGTGCGCAGCCGTGACAATAAGAGGTGGTTCTTCGGCGACGTTTTCCGCCGGCGGCGCGGCGGGAACTTGAACGATCGGTTGGTGGGCGTCTTCTTGAGCGGGTTGAATGGTGTACGCGGTGGCCGACTCGTCCGACTCAGGATCGGAATCAAACGGAATCAGCTCGATCTGCGGTTGGTTACGGAGATCCCAGGTCGTCAGAACGATGGGGCGATCCTCTTCGATTTGGGGCTCTCCAGGCGTTACGACAGGCTCTAGCTCAGGCACGGGCTGCACCAGCTCCACTTCAGGGGTAAACTGAGGCGCGATTGCTTCGGGCAGCGGAGGCGGCACAGGAGCGGGATCGTCTGGAATGGGGGCTGTCGGTTCCGGATCGTGGTGGATGGGGAGGCCGCTACCGCCGGTCGCCGCTTCGTAGACAGGCGGCAGCGGCGGCGAGACGGCGGGCGGCGTTAGATCAGAGGTGAGGCGAGGTCGGAAAACGGGGAGTGCGACAGTGGGCGGGCGGGAGGTGCGGAATGCGAGCGGAGAGGGCCCTTTACGCAGCGATTTAGTTGTGGTCGGGCTGTTGTAACCGGAGGGGTTGAGCCCACTGGGCACTGGTCTTGACGGAGAGGGTTGCGGAGACTGTGGGGCCGACGTTTGCGGCGGAAGCGTTTCCGGTGCGGGAGTCGATTGTGGAATGGGTGCCGGAACAATGGTGATGCGTGTGGTATCCGGCATCGCCGCAACTCGAGCTGAAGGCGAGGCGCTCGGGGGCGTGGGGTGAATGCGATGGAGTGGTGGGACGACGGTGGGCGTGGGTGCGGGAGCGACCGCAGGTGCTTCAGAAAAGAGATCGAAGTAATTGGTGCCAGAATGAGCGGGAAGCGGGATCTTGGTGGTTGGAGCGGCTTCCGAGTTCGGCAAAATCTTGCGGGTATCGCGTACAAATGTGCGTGTTTCGGGGTTCACACGCAAGGGCGGTTGGGCCGCTTTCACCTCCGGTAAACGGGGTGTGGGTAGCGGAACCGGTTCACCTTGGGTGGGCACGATAATCTGCGTGCGGTCGCGGGGTGGAAGCGGAATTTTAACAGTTGCGACCGCGTCTGGCCTTTTCGGGCGGTCTGGAAGCGCGCGTTCTGGCGGGCGTTCTACAGGACGTTCTACAGGACGTTCTACAGGACGTTCTACAGGACGTTCTACAGGACGTTCAACGGGTTTCACAGGAACGATTTCCTGGGTAATGGCCGGGGTGGGAGGTGTCCAGGGCCGGGCTTGGACTTGCTCCAGCTTCACCTCCTTGGAAATCGTGGGATCGACTGGAGTGGCTGTTGAATCCACGGAGAAGATCGCATTGGCGTCAAAGTTCGCCATCATGTGTTCGAGCTCTCCCGGTTCCAGCTCTTTCCACTCTGTTTTTTGAGGCTCGGGCTCCGGATTTATCTCGTCGAATATGGCGTCGTTCTTGCTCGGAACTTTGGGTGTCGGTGGAGGAACTTCAATGCGCAATGTTTGGCCCGACCGGGGCGCAACTTTATCTGGAGACGACACGATGCGTGGTATCCGAGCGGTTTGTCCGGCTGGGCGAGGCACTTGCGAAGGCTGGTCCGATTTTGGAATCGGAGGCGGCTTAGGGTTATCCTCCATATAGATCTCCGTGCCAGAAGACTCCCATTACGAGCGGAGTCGGCAGGAGTGAAGCTGATGCGGTTTTATTCAAGTGAGCGATGATCTCCTGCTTTTCAGCCGGTGCAGCTGAGAGGAGAGCAAGAGCGGTGGTGGGTTCTGCACCGTCCACGGGATTTCCGATTGCAAAGAAAGGTGCGGTAAGTGACTCAGCCATAACGCTCTGAAAGTTTTGTAGCGTAGTTTCTGGAAGTTTGCACCTGATTAAAACGAGAATCCGGTTGCAGGGGCGTTGCGAAGGGGTTACGGAGCTGGAAGGAGCGATGAATGCGATGCTCTTTTCTAGCGATTCTTCCTGGTGCGGTACAGTGCTGAAGAGATTAATAAGCGTCCAGTTTTTCAGGAACCGCTCTGGCTTGGGCGCTTTGGCCAAGATTTGTCCCAGACGCGCGGTTGGTAAAATAGCACCGGCGAGCTGGCCGGCCTTGATCGCTTCAGAAAGCGTTTTCCATTGGTCGTGCTTGACCAAGATTTCCGCCGTGCCCAGATGCGAACGCGCGGACCAATAGACGCTTTCAGCGCCGAGGTAACCCAGCGGTGGTGGCGATTGTGCCTGGCGAGAACCGGCCAGGATTTCTCTATAGATGGAGCGTAACACCGTGGGGTGAAGCTCACTGTTGTTGAGCTCCAAGATGCGATCAATCACATCCCGTTCTCGATCTGGGGCGTAGATCGGGACATTTTTCAGGCGTTTGGCATGGCCGATCTTTCGGGAAATACGCACGCGCTCTTTCAGCAGAGAGATGAGTTGTTGATCAATCTGATCCACTTCCTGCCGGAATATCTGCAGATCCTGGGGATTCGGGTTCGGAGGGTTGTTGGGGCTGGAGTTCAGGGGGAGTGAGGCCGGGCTGGAAATCGGGTTGACTGAATTCGGGTTGGGTGAGTTCGGGTTCGGATTCATGGGGTTGTGGCGGGGGTGAGAGGCGGCGCAGTTCAGCAGCATTCGGCAATTCGTGGAGACTTTTCAAGCCAAAGAGTTCCAAGAAGAGCGGCGTGGTCTCATACAGCAGCGGTTTACCGGGGAGATCTGAGCGCCCCGCCAGCTTCAAGAGCTTGCGTTCGAGCAGTGTCGCTAACACACCATCCACGGCGACGCCCCGCACTTTCTCCACCTCCGCACGGCTGATCGGTTGTCGGTAGGCGATGATCGCCAGCGTCTCCAGGGCAGGTTGGCTGAGCCGAGGTGCTTTCGGTTGCTCGAACAGGCGGTTCACCCATGGTGCGAAATCGGGCCGTGTTTTTAACAAGTACCCACCGGAAACCGCGATGACCATGAGGCTGGAACCGGAATCGAGCAGCGTGGTCTGCAGCTTTTGTAGCGCCGCTTCCACCTGATCGGCTGAAGCAGCCGCGAGCACAGGTGTGCCTTCTGAGAACTTGGCGGTCTCATGGATGATCTGCGAGATCGCTTTGGACGTGAGCGGGCGATCTGTGGCGAAAAGAAGTGACTCTAAAACGCGGATTAGCTCCATTTTGAAGAGGATAAGATGGACCGCCCCTACGTGCGATACAAAAGCGGGAGGAGAGATGCTCTCGATTCATCCAGCCGACCTGGACCGACGTACGAAAAAGTAGATGGCTATGCCCAAGATGACGAAGAATGCGATAACAAAGCCGGCTACATCCTCCATGATCGTGATGAAAATCTGATCGTGCGCTTCCTTCGTGTCCAGGTCGATTTCTTGCGGTGACGTCGGTGCGGTTGGATCGTTCAGGAAACGGAACGACCGTACCAATTGCTTCAGGTCGGAGTCGTCTTCGACGTGCTCAACCGTTTTCGAGTGTTTCACTTCGATTCGAAAGTTGACGACGGCGTGAGTTATTGCATTCGGGCGGAAGATCACACGTTTATTACGTTGGCTTACCTGAGAATCCGTCGGGAAGGTTCCCATTCACAACATCATAATCACTTCGGAAAACGTGAATATGTTTCTCTTCGAAGTTCTTGCAAAAAATATCGATTAACTCGGGATCATCGATGGGCGTCCGTACGTTCGATTGCGCAAAGACGGTGATCGCCGCATATTTATCCTCAGCACAAAACACCACGTGCGGTTTGTCCCACGTTACCGGCCGGTATCGATCTGGAATGGTAACCGCGAAGTTGTAATCGTCAAAGACGTGTTCTTCTGCCAGAACGGGCTCGCTCACGCAGGACAATAGTGCCAGAATGAAGAGAAATAAAATTCTCATTTCGGCAGGCTATCAAGAAACGCTTCCGTGGCTACACCATTCTGGTTTCTCCAAAACTAATACAGCGCGTGAATTGCCCGGTTGCGAAGTAGCAGACGAAAATCGTCGACTGGAAAACGCTCTAAATCCCCGCGCGAAAGATCTCGTGCAACTGCGGCGCTTTCGAGAGCGAAACGGGCGTGATCATCAGCCGATCGAACGGCACCTTCCCGTTTTCCATTCCTTTAATGAAATCCTGGTTCGGTTTCCAATTGAGATCGCCTAACCGCTCCAGCTTGCCCAACTCTTCACCAGTGGCTGTTTTAAATCCTTTATAGGGCAGCTCGGAACAGTAAATCGCTTCATCGCTCATCTCAAAATGATAGTCGTACGGGTAATTCAGATAGCCCCGCATCGCGTCGATAAACGCCGGGATTTTCGATTGATATTTGGAGTCGAGTCGATAGATCGCCACGCCACCAAAACGACCCCGAATCATCCACAACCAGAGCGGGGTCTCACGCACTTTAATAATCGATTCCAACACCATCCAATTGCCCGACTTATCTTTCACTACAACGCCACAATGCGAGAACGGCGATTCCGTAATCCCCTCAATTGCATCGACCAATTTCCCATGGGGCAGCGATTGAAACACTACATCGCCCTCCTGCGGTTGGTACTCGCAGTAATAGAGCAGCCCGAGCCCTCCTAAATAGAGAAACGCTCCCGCTAAAACGACCATTAAGACCGCCAAGCGAACGTAGCCAAACGGTGACTTAGGAAGGAGCGCGATTTTCAGATGGCTCCTAAATTTCGAACTTCGCGCTCAGATATTCGAAGTAATATTTCGGGTTGGTCGTCTCGCCTGTGGCACGCACCATCAATTCATCCGGCGTGAAGCGGCGACCAGGCTCGTGAACGTTCGTCCGCAGCCATTTGAGGAGACTGGCGTAGTTACCCGCTGCTAGTTCATCAGACAATCCGGCCACCTGCTTATTCGCTGCGGCAAACAACTGCGCGGCGTTCAGACTGCCCAGAGTGTACGTGGGGAAGTAGCCGAATAACCCGCTGCACCAATGCACGTCTTGCAGGCAGCCGTTGGAATCTTTTTCGATGGAAATGCCCATCAGATCGCGGAACCGTTCATTCCAAAATGCGGCCACATCTTTAACTTCCAGGCCGCCATTGATCAACTGCTCCTCCACCTCAAACCGCAGCGCGATGTGAATGTGGTAAGTCGCTTCATCCGCTTCCACACGGATGTAGGAAGGGCGCACGCGATTCGCCCAGAGCCACAACTCATCCACGCTGCTCGTTTTCAAAACCGGCAGGTGCTCGCACATCACGCCGAACCAATGCTTCAAGAACGCGCGACTCCGGCCCACCTGGTTCTCCCACAATCGGCTCTGCGACTCATGAATCCCCAGGGAAACAGCGTCGCCTGCGGGTAGCGCGTGCCAGGCTGGATTGGTGCCCTGGTTGTAAAGCGCATGGCCGGTCTCGTGAAGAATCCCGTACATCGACACAAAAAAGTCGTCGGTTTGATAACGCGTCAGGATCCGGTGATCGTACGGCCCAAGCCCCGTGCAAAAGGGATGGATAGTCGTGTCAATTCGCCCGGCCTCCATATCGTAACCGACCGCCCGCGCGATCACTTCATTAAGCGATTCCTGGCCCGCTTGCGGGAAGGGACCTTGCGGCGCGATCGCCTTCGCCGTGCGATCACGTAACTGCGGCAGAACACCCTTCAAATCCTCTAGCAATTTCGTAAAGACCGGCTTTAACGCACGTGTCGTCGCCCCTTGCTCGTACTGATCCATCAACGCATCGTATCGCGCTTCCTTGTAGCCCAGGTAATCGGCCTCGCGACGTTTTAGGGCCACGATTTTCTCCAGCGACGGTGCGAATTGGCTGAAGTCGCTAGCCTTGCGCGCTTCCACCCAAACTTGGTAAGCCTCGCCGGTCAACTTAGCGAGTTCTTCGACCAGCTCTTTTGGTAACTTTGTCGCCAGGTCGTAATCGCGGCGTAAACCGCGCAAATTCGTACTGACCGCAGCGGCCTCGTGGGTGGCGTCGGCAGCAGGAATTTCCGCTAATCCCGCCTCTTCGCACGCTGCGATCCATTCACCCACTTCCCGATCTGTAAACATCCGGTGAAGCATGCCCTGCAGATGGGCCAGCTGAGACGCCCGATAACTGTTCGCCTTGCTCGGCAAGTGGGTCGACATGTCCCAGCGCAAAACGCCGGCCGCATCGCCTATTAAACCCAATTCAACGGACCGTTCCATCAACCGCGTGTACTCATGGATCATCCCTCGACGTTCCGCCAACGCGTTCCCCTTGTCAAAACACAAACCGCCCAAGATTTTCAATCGCGAGCAACTTTTCCAGCCGACTTCGGTTTACCCCCTCGCCATGCTAAGAAAAATTCTAGTTTGTTCCGCAGTTCTTCTCGGCTTTGTAATCTCGCCCGTTCAGGCCGTGCCGCTTTCGGTGTTCGTCGACGATACATCCCCGCCGGATTACATCACGTTCAAAACGGTTGGCACCACGCCAATCACGATGTCTGTTTTTAAACCAGAGGGCTGGAAAGCGACCGATAAACATCCCGTGATGGTGCTGGTGCACGGTGGTGCGTGGGTGGCTGGCGACGATAAGGTTTTCCTGCCTCATGCGCGTTACTTTGCTTCGCGCGGTTTTCTCGCGGTATCGATCAACTACCGGCTCGTGACCGCAGACGGTCCTTCCGTTGGCGATTGTCTGGCCGATTGCAAGTCAGCGATCCGCTACATTCGCGCCAATGCCGATAAGTTAGGGATTAACCCCGATCAAGTCGCTGCGATGGGCGATTCCGCAGGGGGCCATCTGGTGGCTGCGCTGGCCTGCTGTTCCGGCTTTGATGATCCCGCCGACGACCTCAAAATCAGCGCGGTGCCGAATGCGGTGATTCCATGCAACCCTATCATGGACTTTAAAGAGGGCACGTGGGACAAGTTTATCATTCGTGGTGACTTGCTGAAGCCGCACGCGAAAGTGACGCCGGACGATCTGAAACTCACGCCGGACCAAGACAAACTGGCCCAAGCGCTCTCGCCCACCGACTGCATTAAGCCGGGCCAACCCCCGATGCTTCTGATGCACGGAACCGATGACCACGTGGTGAATCCTGACCAAGCCCGGACCTTTGCTGCAGCCTACACGAAAGCGGGAAATCGTTGCGACCTCTTCATGGTGCCGGATCAAGGGCATGCGTTCGTGCTCGTTAAATATCGCGCCCCGGAAGACGTGGTGGTCGATTGCATACGCCGGGCGGATGCATTTATCGCATCGCTAGGCTGGTACAATTCCGCCCCCACGTTGGAGGTCTCAAACCCGCCTGTGTGGACACCGAAACCGAAGCCAACCCCTAAAATAACGCCGACCCCGACTCCAGCATCGCCTGCTGCAACCACCGCAGTGACGTCATCGCCTTTGCCCGTGGGCCCAACCGATTCTCCGCAGGTGGCGGCTCTGAAGAAACAGTTGAATGCAAATGGCATAACCATAAATTACAAGGACATGTCTAATTCAATGGGTGGCCCCCCCTTCGCTTCTGCAACGCCTTCCGCTTCTTCCCCTTCGATTTCCCCGACGGCAACGCCCGTGCCGACTCTGGCTTCTGCGCCAACACTTTCGCCTACGCCCAACCCGACACCAGCTCTCCCCACTTACGAACTTCCTAAAAACGCCACCTCGCTGGATGCCGAGTGGCAATTCGCGCTCCCCATTCCCGGCACCGATAAACAACATCCCTCCATGGCCTACATGTGGATTCCGCCGAAGTGCAAATACGTCCGCGGCGTCATCATCGCGCAGCAAACCATTCTGGAAGATAAAGTCCTGCAAGATCCAATCATTCGGCAGGCCGCTACAGACGAGGACCTCGCCATCATTCTCACGGTCGGCGGGTTCGGCTACTTCATGTACGATAAAGAACCGGAACTCCCAAATCGATTTCAAGATCTGATGGAAGCTTTGGCGAAGGAGTCTGGCTATTCGGAAATCGCGCAAGCTCCGTTCATTTCGCTGGGCCATTCTGGCAACGGCATATTCGCGTGGCATATCGCCTACTGGAATCCCGCGCGGACCATCGGCATCATCGGCCTCCACTGCGTGACCTCCGACCCCGTCCCGGGCTATCCGAAGGCGAGCGTGGACGGCGTTCCGGCGCTCGGCATCAGTGGCGAATATGAGTCGTGGGGTAACCCGGAAGTGCCGCTGGACTCGCACTGGCGCTGGCTCCGTGCGTGCATGCTGAATTATCGCTCGCGTAACGCCGCCGCATTGATGACCGAGGTGGTCGATCCGGGTGGCACCCACTTCTCGTGCAACGCGCCACTCACGTCCTACATGGCGCTATTCATTCGAAAGGCGTGCGAGTACCGTTTACCCGCCGCAAAAGAGGTCACACCCGGTCAATTGCCGCAGCTCAAAGAAATTCCACTTCACGCCGGGTGGTTAACGGACTGCAATGTGCTCTCGCCGCATCCTAAAAACGAGCCAGCTCCCTACGACGCGTACACCGGCGATTGGGGTCTCGCGTTTTGGCAATTCGATAAAGATTTCGCGATGGCCAGCAATAACTTCCGCGTGGATAGCCGGGGCAAACGCGATGAGCGAATCACCTTTGTCGACGATGGAAAACCAGTTCCCGCCACGTGGTTGGAAGAGGTGAAATTTAAGCCGATCGATGATGGCTTGACCTTTAAGGTGTCAGCCGATTTCTTGGGCGAAACGCCCGCAGGTGTCGCCGATTCTGGAAAACCACTCGGCCACACGGACCAGGGCAATTTCACTTTCAGTTTGATCGGTGGCTGGCGCGGCGGCGGGCAGCAGCTCGGCCCCGACACATTTCGAATTCATCCTGGACACCTCGGGTTTACCGATAATCTCATGATCTTGGCTGCGCACGAAGGCGACTGCGATTACGCGTACGCCGAGCAACCAATGCAGGTGAAGTACCCGCGCCAAAACAAAGAAGGTCTCGCCCAAACGATCACCTTCCCGAAGCCCGATGATGTCCCGAACGACGCGTCTGAAATCACGCTAAAGGCAACCGCTTCGTCCGGTTTACCGGTTGAGTATTATGTCGTGCGCGGTCCGGGAATCGTAACCGGCAATGTTCTCCATCTCTCACCAGCGCCCGCTCGGACGCCACTGCCGATGAAGGTGACCGTCGTGGCGTACCAATGGGGACGCAGTCTCGATCAGCTGGTGCAATCGGCCTCGCCAATCGAGCAAACGTTTCTGATCACGGACAAGAATTAGCGCATTTTCCGGTTATATGGTCGCTCAAACAAGTTGACGCGAGCTTACAGGAGGCAGCAATCCGACTTGTTTCTTCCTAACTTTCTCCATACTAACGCTTTATGACCGCTAAGTCCAGAGCAAAAAGGTAGATTTCGGTACATTTTGGCAACTGACTGCTATGCGTCTGTGGAGAACTGCTATGCAATGCGGGGGGATTAAGGAGCTTCATTTCCGAATAACTGTAGTTATACATATGCATGATATTTTGGACTACCGAGTTTATGGCTGACTTGAAAACTATGATTTTCTCTCCACGTTATTAAAGAATAAGGGAGGCCTGTTAAATCCGCTTTTGTTTTCCAGTCTTTGCACTCGGTCTTACTAGACCCAGCCTCCATTTCGCGATCACTCTTACGTTTGGATTTTGATTTGGGTTCCTTCTTTTCCTTGTTCTCCGGACGGTCGATCTCTTCCAGAGCCGAGCGTCGCTGTTGAGGGAGTGGCGGAACGGATTGGTCCCAGAATTCAACGAATCTTGGATCAACTCCCGAGAACCGGCGACTTCTTCCCCAAACTCAAGCAGGAGAAATCCTGGCATCGCTCCAGCGAATTCGCCCGGCGTTGTAAAACCCTCCGAATTACCAAGCGCACGTTGCATTCCTACCGTTACGCCTGGGCGCAACGGGCCAGAACAGCAGGCATGCCCGAACGCGACGCTATGAATCATTTGGGGCATAAATCCAGGGCAATTCACGCGGCTTACGGATCTGGAGCGAACCCCACCGTTCTGCCTCTGGAGTTTTATGAGATGGAGAAAGAGAGGAATATTGTCCGGTTTGATAATCAGACCGAGACGAGCGCAAAAGTGTCCTAGTCGGCGCTAAATGATTGCCCAGGCATCTCTCCATCGTCTCAGGCTGAATTATTCTGAGCTGCTTTATGAAGGTTTTCCGTCTGCCGAGTTCTGAAACAGTTGCCTTGTTATCGACAGACGGACTAAACCCCTTTAGCGTTGCAAGAGTAGTTCCCCGTGAAATTACGCTCTCACCTATTTGAAGCCTCCCTATGGCGGGCCGTTCGCCAGGCGGTTCGAGACGATCCTGCTTTACGGGGTTGGGGCCGGTTAAATTGGTTGTTTCGCGCAAAAGTGATGCCTCGTTGGCCGGGTCAGTTTATCACGGCTGTTTGGTTTCCCCTCTGTTTTTGGGCCATGGTAGCTGATTTGAAGGACGGACACGTTTTCAAACTTAACCCCGATATCAGCTCCGAACAGGTTCTGGCGTTCATCAATCTGTGGGTGTGTCTGGGAGTGGCCTATATAGTGACAACCCTTGCGTTTGGGGATGAATCCACCGCACATCGACAATTTTTCTGGCACTTGCCCATGTCAGATTTGCAGGTGTTTGTCTGGCGTCTCGAAAATCTCGTAAAACAGCTCATGCCAAGCCTGTTCCAGTCGATTTTTGGGTTGGCGCTGTTTGCTTGTGCACAACATCTTTCCCTTTCTTCCTGTTTAATACTGTTCCTCCTGATTCCCCTCAATCGAACGTATACCTTTGCGTGGGCCTTGCTCCTGAGCAGGCGTTTGCCCAGTTCCTGGATGCGAGTGGAATACTACCTTGGTATTTTAATTGCCATCTCTTTGGTAGTGGCTGCGACCATACGAGCCAGTGCTCCTTTTGCAGGAGCATTTAATCTTCTGTTGCCGACTGCATACCCGCTATACCTAATTCACCTCTGGCTTCGAGATCCAGATTGGAGGTTGGTCCTGTTTCTCATCCCGATTTTCATGGTGATCTTTACCATCCCGGACTCCCTGCGCCGTATTCGACGAACAATGGAGTTTACAGAACAAGTGCCGATTACGCCTGAAGCGTTGGAGGAAAAGACGGTCGGTGACACCGAGTTCACCTTGGACCCGCCGATCCTACAGAAAGGGCCGCTAGAACGGGGGCTTTGGAATTGGCTGACGCCGCAAGAGAAGCGTCTAGCCCGCTTTCTGTTCCCGGACGATCTTCCCTTAACTCGTTTGTGGATGGTCACCTACGCCCTGGCTACCATCGCCTTACCGCTGGCTTGTCTCTTCTTCCGGCTCCAAGCCGAGAGCTACTTGGGGGTTACGTCTAAAATCTTGATTATGCTGGCAGTTGGCGTTTGCTTTAGTGGGCTCATATCAACGGCCGGATTCGCCCTTTTTTCCGGTTTACCCTCCAAAATGATGGTTCGAACGGGTGGCACTGCCATTCATTTATTTGCCCCTTACCCAGTTTCGTTTCGGGAAGAATCGATGCTGTTGATCAAGTCGATATTGATCCAAATCCCCGTATTCGTTCCGTTGAGCACGATCATGGTCGCGGGAATTCTTGGCCAGACCTGCGGCACGGTCTCGCAGGGAGCTGTAAAGGGTTTCGAGCTCGGTATAGCCGTTTTAGCCGCCCGTTTGTTTTCGCTGGGTTTCAAATGGGCTTCGTCTGTATCCGTAGTAGTACCGTGGTTCGGTTCCTTACGTGGAATAACTGCTTATCTCACCCTCGGCTTCTTAACGGTTCTGGGCTGGATATTCTTAAACGGGCTGATGGGCTGCTTAACCCTATTTAGCTTCGCTGTTCCGTTTATAATTTGGGACAACGAGCTTGGATCAATCGTTCTCTGTTGCGGGATGGTCGGCCTCGGCTACCTGGCGTTTCGTTTGAACGGCATGCTGTATAGATCCCGTTTACTGGATTTGGTGCAGAAGGTGTCTTCGTCGTCGTCTCATCGGTATCAAAAGCTTCCCTGGGAGCGCTCTACCCCGTACTCATGAAGATCGTGCTACAGAACCTTTCCAAAGCTTTCCTTTTCAAGACGGTGCTTGACCGGGTGTCTTTGGAAATAGCGAGCGGCCAGATCATCGTGGTGCTGGGAGCCAATGGATCGGGTAAAACGACGCTCCTGCGGTGTCTGGCGGGAATCTCCATGCCAAACTCGGGCAATATTCTGTTCGATGGTGAGACGTTTCGCCGAGACCGAACCGATCTTCGGCGCCGACTCTACTTTCTCCCTGATTTCCCGTTTTTCTTCTGGGAGCATTCCACAATTCACAACATCTCCATGATCGTGCATCTGTATGAGGCCGACCAGGGCTCAAAGACCGAATCGTAACATTGCTCCAAAACTTCGATCTTCTGTCGATCTCCCAACGCCCAGTGAGTACCCTGTCTCGAGGGCAAATTTATAAGGCAGGATTGGTGGCACTACTTGCTGTGGATCCCGAAGTATGGCTCCTAGACGAGCCTTTTAACTCCGGGATGGACGCTCAGGGCATAGAACTATTTCAGCAACTGTGCCGGGACGCAGTGGCGCGGGGGCGGACCATTCTTTACACAACGCAGATCCTTGACCTGGCGGAGCGTTTTTCAGATCGCGTTTGCCTGCTTCACAAAGGTCAGGTCCGGGCGTTCGATTCTGTAGACAATTTGCGCCTTCAAGTTCGGGGGAAGGATCAGGTGTTGCTCGAATTATTCCGGCAACTGGGCGATGTCCGAGCCTAGTCATTCCTGTGGAAGTCGCTACGGTTTTCTTCACGGTTTACTTTCGGAAGTATTTTTGGGGTCTCTTTGGTTTCCACTTTCGGGTCTCGTTGCTGTCTCAATTTTCAGAACATGTTTTTCCAATGCTTTTCCAACGGTTTTCTAATTCGAATAAAATCAGCGTCACATTTGCAGGAACATTTCTTTATCAGATTCTTTCACAAACACCTTACTAAACGCTAAGGGGTTGGTGTCCGTGGGATGCAGGATGGATTCGGGGAGATTTGAAGGCTCCGGTTTCGTGCGGGATTCTTGGCAGGATCGGGACGGGCAAGGTGGTCGGAAAGGCTTGGTTTGAAGAGCATTTTGTGGTGTGAAGATTGGCGGTGTTGGTGAAGTGGAGATGGTGCCGGTGAATCGGTTTGGTGAGTGAACTTGTGGATTGGAAGTGGGGCGGATTTAGCACGGAAGATTCTCGGGAGTCGTGTGTTTTTAGGCAAGCCGAATTAGCCCGAAAGATTCCTCATTAGCTCAAAGGGATTGCACTTGCGCAGAGCCATTGCGGACGGTGTGCAGACAACGCCAGCGACCATCGGGAGCCGGGGAGCCGAGACTATACCCCACCCGCCAACTTCTCCCCCTCGGGTCAGTTCTGGGTGCAGCGTCACGCTGCCCAAGCGACGATAGGAGCAGCTAAATCATGTGAGGACGACATTCCCCCCCCTAAGGTTTTAACCTGGGGGATGGAGAGGGCTCTGCCCGGTCCGAACCTAATCTTTATTGCCTTTTCTGTCTGCTGCTTCGGAATACCGTCTCGTTTTTTGTTTTAAGTTAACTATTACTTAAGTATATTGGATTTCGCGCCATTTACTATTGACAGCCGTTTAAGCGGACGTTCACGGCTTCAGAAGAGATTGGTCCTATTATTAGGGTCGCTTAACTTCTAGGGTCTTTCCCAACCTCTGATACTCGCAAGTGTTGCCATATTATCCTTCAGAACTTGTGCCAAATCGAAAGCGACCTCCTGAACCCGAGTCACAACGTCACTTCTAACTGCGGTTGATGTCTCCATTATATCGATAATCCTGAATTGCGACCCAATATGACGTCGCTCAAGTTCTTTAGGGATATGGAGAAGGAGAGGATCAACAATAACAGCAGCGTTTCCTTGGGTCAGTATGTTATCGATACCACCAAAAAAATCAACTGCACCTATACACGCATTTAACAAATGATCATTCTTAGCTTCCAGTCGAAAGTCGATAGAATACGCAATAATACTTAGTGACATCATCACATCATATGAAGGACTATGTGAATAATCACAATTCGATTCTTCAAGGTCTTCTATTTGGATGCGAGAGTCAGCAGTAATGCACGAAAAACCAAGAGATTCGCTCCACAACGCGTCATTTAACGTAAGAGCTATGGATTTTGTCTCTGGTTTTGCATAACAATCAATTATAGGAATTACACTTTCAACACAGGTAGCTAACAATCCAAACTTCTGCCAATCGACTAAACGTTCGATTTTCTCTTGTATTTCCTCCTGGTATCTCACTACGGTCTCCAAAACATTTTAAAAGGTGTTTTATCTGCCATTCCTCTGAATGTTTGTCCACTTGACGCCTTTTGACAACCTTCTGGCACCCTGCGCCCTTTTCGGCTTCAAACGGTTGCCGTTTCTCTTCATGCCAAGCCTTTCGGCAACCTTTCCGCACCCACGCAAACAGTCTTACGCAAACG
>CAVURW010000188.1:0-11541 GCA_963743595.1 uncultured Verrucomicrobiae bacterium
TCAATCAAAGGACAGCCATTGTCGGGTACAAAGTACTTCTCATCCCCTTCCACAGTGGAGAAGCACTACCTGCTATTGCGTACGACCCCGTAAAACAAGTCGCCTCAGTCCAGTGGCCAGATCAGACTGACACCCTGGTATTTCACCAGTCTGCCGCTGGGCAAAGTTTGATGGAAATCAGCCGCGGCAACGCGCAACTCCTGAAACAGGAGTAGTTTGAATACGGATCGATCGGTTCCTTAGAGATAGCAGGAAAGTATTCTTTCTCGAAAACTTCTGGAGATCCGATATTTTGGGCAACTAGTAGCGAGCTGATAGCAGGCCAATCCGGGAAGTCAACGACTTACGCCGATTTTTCTTTTGACATTTTTTTTGCATTACGCTATGTCTTATCGAATAGGGCCACACCTGAATTTAGAGCAAATGGTGTTTTAAATTCGGGCGTGGACTTTTTGCCTTCATTTCCTGTCGCTGAGTCAGGATTGGAGTCACCAACTCGGAGAGAACTAAAGAGGACCGCCCATGTAGCTCAGATGGCAGAGCACATCCTTGGTAAGGATGAGGTCACCGGTTCAATCCCGGTCATGGGCTCTCTTCTTGAAGAGTGAGGCGGAAGGCAAAGAAGAACAGAAAAAACTGAACTAACACTACTGGTGGGTATCGGGGGAAGCGCAAAGGGCGCGGAACACGGCCTGCCATAACGAAGAAGAACTTTAGGAGTTAACGACACATGGCTAAGGAAGCATTCAATCGCAGTAAACCGCACGTGAACATCGGTACGATCGGTCACGTTGACCACGGCAAGACGACATTAACGGCCGCTATCACCAATATTTTGGCAAAGAAGGGATTCGCGGAAGCGAAGTCCTACGCCCAGATCGATAATTCCAAGGAAGAACAAGAGCGCGGTATTACGATTAACACCACGCACGTGGAATATCAGACCGAAAAGCGCCACTACGCTCACGTTGACTGTCCCGGTCACGCGGACTACGTAAAGAACATGATCACCGGTGCCGCTCAGATGGACGGCGCTATCTTGGTCGTAAGCGCTGCAGACGGTCCGATGCCTCAAACCCGCGAACACATCCTGCTGGCTCGTCAGGTAGGCGTGCCCGCCCTGGTTGTTTTCTTGAACAAGGTGGACATGGTGGAAGACGCTGAATTGCTCGAACTCGTTGAGCTCGAAGTTCGCGAACTCCTCTCCAAGTACGAATTCCCCGGCGACACCATTCCGATCGTGAAGGGTTCCGCTCTTCGCGCGCTGGAAGGCGATGCCAAGTACGAAAAAGAAATCATGAACCTCATGGACGCTGTGGATCAGTACATTCCGATTCCGGAACGTCCGAAGGATCAGCCGTTCTTGATGCCAGTGGAAGATGTGTTCAACATTGAAGGTCGCGGTACGGTTGCGACGGGTCGTGTGGAACGCGGTATTCTTAAGAAGATGGAAGAAGTCGAGATCGTCGGTATTCGTCCTACGGCGAAGACGACGGTGACAGACATTGAAATGTTCAGGAAGCTGTTGGAATTCGCTGAAGCGGGTGACAACGTCGGCGTGCTGATGCGCGGTATCAAGAAAGACGATATCGAGCGCGGTCAGGTTATCGCCAAGCCCGGCACAATCAAGCCATACACCAAGTTCAAAGCTCAGGTCTACGTCTTGAGCAAGGACGAAGGTGGCCGTCATACGCCGTTCTTTAACAATTACCGCCCTCAATTCTACTTCCGCACGACCGACGTGACGGGGAGTGTGAAGCTGAAGGAAGGCGTCGAGATGGTGATGCCTGGCGATAACGTCGAGATCGAAGTGGAATTGATCACTCCGATCGCGATGGAAAAGCAGATTCGCTTCGCTATCCGTGAAGGTGGTCGCACTGTGGGTGCCGGCCGCGTCTCGGAAATCATTGGCTAAGAGAGCGTCCGATAGGAAGGTAGGTGCCGGAAATTGTGTGGCTGCACCAGCCCTGCAGGTTCCGGCATCTGCGTCTCAGAAAACAAAGAAATAGATCAACACTAGGGCAGTAGCTCAATTGGTAGAGTACCGGTCTCCAAAACCGAGGGTTGTGGGTTCGAGTCCCTCCTGCCCTGTTGGGATAGAGATATTCAGAACATGGATTTATCGACGATTAATAACGAAACGGTAGGAATAGGTTCACTGGTTGTGGCCGCTGGGGTCGCACTGTGGAAGCGCACTGTGGTCACGCAGACGGCGATCGATGGCGTTCTTTATATTCGTAGCATGAACGAGGAGCTCTACAAGTGCACTTGGCCTTGGGATCCGAATCTCGAGCCGACCGACCTGAAGAAGTATCGCGAGTTGATCGGGAATACAGTGGCGGTGATTTTGGCAACACTTCTGTTGGCCGCTTTTGTGAGCGCATCAGATTTCCTGATTCACCCGGCAGTAGCGCTGTTTGCAAACGGCGGGCTTAAATGATTATGACAGAAGAAACAAAAGCTCTAGAACCGCAGTGGTACGCTCTTCACGTTCTTTCGGGACAAGAAAAGAAGGTGAAAACGAACCTGGAACGCCGTGCGCGCTTGGAAGAAATGGGCGATTTATTTCGCGAGATCGTGATTCCGACGGAACGGGTCTCGGAAGTAAAAAAGGGTAAGAAGATCGAATCCGAACGGAAGCTCTATCCCGGTTACGTTTACATTAATATTTACCTGCGCGATGCTGAAAAGAAGCTGGTTGAGCGGTCCTGGTACTTCATACGGGAAACGCCAGGCGTCATCGGTTTTGCAGATGGCGATAAGCCGCAGCCGATTGCGACTGCGGAAGTGGAACAGATGCTCGTGGCTCTGAGGGCACGGGAAGATCAGGTTCAGCCGAAGATGGCTTTTGCAGTTGGCGACAAGGTGAAGGTGGGCGACGGTCCATTCTTGAGTCAAGAGGGGTTAATTGAAGGGGTCGATCTGGAACGGGGTCGATTGAAAGTGTCCGTGAACATGTTCGGGCGCTCCACGATTTTGGATTTGGAATACTGGCAGGTCGATAAGAGCTAGAAGCGGCAGTTAAACGAAAAAAGTTATGGCGAAAGAAATTATTGGATATATCAACCTGCAGATTCCTGCAGGACAAGCAAACCCGGCACCTCCCATTGGGCCGGCTCTCGGACAAAAAGGCGTGAACATCATGGCTTTTTGTAAAGAGTTCAATGCGGCGACTCAAAAGGAAGCGGGAACGATCATCCCTGTGGTGATCACGGTCTTTAAAGACAAGACCTTCACGTTTATCACGAAATCGCCACCAGCGGCGATTCTTCTCAAGAAGATGGCCGGCATCGCCAGTGGCTCCAAGCAACCGAACAAGACTAAGGTTGGTAAGGTGACCCGCAAGCAAGTTATGGAAATTGTAAAGATTAAGCGCAAAGACCTGAACGCTAAGAGCGATGAAGCCGCGTTCCGAGTCATTGCAGGAACCGCCCGGCAGGCGGGGATCGAGATTGTCGAGGGCTAGTAAGAGTTATTAGTTCTGGCAGAACAAACCGTGGGAGGGTCCGCAAAGATCCGTTAACACCACACAAAGAGAAATCAAATGGCACAGAAAAGAAGCAAAAGATACCTAGCAGCAGCAAAACTCGTGGATGCAACGAAGGCATACACGTCGACAGAAGCAGTCAAAGTCCTGAAATCGATCCCGGCAACGAAGAGCGATCAAACAATCGATCTCGCCTTCAAATTGGGCGTCGATCCGAAGCAGAGCGATCAAATGGTTCGCGGTACGGTCTCGCTACCGGCCGGTTCCGGTAAGAACGTTCGTGTTTTGGTGTTCGCCAAGGGCGCGGCAGCCGAAGCAGCGAAAGCCGCCGGTGCGGAATTCGTGGGACTGGAAGACTTGATCAAGCGCGTGACGGAAGGCTTCCAAGACTTCGATGTCGCTGTGGCCACGCCTGAAGCGATGGGTGAAGTGCGTAAGCTGGGTAAAGTGCTGGGACCTCGCGGTTTGATGCCGAATCCCAAGACCGGTACGGTCACGGATGACACAGCCAAGGCCGTTAAGGAATGCAAAGCGGGTCGTGTTGAATTCAAGCTCGATAAGGCTGCGAACCTGCACGTTCCCTGCGGAAAGCTCTCTTTCACGCCAGAGTCGATTGAAAGCAATGTCCGTGCGGTGATTGAAGCCATTGTGCGCAGTCGTCCGACTGGCGCCAAAGGTCGGTTCATCGAAAACGTAACGCTCTCTTCGACTTTCTCGCCCGGCATCTCGGTCGATATTTCTGCCTTCTTAACTTCGTAATTCACCCAACCAGAGACAACCATGAGACCAGAAAAAAATACATTAATCGACGAGATCAAATCTCGCGTGGACCGGGTGCCTTACGTTCTTGTAACGGATTACACCGGAATGAAGGTGGGCGAATTTAACGAGCTGCGGAATCGGCTGGCAGAGACAAAAGCGGAGTATCGTGTTGTCAAAAACACGCTCTTGCGCAAGGCCCTGTTGAACTCGAACCTGCCCGATTTGGAAAATCACCTGAAAGGCCAGTCGGCTGTCGTTTTCGGTGACGAAGACCTCTCCGCAACGGCCAGGGTTCTGAAGAAGTTCACGACGGAGTTCAAGAAGCCCGGTTTAAAGATCGGTGTCTTGGATCGCGTGGTCATCACCGTAGACGATTTCTACGCAGTGGCGGACATGCCTCCGAAGAGCCACTTCCAGGCGCAATTGCTCGGCTTGCTCAACACGCCAGCGACCCGTTTGGTCTCGCTTCTCAACGAACCGGCGAGCCAGATGGTGCGCTTGCTGAACACGCCAGCCTCCCAAATTGCTCAGGTACTGAAAGCTCACAGTTTAAAGACGGAATAACTTTCTTCCCCAGCCAGCGACTGCTGAGAAGCGGAACCTGGCAAAGGAGAAACAGACCGTGGCCTCGAAGCCCTTCGAGGTTAATTAGCGGGCGGGTGCACGCTACCAAGGTCAAACACAACAACAAACACAAACAAGTAAGAAAATCATATATGGCAAACTTAGATACATTAGTTGAAGAGATCAGCGGTCTTTCCCTTCTGCAAACGGCAGAATTGGTGAAGATGCTGGAAAGCAAGCTCGGCGTTAGCGCAGCAGCTCCCGTGGCCGCCGTGGCCGCTGCTCCTGCTGCTGGCGCTCCAGCAGCCGGCGGTGCAGCTCCTGCAGCTCCAGTCGTTGAAGCCAAGACGGCATTCGACGTCATCCTGAAGTCCATCGATCCTACCAAGAAGATCGGCGTCATCAAGGAAGTCCGCGTTGCAGTCCCGGGCCTCGGCTTGGCTGAAGCGAAGACCCTGGTTGAAAGCGCTCCGAAGCCCATTCGTGAAGGCGTCACCAAGGACGAAGCGGAAGACATCAAGAAGAAGATCGAAGCCGCAGGCGGCGTCGTCGAAATTCAGTAATTTCGATTCGGTTAAGCTTGCTCTCGGTTGGGTTCACCGGTTATCCGGCGGTGAAATTCGACCGGGAGCGAGTCTGTTTCAGGGGTAGGGAAAATACGGGTAGACATAGACATATAACAGATACGCAGCAAACCTAAGGTAAACACATGTCAAAAATTACAGGCGAACAAATCAAGTTCCACAAAACAGAGAATCCCATAGCCTTAGCTCGCGAGACTGGACAACGGATCAATTTTGGTCGGTTGGAAGAGGCGGTCGAAGCGCCCAACCTCATCGAGGTCCAGCTCAACTCGTATCGCGATTTTTTACAAAAAGAAGTTCCCGCATCTCGTCGTAAGAACGAGGGATTGCAGGCGGTCTTCTCAGAAGTATTTCCGATTCACAGCTACGACGAAAAGATCAGCCTCGAATTCGTCGATTACGAAATCGGTGATCCGAAAGTCGGTCCGCTGGAATGTCAGCGTGAAGGTCAAACCTTCGCCGCGCCGTTGTACGTGACGTTCCGTCTGCGCGACGGCAAGGAAGTGAAGCAAGAACGCGTCTACATGGGCGAGTTGCCCCTCATGGCACCGCAAGGCACGTTCATCATCAATGGCGCTGAACGTGTCGTCGTCAGCCAGTTGCACCGCTCACCCGGCATCTGCTTTGAATCGACCCATCACACCAACGGCAAAGAGCTGTTCAGCTACCGGATCATTCCCGATCGCGGTTCCTGGCTCGAAGTGATGTACGACACCAGCGATTTGCTCTACGTGCACTTGGATCGTCGGAAACGTCGCCGGAAATTCCTCGTCACGACTTTCTTGCGCGCGCTGGGCTATTCCAGCGACGAAGATTTGATCAAGCTTTTCTACGCAATCACTGAGTTGAAACTGCGTGCCGATCTCGATGACGAACAGATTGGCACGAAAGTGTTGATCGCCGAAATTCGCGATACCGCGAACCAAGATGCGGTTGTCGCTCGGGCTTTCGAACCGCTCACGCAGTCGGTCATCCGTCAATTGATGGAGCTCGGCTTGAAGACGGTCCGCGTGATCGACATCAAAGACGATGACACGATAATCAAGTGCTTAAAGAAAGATCCGAGCCACGACATGGACGAGGCGCTCAAGGACATCTACCGCCGCTTGCGCCCTGGTGACCCACCAACGGTGACGAACGCCCGTGCCTTACTGAAACGGTTGTTCTTTGATCCGAAACGTTACGACATCGGTCGTGTCGGTCGGTACAAGATCAATCAAAAGCTCTCGATCGGCGTCGATCTGGAAACACGGATCATCACGAACGAAGATGTGATTTCGGCAACAAAATACGTCATCAACTTGAAGCGCGGTCTGGGCAGCATTGATGACATCGATCACCTCGGCAGCCGTCGTGTTCGTACCGTCGGTGAATTGCTCGCCAACCAGTGCCGGACCGGTCTCTCGCGTACGGAACGTTTGGTCAAAGAACGCATGACGTTGTTCGATGTGAATACGGAAGGCATGACGCCGCAAAAGCTGATCAATCCCAAAGCATTGAGCGCAGTGATTCGCGACTTCTTCGGGCGCAGCCAGCTCTCGCAGTTCATGGATCAGACCAACCCGCTCGCGGAATTGACGCATAAGCGCCGGTTGTCCGCACTTGGGCCAGGGGGCTTGTCACGGGATCGCGCGGGCTTCGAAGTTCGCGACGTTCATCCTTCGCACTACGGTCGTATCTGCCCGATTGAGACACCGGAAGGACCGAACATCGGTCTGATTTCCTCGATGTCCTCGTTCTCTCGCGTGAACGAATTCGGGTTCATTGAAACGCCGTATCGTAAGGTGGAACATGGCCGCGTCAGCGATCACGTCGACTTCCTAACTGCGGATCAAGAAGAGAATTACGTGGTGGCTCAAGCAAGCGCACCTCGTGACGCTCAAGGTTTCTACACGGAACCCACGATCGCGGTTCGGTTTAAGGGTGACTTCCTCGAAGTTGAGCCGGAACGGGTCAACTACATGGACGTCTCGCTGAAGCAATTGGTGTCGGTCGCCGCTTCGCTGATTCCGTTCTTGGAACACGACGATGCGAATCGCGCATTGATGGGCTCGAACATGCAACGGCAAGGTGTGCCGCTCATCCGTACGGAAGCGCCGATTGTCGGCACCGGCATGGAAGGCAAAGTCGCTCGCGACTCACGTGCGGTCATCGTCTCCGAAGGCAAAGGGGTAGTCGCTTCGGTTACGGGCAACTTCATTGTGGTCACTACGGACGGACATATGCCCGATCCGAAGAAGAAGCTGAAACATGCACCCGACGATGGCATTTTCGTTTACGAATTGCGCAAGTACATGCGGAGCAACGCAGGAACGTGTATCAATCAAAAGCCACTCGTCATGAAGGGGCAAGACATCGTTGATGGCCAGGTTCTGGCCGATGGTCCGTGCACGGAACGGGGTGAACTGGCTCTGGGCCGCAACGTGCTGGTGGCGTTCATGCCATGGAATGGTTACAACTTCGAAGATGCCATCTTGATCTCGGAAAAGATCGTGAAGGAAGACATCTATACCTCGATTCACATTGAGGAATTCGAAATCACGGCTCGTGACACGAAGCTCGGACCAGAAGAAATCACGCGGGACATCCCGAACGTGGGCGACGAAGCGCTGCGCAATCTCGGCAGCGACGGCGTGGTTCGCATCGGTGCGGAAGTGAAGCCTGGCGACATTCTCGTCGGTAAGATCACGCCGAAAAGCGAAACGGAATTGGCTCCAGAAGAGCGGTTGTTGCGTGCGATCTTCGGTGAAAAAGCGGCTGACGTGAAGGACTCGTCACTCACAGTTCCTTCCGGTACTTACGGAATTGTGATGGATGTGAAGGTCACGTCCGGCACGGCGAAAGCGGCGCGTCCGAAGCTCACGGCAACGGAAGCGAAACGGCAATCGAAAGCCATTTCCGACAAGTACGCGGAACGCGATTCGCAACTGACGGAAGAACTGACGCAAGCGCTCTCGAACATCTTGTTGAACGAAAAAATTCCGCTCGATGTGGTGAACTCGGAAACGGGTGAAATCATCATCCCGGCGAA
Organism: uncultured Verrucomicrobiae bacterium; assembly: GCA_963743595.1. GTDB lineage: Bacteria > Verrucomicrobiota > Verrucomicrobiia > Methylacidiphilales > UBA1321 > CAVURW01. The sequence goes on from CAVURW010000188.1 coordinate 8,429, forward strand.
CCGCAAGATCACGAAGACGCTGCTGCGTAAGCTCGCCTCCGTTTACGATCGGATCGAAATTGATCCGAGCCCGATCCGCATCAAGATCCGCGAAATCATCAGCTCGTTCGACAGCAAGTTCGAACAGTTGAAGAACGAGCGCGATGCAGAAATGGATCGTGTGGAAAGCGGCGATGATATCGATCCTGGCATCGTGAAGCAGGTGAAGGTCTATGTGGCCAGCAAGCGTAAGCTCTCGGTCGGTGACAAGATGGCCGGACGCCACGGAAACAAGGGTGTTGTGGCCAAGATTGTGCCGGAAGAGGATATGCCGTTCTTGCCGGATGGGACACCGGTGGAAATCGTGTTGAATCCGCTAGGCGTGCCTTCACGTATGAACGTGGGTCAGGTCTTGGAAACGCACTTGGGTATTGCGGCGAAAGCACTCGGATTCAAGGTGGCAACACCTGTCTTCGATGGCATTAAAGAACCGCAGATCCGTGAGTTCCTGCGTCAAGCGAGTCTTGGCGAAGAGGGGAAGAGCGACCTATTCGATGGCCGCACGGGCGAGAAGTTTGATCAACGCGTTGTCGTTGGTCAGATTTACATGCTCAAGCTGGGTCACCTCGTTGCTGATAAGATTCACGCACGTGCCGTTGGGCCATACTCGCTCGTTACGCAGCAACCGCTGGGTGGTAAAGCTCAGTACGGTGGTCAGCGTTTCGGGGAAATGGAAGTGTGGGCGATGGAAGCGTATGGCGCTGCGTACACGTTGCAGGAATTGTTGACGGTGAAATCCGACGACGTTCCCGGACGGACACGCATTTACGAATCAATCGTGAAGGGCGACAACTCGTTGGAAGCCGGTACGCCGGAATCGTTCAACGTGTTGATTAAGGAAATGCAGAGCCTCGGCTTATCAGCCAGCCAAAGGGCGTACACATCGCCCCGACAGCAGCAGCAGCAGTCCCTCATCCATCCAGCTCCAGCGCTTGCGCCGGGTCCAGAAGTACCATAGCGCCCAGGCGCAGGCTCCGGCCTCGGGAAGAAACTGCAACCACGCCGCATTACGATCCACAAGATTCCTGAAGGCGACACTCAGCACGGGAACGTCCTCATTGACCGCTCCCCCGCGCGCATCATCTACAAGTATTGGTCCAGGCATGCGGGTCGAAGAAGAATGAAAGCGCGCAACTGGCGGTCAGCGCGATCAGGAATCCGGCAAGGATACGGTATCTCCGGCCCGGTGGGCGCCGCCCAGGCCAGCAATACGGCGGCGAAGGGCAGAAACAGATGCGGCTTCAGGGCGCATAGCAGCAGCGCCGCTCCACCAGGAAAGGGCGGGAGTGGTTGAAGTAAAGAAAAAGCACCAAGCCCAGCAAAAGAAAGATGCCAACCTGGCCCGCCATCAGGCAGGTCAACGCGGGCGCAAAAATGTAGCCGAACAGATGCAACCGGCTATCGGATCGCCCATGCAGAAGCCAGAGAATCCAGATCGACACCGAAAGACTGCCCAGCAGAACAAGCAGCCAGAGAATCAGTCCGGTCTTTGGGCTGACCAGGCCCAGCGGCAACGCCAGAAAAAGTGCTTCGGGCGGATTCCGCATCATCAGAAGAGCTTCATTGGGATCGCGTCCGGCTGCCACTTCCAGAGTGCGCACCGCCAGAATGTCGTAGGGGTTTGCGCCATGCGCAAGTTGCCGCCCGGCAGCCCAATAGGAGATAAAATCCCGATCCGCGGCGTTCTTGTCACTCAGCCCGATGAGATACATACCAACGACATAGCCAAGCCCCGCAGCCACAATCGCAGCCGCAGCCACCTTACGCCAAAGACTGCTCTTCATCGAATGGCTCCCTGAATCGGAGGTGCGGTCGCACGAGGGCATCCGCGTAAAACTGGTCAAACATCGCTGCTCCCGACAGACGCTGCTCCTGGGGGTTGCCCACACTTTACACCTGGGCGGCAAGAATTTCCAAAGTTTGCCCACCGATAGATTGCGGAGATGCCCTATCTTCAGTTCGCACCCGGAATCTTCTTGTTTCCGTTGACTCCGGGGCCTGATTTCGGGTATTCTGAAGTCCTTGCGCGGTGTTGCGCCTGGGGTCTGTGTGTGCTTCACCCGGACCCGGCTGGTTGATGCCCTTGAGGGGGATCGGCTGGAACAGGCTGCCGGCGGCTGGATTCGAGTTTCGGACGGCTTTTGGCCGCCTCCGGCACAGCCAGAGCCCTTTCGAGGGCCAGCCCCGCAATCCTCACCCGAACAGATTTGTTTGGCAGTGGGTGGAAATTGAGGCCCGTGCGCTGTTTGGCGCGGGCAAGAGCGCTTTGCGCTGGTTTTTTGGCTGGGCGATTTTCATTGATGGCGTTTAGAGGGCAGGAGAGAGATGGGTACCTTTGTTCCGAGCGGCAAGGATATTGACCGCAAATGGTTTGTAGTGGATGCCAGCGGCAAGACGCTGGGCCGTCTGGCGACCAAGGCCGCCGACGTGCTGAGCGGCAAGCTGAATCCCCAGTATGTGCCGTACATCGACGTGGGCGACCACGTGATCGTCATCAACGCGGAGAAGGTCCGCCTGACCGGCCTGAAGGCGCAGAGCAAGCTCTATCGCCGCTACACCGGCTTTCCCGGCGGGCTGCGCGAGGAGTCGTTCACGCGCCTGTTGAACCGCAAGCCGGAGAAGATTCTGGAGCAGGCCATCAAGGGCATGCTGCCCAAGAGCAAGATGGGCCGCCAGATGGCCACCAAGCTCAAGGTCTATCGCGGCGACAAGCACCCCCACGAGGCGCAGAAGCCGGTGGCGCTGGAGATTGCGTAAGAGCAGCGGCTAGCTGCTAGCTTCTAGCTGCTAGCTAGGCAATTGAGATTGGAGTTTTACGGCTTTTAGCTAGAGGCTAGAAGCTGAAGCTGGAGCTGAGAAAAGAATGGCAGATTTGGTTCAGTATTACGGGACGGGGCGGCGCAAGTCGGCGATCGCCCGCGTTTTTCTGCGTCCCGGCACGGGCGAGTGGAAGGTCAACGGCAAGGCATTCGAAGTGTACTTCGTCACCGAGCAGCAGCGCGTGGCCGCCAAGCGGACCCTGGCGCTGGTCGAGCTGGCTTCGAACTTCGATGTGGTCACCACCGTAGCGATAC
>CAVURW010000189.1:0-3513 GCA_963743595.1 uncultured Verrucomicrobiae bacterium
TACAAACAGGCCGATGCCCATAAAGTGGTGCGTGCCATTCGCGATGCAAAACCGAATCTCGGCCTTGAAGAATTGATCCGCGACGCATTAAAGCAAATGGCAAGTATCTAAACCCGTATGCCGCCGAAAATGCCCGAGCCACTACCCGCTGATCCACGACTGGAGATGACCCTGCGTCCGGCGCTGCTGGATCAATTTGTGGGGCAACCCCGAATTAAAGAGCGATTGCAGGTGTTGATCGAGGCCGCGAAGCATCGTGAGGATTGCCTGGAGCATCTCCTCTTCTGCGGCCCGCCCGGTTTGGGCAAAACCTCTCTGGCCAATATCGTTGCCAAGGCGATGGGCGGTAATTTAACCACGTCATCCGGGCCAGTCATTGAAAAGGCGGGTGATCTGGCCGGGCTCCTGACCACGCTCTCTCGCGGCGATTTTCTGTTCATCGACGAAATTCACCGGCTCAATCGAAACATCGAAGAATATCTCTACCCGGCGATGGAAGATTATCGGCTCGATATCATCATCGACCAAGGCCCGAATGCGCGGAGCGTGCGCCTGAATCTGCCCCGGTTCACGTTGATCGGCGCGACGACCCGTGCAGGCATGCTCAGCGCGCCGCTGCGCTCCCGGTTCGGCCTGGTTAATCGACTCGACTACTACTCCGCCAGCGACCTGCAATTCGTGGTGGAACGCTCGGCTCGTTTGCTCGATCTGCCGATGGAACCGCAGGCCGCCTACGAGATCGCGCGCCGATCCCGGGGCACCCCGCGAATTGCAAATAACCTGCTGCGTTGGGTGCGAGATTACGCCATCGTCCGGGCGTCCTTGCCGGTAACTGCGGCGACGGCCGATGCCGCGCTGAGCATGATGGAGATCGATCAAGATGGGTTGGATGAAATGGACAAACGACTGCTGGAAGCACTGGTCCACAAGTTTAACGGCGGGCCAGTGGGTCTCAATTCACTCGCCGTGACGATCGGTGAAGAACCAGGCACGCTGGAGGAGGTCCACGAGCCCTACCTCATCATGGAAGGCTTCATCACGCGCACCCCCCAGGGCCGAGTCGCCGCCAAGCGCGCCTTTGAGAAACTCGGCCTGAAACCGACCAATTCTCAGCGGGAACTGTTCGAATAAAATTTCGTTTGCTTACATTGTATGATAAGCCCATCCATCGTGAGATCACTTTTCGCAGTTTTCATTGTTGTCCTGACCTCCACCTGCCTCCACGCCCAGCTCGCCGTGGGGATTGAAGCGCCTCGCGCCCATTTTCTCCTCTATGAACGGGTGGAATTGACGGTTTCTCTGGTGAACAACAGCGACCAAGACATCGTTCTAACCAACGATGGCGGACCGTGGATTCGGTTTCTCATCACAGACAAAGGCGGCCTGCCGGTGGGCGCTGAAAATACGGCCACGTTTCCACCCTTAACGGTGAAAGCGGGCGATACACAAAAGCTCACCATCAACGTAACCCCGCTCTACGCTATCCGGAGCTTGGGTACTTACAAGGCCTGTGCTGTGGTGAATTTGCCCGGAAAAGGCGAGATCATCAGCCCGCCCTGCCAGATTGAGGAGATGGACGGCCATCACATCTGGACCGAGACCCGCACTCTGGATGGCTCGCCGCGTGATTTTTCGCTGATCGTCTTCGCACAATCACCGGGTAAGACGATTCTTTACCTGCGTGTGGAAGAGCCCGACACGAATTTGGTCCTCGCAAATATTGGACTGGGCAATTTGGCATCTGGAGTCGATCCCGAAATTCGGTTCGATAGCGCCAATAACCTGCACATTCTCCAGTGCATCGCGCTGAGCACCTACCTCTATACTCGCGTGGATGTGAGCGGGAAAGTCGTGCACCAGGGCGTTTTCAAGACGTACCAAGAGATCCCCCCGCACCTGTCTACACTGGAAGGGAATAACGTCGTTGTTAATGGCGGAATCGAACAAACCGAAGCGACCCGACCCGAGCGCCTTTCCGACACGCAAAACGGCGTGGTCCCCACCGCCGTCGCCACCGCTGTAACGCCGACCGAGCCTCTGCCTAATAAGCCTTCCAAGCCCGTCCATCCGTAGCCAGCGTGGCGCTGGGTCCCACTACAGGCAACCAGTCCAGCGGGCAACCTAGCGCCCGGCCTTTCGCCTTCGCAGCAACACCTAGACGGAACAGACGTCCTTATTGGGTGCAGCGTCACGCTGCCTTTAGGCCCGAACGGACGACAGGCGAAGCGGTAAATTTCTCGCCAGCCACAAGACCGCCTCACGGCACTCCTCACAGGCTTACGACAAGTACTCGCGCGGATCGGTGATGTGTCCGGTCAATGCCGATGCAGCCACGGTGTAGGGCGAGGCCAGGTAGACCTTGCTCTCTTTGTGGCCCATGCGCCCGGGGAAATTCCGGTTGGTCGCGGAGATGCAGTTCATCGGCTTGTTCATCCGACCGAACGTGTCCACCGGACCGCCCAAACACGCGGCGCACGAGGCATTTTCAGTCATTTGAACGCCAGCCGATTCGAGCAGGCTCCACACCGTTTGATCCCCCATCGTCATGGTCTGCAATTCATGCACCACATCCGGGGTCGCGGGTACTCCGAATGTATCGATCTTCACAGTGCGGCCCTTCAGCACCTGGGCAAACGCCAGGAAGTCGGAAGTCTTACCGCCCGTGCACGAGCCGATGTAAGCACGATCCAGGGTCACCTTAGAGAGCTCCTTGGCCAGGGCGCGATTGCCCGGATCGGGATGCTGCGCCACCGTCGGCTCCAGTTTGGAGAGATCGACTCGCGAGTCGTAGATGAACTTTTGCTCGGCATCCAGTTCCACGGCTTGATAGGTCGATTTCGTTCCGTTACGGGCCGTGCGCTCGTTCACGTAGTCGAAGGTCGTCTGATCCGGGGGAAATACGCCGTTCTTGCCACCGGCTTCAATCGCCATATTCGTGATCGTCATACGATCATCCATGTTGAGCGACATTGCGCCGGGGCCTTCGTATTGCATCGCACGATAGGTCGCGCCATCGAACCCGATCTCGCCGATCACATGCAGAACCACGTCTTTGGCCATGACACCTGCGGGCAATTGACCCTCCAGGAAAAATCGCATCGTCGCAGGCACCTTGATCAAGAGCCGACCCGTGCCCATCACAAAACCGGCATCGGTGTTGCCAATGCCTGTAGCGAACATATTGAACGCGCCGGCCATGCAGGTGTGGCTATCGGTTCCGAAAAGAACTTCGCCGGGTCGAATGTGGCCTTTGGCCGGAAGAGCGGTGTGGCACACGCCCGCGAAACTGCTGCCGTACTGCTTCTTCAATTGGCCGCGGGAGGCATCGAAAATCCACTTGCCGTTCGGGTCATCGATCACATCGTAGAAATAGGGCAAGCCTTGTTCCTTCACGAAATCGCGGAGGATATCGACATTGCGATTCGAAAGAGAATCGGCGGTAAAAATGTAGTGATCCGGGATGATCACGATCTTGTTTTTGTCCCAAACCTTTGCGGTCTTCCCGAACTCGCG
>CAVURW010000190.1:0-19556 GCA_963743595.1 uncultured Verrucomicrobiae bacterium
AACCATCGCCGGATGCGGATAAACTTCCGCCACCAGTCGCGTTCCGAGTGCGGCGTCCCAACCGGTAACGAAGTCGATTTGTTCGAATAACCGGCGGACACGAGGCGGGCGGGGACAGCGGTTCAGGTTCGCCGGATGACACGCGGCATGTTGCCGATGAAACAGCCGATGGGTCAGCCGATCAATGGGGCGTGTTCCCGTCTCGTTTAAGATAACGATCGGTCCATCGATCGTGACCAGGGCCGCGGCATCTGTGGGCACACGCGCTTTCACCCACGCCATGAGCGCTTCATCGCCGTGCGTGTAATCAATCGAAACGACCTTCGCGCGCTCGCGGTCGGCCTCGATTAAACAGAGGCCGTCGCCCTTTTTATCGCCCCACGCAATATCGATCCCCAAGTAAAAGCGGTGCATGGCTTCAATTAAACCTTGAACGGAACGAGCCACACATGCGCTTCTTTCGACTTAGCCGCACCAAACAACGTCTGAAACTCAAAGGTGTTGGCGAATGTCTTTTGTTCCAGTTCCACGTATGGGTAGGTGAAGTGGTGTTTTCGCCCCGAGAGCGGAAACGGATCGAGCTCCCACTCGTCGTCGTCCCGATGCGTCAGCGCGATCTGGTGGCTCAAGCCGACTCGGTCCTCCATTCGGTGTGGCAACTCGACTGCTCTCTCGAACCGAACACACAAGTTCAGCGAGAGAAAGTCGCAGACTTGCAAGAAGTGGAAATTATTGGTCCACGCCTCTTCAGATAACAGGTACGGGGGATAGTCGCGATGAAGATCGGAGCGGATTTTCCGCTGGAGCGAGAGCTGTTCAGCGACGAATGCCTCTAAGAGCGGTAAATCATCTGCTGAAAGGGTAGAACGGTCCGCGTGTTCGGTGAGTAAGTTGCAGGTGTGCATCGAGACGAGCACAGCCGCGAATGGGTTCTCCTGAGCGATCACCTCCACTGCACGTCCCCGCACGGCGAGGTAATCCTGCATCTCGATCTCCTCATACGCGGTGTATCTGTCAACAAGCTCCCGCGAAAAGGCGCTCGGCTTCCCAGCTTTCGTGAGAACGGGCCGGGAATCCCGCGCACGCCAGCCGTCGTCGTGTCGAAATAGGGCTGCTAAGACTTCAGCGCGTGGTTCCGGCGGCATAAACAACTCGTTGCCCCACGCCTCGGCGATTTTGCCGGTGAGCGTCGTGTGATCTTGGTGGGTGATGAGTTGCCAACCGTTTTCTGTTTCCAGCCGAATCATGAGCCCCCGGTTTAGGAAGCGGTGGTGCCTCCCCTTCCCAGGTTACGAGCGATAGCTCCTGAAAACAACTTTTACCGCTGAATCACGGCGAGGTAGTGATCGACCCGTTTCCGGCCTTCCACATCATTCCGTTTCACGTGCGAATTCCGGAGATTAATCAGTAACCGATGCGCCATGTTCAGCGGCGTGCAGGGTTCCATGATGGCTTCGCGTTCTGCCGGTATGAGCTCGGCTAAGATCTTCTGCCACTCGTCATCCGAGACGATTCTGCCGCCGTGGTAGGGATCGAATATGGTATCACCGAGCCGAGCCAGGAAATGACCCGGAGCACTGATTCCCTGAATGGGCAGACCGATCCGTTGACCGATCAAGATGTAGACGAGCGTGAGGGTGATCGGCAATCCACAGCGGAACTCAATGACCCACGGTAGGAAACAATTGCGGGGATGATGGTAATCGAGCGTATTTCCAATGAGCCGTTGGGTCTTGCCCAAAAACTCAGCGATCACCTGGACACGTTCCGAGGAGAAACCGGGGTTGGGCAAGAGCGGTTGAAGGTCGGCTGCCCAGCGATCCAGGGTACGACGGTAGGGAGCGGCGCTAAAGCCCGCGTGCTCCACCCGAGTGAGTTCCCAGCACAAATCTTCCAGCTGCGAGAAGTTACTCAGCTTCGCCAAGCCACGGGAAACATTCCCGAACGCATCGGAATACTCAATCTGTCGAATAACATCCGCCAAGCTACTTCGCGCTCGGCCCGACATCTTCGTCATCAACTCCTGGTATTCCGGGAGTCGGCTGGTTCCGCTTTGGACGAGCTCTTTTTTCACTAGTTCCACCGTGCCGCCATCGGCATCAGCGAGCAAGGAAGCGAGAGCCAGTTGCTGAGATTTTGAGAGGTTATGCGTCTGGGTATCCACGGGATTTATTCTGGTTAAAGGTTCATCCGGTGGAGCGCCCAAAAGACGCTTACCGAACTACTTCTTGAGGGTGATGGGAGCTGAAGTGGTCTCCCCGTGATCGGCGCATGGCTGATTCAGAGGAACACCCACGGGAGCATTGTTCGGCTGGATCAAGCTCTGCTTGAGTAACCAACCTTCCAATTCCTCACCGCTAATGTCCGCTAGCATCTTGCCATTCACCTCTACACAGGGCGAAAGTTCCTGACCGCTTTTCTGAACCATCTCGAGCCGTTGAACCGGGTCGTTCCAGATATCACGATCTTCAAACGGAAGATTGTATTTACGTAGAACGGCGCGTACGCCGTGGCTCCAGCCGCAGTGTGGTTTCAGATAAGCGATGATTTTGATCGTATTCATGGGGCCTAGCTTAGTTGCGACCTGCGCTCTTCGCAACTACCACCTCTAATGCAAATACGATGCCAGCTTCAAAATGTTCTCCACGTCCTCATGCATGTCCTCGCTTTTCGGCGTCTCCAAAACCATCGGTCGGCCCGACCAGCGTTTGTCCTCTAATATCCACTTGAAACAATCCAAACCGATCTCTCCCTCACCCAAATGCTCATGACGATCCACCCGTCCTCCGAGCTTGATTTTAGTATCGTTAAAATGCCAACACAGGACCTGCTCAAAACCCACCGTTTGCCCCACCGCATTCATCGTTTCTTCCCAGCCTTCACGATCATGAAGTCTGTAACCGGCCGCGTGTAAGTGTGCAGTATCAAGACATATTCCGAGTCGCTCGACACACGTCGCTCTCTGAAGCAATAATGATAAATGCTCCAATTTATGACCAATACAGCTTCCTTGACCCGCTGTGATTTCCAGGGCTAATCGACACTTCATTCCCTTCGTATTCTCGATCACTTGTTGTAAACCGTCCGTGATGCGTTTCAATCCCGCCTCTTCCCCCGTCTTTAGATGACTTCCTGGGTGCATTACGATAAAGGGCAGCTCTAAGGCTTCCGCTCTTGTGACCTCCGCCGTCATGGACTCCACGGACTTCAAAAAAATATCTTCCTTCGGACTGGCCAAATTGATGAGGTAAGAATTGTGGGCAAAAAGTGTAAGTTTTGCCTGTTTTGCTTTGGAATTAAATTCCTTCACTTCCTGATCTATTAAAGGAGTGGCAAACCATTGTTTATTATTCTTAACAAATAATTGTGCAGCGCGAAAGGCGCACTCCTGTGCACGGTCTATCGCCTTAACCACTCCTCCAGCGGAAGAGGTATGTGCACCTAAGAGAACACCTTCCGGCAACTTCAGTACTTGCTTAACAGATGTTACGGATTTACTGATTTTTTTATGATTCGAAGACGTCATATCTGAACTCTATAGAAATAGTTAACTAATCCTTCCTAAATCTCGGGTCAAATCGATCCCGCAGATAATCCCCTATAAAATTCAAAGCCAGCAGCGTCAACGTCATCGTTCCCGCTGGGAAGAGCAAGAGCCACCAGTAGACGGCAATCGGGTTGAGAACGCCGCTGGCATCGGCAATTAAGGTTCCCCAGCTCGCTAGCGGCGCTTGGACGCCCAAACCCAGAAAGCTGATAAATGATTCATTGACCATAATGGAAGGGATTGTAAGCGTTAAATATACTAAAATAATTCCGCTCAAATTCGGCAAAAGATGTTTTACCAGAATTTGCAGGTGCGATTGGCCCAAAGCCTTCGCCGCCTGCACGTACGCCTGCTCCCGCAAAACGAGCACCTGCCCGCGAACGATTCGCGCCATGGTCATCCACTGCGTGAGGCCGAGAAATAGCACCAGCAGAAAGACACGCGGCGAGACGTGAATCGCTTGGAACCACGTCCCCAGCCAGCCGAGCGCCTGCCCCTGCTCCAGAAAGCCCTCTCCCACAGAAATCAAGATCATCGCCAGGAGCAGCTGCGGCAGCGAAAAGAGCACGTCCAGAATGCGCATGAGAATGCTGTCGTAAATGCCGCCCAGGTAGCCGCTGATGAGTCCGTAGGTCACCCCGACGGCGAGACTTGTCAGGGTCCCGAATAAGGCCACCAGAAGCGAAATCTGCGCCCCGAAGAGCACGCGCGTCAAAACATCCCGCCCGTTCAGATCGGTCCCGCACCAGTGGTGCCATCCCGGCTCTTGCCGCGTGTCGGTTTCCAGTGCGGACGATTGGGCGTAGTCGTACCCCGTCAGATGAATTCCCAACCAAGCCAACCCCCAGTTCAATGTCGAGACGACGACAAGGACGAAAAGAAAGACGAAGCTTGAGCCCACGAAGGGATCGGGAAACAGCCAGCGCAAGAGTGATTTGGAGGAGGTCGTGCTCATCAGCTCATTTTGATTCGTCGATCGACGAGCACCGTTAAGACATCCGCCAAGGCGTTGAACGCGACAAGAAAGCAGCCGTAAACGAGCACCACGCCGCTGGTGAGGAAGGGATCGCGGTTTGAGATGCTTTTCACAAAGAATTGACCAATTCCTGGAATTCCGAATACCGCTTCGATGACGATGGACCCAGTCAATACTCCCGCCACAGCCGGTCCGCTAAATGAAATGAGCGGCAAGATCGCCACTTTAAGCGCGTGTCGAAACACGATCTGCGCCTCCGTTAATCCTTTCGACCGGGCCGTCCGGATGAAGTCCAATCCGAGCACCTCCAGCAAACTCCCACGCACAAGCCGAGCAACCGCCGCAATGTAGGGAATCGAAAGGCACAGCGCCGGTAAAACCAACTGATCCCAATCGCCCCAACCCGCCACCGGCAGCAAATTCAAGTCGATACAGAGCAACAAAATCAACAAGGGCGCTGAGACGAAATTCGGGGTGGAAATGCCGATCATCGAAAGGCCCATGGCCCCACGATCTCCCCATCGCCCATGATTCAAGGCCGCGTAAATTCCGATCCCGGTGCCGACCACCAGCGCAATGACATAGGCGATGCTACCCAGAATCACCGAGACCGGAAGCGTCTGGGCAATGATATAATTGACCGATTCACCCCGGTAAGCAGTCGCGTAACCGAGATTTCCTTGAACCAAGTTCGCCATGTACTCGGCGTATTGCGTGGCCAGCGAGCCGTTCAAATCAAATTCCTTCTCCAACTGCAACTTGACCTCAGGCGAGAGCTTTTTTTCGCCGGAAAACGGGTTGCCAGGCGCTACTCGACACAGAAGAAACGTCAGCGAAACCACCACGAAAAGCACCCCCAGCGAGACGAGCAACCGTCCTGCGATAACGCCCATGGCTGAACCCAATTGCTTCGTCAATTCGTTCATTTCGTTACAGACATCTCTGTCCAGCGGTGGTCATCCACAAAGTTCGGCTTGAACCCATGAATGCGATTGGGGTCGTAAAGCGCCATACCCACCGGATGATAGAGTGGGCTGATCGGCAGGTCTTGCTCGACCAGGATTTGCTCCATTTGGCTCATGATTTTCAGGCGTTGCGCGGGGTCGTGCGTCACTCCGGCTTGATCGAGCAGACTGTCGTAAGTTTTATTCGACCAACCGGTGCAATTGTTCCCGCCATCCGTAACGAACATGTCTAAAAACGTCTTCGGATCGGAATAATCGGCGACCCACGAGCTGTTCATGAAATCGTAATCGATGTTTTGTTGCGAATCTAAATAGACCTTCCATTCCTGCGCTCGCAGCGTGACGGAAATGCCCAGATTCTCCTTCCATATCTCTTGCATCTCCTCAGCCACTTGCTGCCCGTTTCCGCGCGCCGCGTAGAGCAGCGAGACATTTGGGAAGCCTTTGCCATCCGGATAACCGGCATCGGCGAGGAGTTTACGGGCCTGTTCGGGATCGTAGGTCAAGCCCTTCGGTGGCTCATATCCCGCGAGCGGTGGCACTAGCGTTTCGCACGGCACCTCGCCGGCAAGCGTGATCTTTTTGACGATACGCTCACGATCCATCGACATGCCCAGCGCCTTCCTGACACGGACATCGTCAAATGGCTTGCGCTTCACGTTAAACCGGATGAAGGAAGTCGCGCCGAACGGGTTGGCGTGGAAGTAGGGTTTGTCCCGAATGGCACTGACCAGTGCGGGGGGAATGCTCGATTTATCCATCACCAGATCGACCTTGTGCGAGTAGAAGAGGTTGAACACGGTCGTGGCGTTCGAGATCGCCAGAAGCTTGATCCGGTGAATCGGCACGGGCCGCCAGTAGTTCGGGTTTGCCTCCAGCAAGATGTAGTCGGTCACGCGCCAGACCTTCAATAAGTAGGGTCCGTTCCCGATGAAATGCTCCGGCTTGGTCCAATCGTGCGGGAATTCTTGAACTACGGGCATGTAGACAGGGCTTAGTGTGGTAAACGCGGTGAGTTCCAGGAAGAACGCGACGGGCGAGGTGAGTCGGACGACGAAAGTCTGCGGGTCCGGTGCCGAGATGCCGACTTTCGAGAAGTCCGTAATCTTTCCCTCAGAGTAGGCTTCCGCGTTCTCTACGTAGAATAACTGGTAGTTATAGGGTGCGCCTGTGGTCGGCTCGAGCAGACGCTTCCACGATTGATAAAAGTCACTGGAAGTCAGCGGCACGCCGTTGCTCCACTTCGCCTCTTTACGAAGGTGAAACGTGTAGGTGCGACCGTCCGGGGAGATTTCCCAATGCGTGGCGACGCCGGGAATCACCTCGCCGTCGGCGTTGAGAGTCGTGAGGCCCTCGAGCAGCCCAAAAATGATGCGCCCTTCTAATTGGCCGGTTGCTTTGGCCGGGTCAAGCGTCAGGGGCTCATCGCCGTTGTTCACCACGAGATCAGCCGTCGGCGCCAGCGGTAACGTGACGACTACATACCCCGCAAAGAGGATCACTACTGCCGCAAAACCTAAGTACACCAAGCGCATGACGTTGAACCCACACCCTATAACGGCTCGGGAGGTGAGAACAATGATTTATCCCAGACTCTTATTGGGAAGGCTCTGCAGCCGACTTACATGCTGAAGCGCGGCCGGATCACCTCCGCGCAACGTTCCGTGCCGGGAAATGCCGAGCCGAACGGGTCGACGCCCATCGCCCACCACTCATCCACTCGTGCCCGCCGTAAAGAAAGTAACTCGCTTTCCGATTCCGTCATAGAGGGGGAGATGTTACGGACCTAAATGGCGGTGCGCAATGCCTTTCCCAATTGCGGTGTGATGTTGCGCTCTGTTAGTCGAGATGTTTTTCCAGGAAGGCACGATTACGGATTATAAGAATGTTTCATCGGGATAGGTCTTGCCGTGTTGCTGGGTTCGAGCGAATCGAGTACGCTTGTCTAGGTGAACCGACCCAATCGGTTGTGTAGGGCAAATTGGTTCCAATATATGAAAATAAATAAGTGGTTCTCAGCTATCTCAGCTTATTACGCAGTAGTAGCCCTAATTATTGCCTGTCTCTATAAAACTATAACCGTAGACGTTCTGGCTCTGTGCAATCTCGGTAAAACTTCTGTATCAATAATCGAAATGGAATTGGAATTGAATTTGTTTAATCTTGGGGCTATCTACGGATCACTTTTAACTCTCAATTGTTGTATGTGTGTTTTCTTTATTAGTCTTCATTACAGAGATAGACGAAAACTTGTGAAAGGTGTATAGAGGGTTGCGATGAGATACTTATCAGAGCAAGACGTTTTAGCAACTTTAAACAGAGGTAAGGCAGTTGAAACCTTATTAGATCGTCGATTAGAAGGTGCGTTTACTATAATTCGGTGGGTTAGACTTGAGAAAGAACGATCGGGACAATTTTCAGTTACTCTTTTTGAAGTCTTTAATGAAGGCGACCTTGACCACTTGGATGTGTATGCATTCTCCGCTTGGGATCCTGACAGCCCCTGCGGAAACTCTGATCTGTTTGCCACTGTTGAAGACGCCTTGCAGTTTGCTGCGTCAGCTTATAATGGTTGTCTAACTAAATTTACAAACAATGGAGTGATTCAAAACGAGTATGCCGACAGTATACGAGACAACCGTTGAAATGAGATCAGGGGCCTATGGACGATGATTCGCCTTCACTACGTCCGGGATGAAATCCTCGATAAGGTTGACATTGCCCGCGATCAAAGATGATTGGGGTTAACTATGCTTTCAGCTCAATGCCGACTCCATCGGACGATCGAAGCAAGCGGAAGAATCAGTAGAGTCCTGAAAATATAGCGGAGTTGGGGTTTGTGCCGAATCCGATCTGCAATCGGGGGTGAAAGATGCTCATACCATCGGACAAACGTTCGCCCGGCAGGGTGATGCTGAAGCACGTCATCTCGGAAGCGTCGCAGACACTCCACATGTGGATGTCCAGGGTCCGTGGCTGCCGTCGCAATGAAGCAGGTGCTGCTACTCTTCGGCTTTTGCGCAGCCTCCTTGCTCTGATCAGCGGCCCGAATCTTTGCCGTGAACTTTTCCTCAACCTTCTGCAAGTCGGCGGACGACACCACTAAGTCAGCGCATTCACCGACGTCGGCTTTTGCGATATCGGCCATTTCCCGAAGCAGTTTCATCGCTTCTGATTTTGAAAGGTCGACACCGAGTCTTCGGCCATTTTCCTCAGTCTCCTGGATTACCCGGTTACACGTCATTCGGACGTTCTGCAGGCAGTCTTGACCTTCAATTGCCTGGTAAATCACGCCCGCCGCAGGGCATGCAATGTCCAGAAACTGTTTCTCCACCGGATCCAACGGTCGCTTCTTCCACGGCTCTTTTGGATCGTTTTCGAGGTTTGCAAGCATCGTAAACCTCTTTGAGATCGACTCAAGTTTTCTCGCACGATACCGACTGCGAGGCTCAAAGGGGATCGGCTGATTGCATTTTTCACAAACGATCACGAAATTCTCGATGATCTCACGAGCCTGATCCAGATTCTGCTGCATCACAGTCCCCGTCAAAGCCATCGTATGCAGGGCCATCAAGCCATCGTGGTCTTTTGTGAAAGTAGCTCCACAATGCTTGCAGATGATCGTCCATTGATTTTTGAGCGGCGACACTCCCAGAGGATAGACGGTCAGTGATGGAAGATAAAGAATAACGGCAAAGGAGCAGTCGGAGTGATTAATCGCAAGCCATTTGCATGAATGGGTTGATTTTTCGGGAAACCTGTTGTTTCATGGGGACGTGGAATTAGCGGTTCAACTCGAAAACCTGGGTGTCACGATCGGTGGGCACACGATCTTGACGGACATTTGCGCCGATATCCGAGCTGGGGAGTGGATCGGGATTTTCGGGCCGAACGGTGCGGGAAAGACAACACTGATTCGCACCATTTTAGGCATTCAACGTCCCACGAAAGGGAGTGTGCAGGTGCTTGGGATGTCGCCGCGCCAAGCCGCCCCGTTTATCGGGTACATGCCGCAATCACAATCGAGTCTTGAGGGCTACGCGCTCAGTGTGCGGGCGGTGATTCAAGCTTCGTGCCACGGCACGCTTTGGGGCGTTCCGTGGACCTCAAGCTGCTGCAACGCCGAGATCGATCGCGTGCTGACGGCGACGGGCGCGATTGCGTATGCGAATAAGGCTTTCTCCGTGCTTTCCGGCGGCGAACGGCAGCGTGTGATGTTGTCGCAGGCCTTGTTGAGCCATCCGAAAATTCTGTTGCTGGACGAACCGCTGGCGGGCCTTGACCCGAAAAACCAATCGCTGTTGATCGATTGCATCTCGCATGTTCAGGAGATGACGAAAGCGACAATATTATTTGTGGCGCATGACCTGAATCCGCTCATCCACAGCATGGATCGGTTGATGTATTTATCGGCGGGCCGGGCGCTCTTGGGCAGTCTAGATGAAGTGGTAAATAGCACGGCGCTCTCGGCGCTGTACGGCTGCCCCATTGAGGTGATTCACTCTGGCGACCGGGTGTTCGTGGTCAGTGGCGATGGCGAGTTGCCAGTGATGGTTGCCGCGTGATGAGTGATTTGTACGCCAGGCTGGTGGAGGATTTGGGCTACGCGTTTGTGCAAAATGCGCTGATTGCCGGAACTCTGGCGGCCGTTTTAGGTGCGGTGGTGGGCTATTTTGTGTTGATTCGAAGGGTCAGTTTTGCGGCTCATGCTCTGGGGCACATTGCTTTTCCAGGCGCGACTGGCGCGGCGCTTTTGGGGATCAGTCCGCTCCTGGGAATGTTGGGGACTACGGTGGCGGCGGCCATCCTGATCGGCATCTCGGGAAATCGGCTGCATCGCAGTGATCTGGCGATCGGGATGGTGCTTTCGGCGTCTCTGGGGTTAGGGACGCTTTTTTTGTTTTCGCTGACGGGCTACAGCGGTCAAGCGAAGGCGATTCTGTTTGGGAATATCCTGGGCGTTTCTGAGGATCAGATCACACACATGGTGATTCTTTCGGTGCTGAGCTTGGGCAGTCTGGCGCTGTTTTCGCGCAAACTCCTTTTCGCGAGCCTTCAGCCGAGCGTCGCCGAAGCGCGTGGGCAATCGTTGACCGGATTATCGGTCGGATTTCTCGTTGTGCTGGCCGTTTCGGTTACGCTGGCGAGTCAAGTGGTGGGCATTCTGCTTGTGTT
Organism: uncultured Verrucomicrobiae bacterium; assembly: GCA_963743595.1. Lineage (GTDB taxonomy): Bacteria > Verrucomicrobiota > Verrucomicrobiia > Methylacidiphilales > UBA1321 > CAVURW01. Next base: position 10,664 of record CAVURW010000190.1, read on the forward strand.
CACGCTGGTCATTGCTCCGGCCGGGATGGCGCTGCGGATGTGCAAGTCGTTTTGGTCGGCCATGATCACCTCGGTGGTGACGGGCGTGGTGGTGGTTTGGGTGGGCATCTTGCTTTCGTGCTTGGTCGATACACCGCCCTCATTTTGGATCACCACACTGTTTCTGGCGCTTTACCTAGTGCAAGAGGCCTATTTGAAGCTGACACAGTAGCGCAGCGAGCGATCACTCCGTCCAATTCTCCTCGTGAAGAACCTCTAGTAGCGCCGGGCTATCCGCTGATAACGCCGGTAACCAAAGGCCCAACCGTTGGCAATCCCAGTAGAGGTGCTCGGGGTTTCCGGGCTGCGCAAACTTGTATTTGTAGACCACGATTCGCACCCATTTCGGCGGGTGATCGGGGAACGGATTGCCGCCGAAAAGGCTGAGTGTATCGGGGTCGTTATGCAGGAGCTTCCAGACCATGTTGATCGTCCACGGATACTCTTGATAACTGGACATTGCCGCGAACCAGAGCTGCCAATCCAGGTGCGGCTGGTAGGGCGCGATGAACTTCGGCGGAATCTTTGGGTCCCACGGCGACGCTAAGTAGGGGTATTCTTTCCAGGTGGTTGCGGGCGAATCGGGATCGGGATCGTCCGTGCCTTCGACGATCAGGACGAGCCGTTCCCTGGTAATGCTTCCGAACGCTCCGTACGTGTTCACGAGATGCAGCGGATCGAAGGACCGATTCATGTCCTGTTCCGGGCTAAGCAAGTTGTTGATCGGTGCGATGCTCAGGTGGGCAATACGAATCGTGACGATCCACGCAATGACCTGCATGGCGCGGCTCGGCTTCGCTTTTTTCTCGGCATTCTTCGCCCATTCTGCGAGAAACCGGGGCGCGAAAAGGCACCAGAATCGATCATCAAAACAGGCAAGCGCTGGCACGATGGTGAGCCAATTAAAGAAGGAGAGATTGCCCGAAATGATGAGATTGAATTGAAACGAGACCATCAAAACGCCCGCAAGATATCGCGCGTATTGCGGCCAAAACGCCAGGAACGGAGCGCCGAGTTCCACGACAAACGTCCAGATCACGCCGGCCTGTAAAATCCAATGCGGCAAGAAGTGAAACCACACGCTGAGCGGGTTCGGGATCGGTTGGGTCTCAAAGTGGTAATAGAGGGCGGTGAGATCGTGCCAACAGGAGTCGCCCCGGAGTTTAATGAGGCCTGCGCCGAGCATGATCCGGACGATGAGCCAGCGAAAGAGGAAGATGATACAGAGGGGCGTGGGCCGTCTCGGAAAGGGTCGGCAATCAAGAAGCGGGCAGAGGAAAATCGTGAGAAACCCGGTCTCGAGCATCTGGATTTCCCAGCCGTACGCGTACCAGTCTTGCCCCACTTGGACGATGGAGAAGTACAAGACCCAGAGGACGAAAAGGATGAGCGCATTGGCGTAGCCGCTCAAAACCGCTATCGAAAGAAGCACGCCAAGCCATGGGATGACGCGCAGAGCGGTATCGGAGCAATCGAACCAGAACAGCGTCGGGATTTCCCAGCCAGGACCCGACGTGGGCAAACTCTTCATAAAAAGCTGTGCCGGAGTGAGGCCGTGCGCCCCGACAAGCGGAACCAGTTGCCTAGCAGCCACATAGAACGCCATAAGATAGACAAAACCCATCCAGCGCAGGACGACGAATCGCGTGATCCAGTAGGTTACGGGCGGCTGTGGAGTGGGTGAGGCGGGTTCCGTATTGAGTTCCATGCGGTGTTGTTAGAAGCGTAGCAGAAGATGAATTCTACGTTCACCCCAGACTTCGTCTTTTGCTCAAGCAATTCCGGCGAATAGAGTTTCATCGATTAATACGCATATCTATTAGTTTGGATGAGAAGTGAAGATTGACTAACTAACCCCAATCGCTAAGCCTAATGAAAACACCCTCAAATGAAACACCTCCTAAAGTATCTACCCGTAACCCTGTTCCTGTTTGTGTTCTCGCTCATCGCGCTGGCTCCGGCCCTCGCCGATAACGAAGCACTCGATTTTAAGCTCGATAACGAGACGGGCTACGGCATCAAGGAAATCTACATCTCTCCCAGTAATTCGGACGATTGGGGCGATAATATCATGAAGGATGTTCTCGAAAACGGTCAGGTTCTCACCGTTACTTTCAACGCCAAGGCCACGGCTGAGCATTGGGACATCAAAATCGCTTGGGTAGATGGCGGTGCTGATGTCATTTGGAAGAACTGTAAGCTGACGGAAATTACGAAGATCACGCTGCATTACGATCGCGCCAAGGACGAAACCAGCGCAACGTCCGAGTAACTCGTTCTACTCAAAATTTGTTTAGATGAGCAGGCTCGCATGAAAGTGCGGGCCTGTTCCACTTCAAGGCTTGCCATGTGGGACGAGGTATGGGCGAATCAGGTGCCATGAAACGTAGAACCTTTCTTAAGACGCTGGTCGGTGTGGTTGCGAGTGCCAGTCCGCTCACGCGCTTGCTGGGTGCGGATGAGGCTGTACCCCGACCGTTTGTAAAATCGATTCCAACGACTCCGTTTGAAGCTCCCGAAGGCACTTGGACCCTGGCTGTTCTGCCCGACACGCAGTTCTACTCGCGTGGGTTCCCGGAGACTTTCGTGCGCCAGACAGAATGGATCGTCGCGCATCAGAAAATCCATCGGATTCAGTTTGTCGCCCATGAAGGGGATCTAGTCAATAATCCCACTCAGACCGAGCAATGGCAGAACGCTCAGAAAGCCATGAAAGTTCTTTCCGACGGAGGTATCCCATTCTCCATTCTGCCGGGGAATCACGATTTAGGAACACAGGAGGAGGGGAGCACGAACGATCGGACAACGCTCTTGAACACGTACTTCCATGAAACGGACTACAAAAATAGTGCGGCGTATGGGCTCTTTGAGTCGGGCAAAATGGAGAATAGTTGGCACGAATTTACCGCGCCTACCGGGAAATATTTGGTGGTTGCGCTGGAGTTTGGACCGCGCGATGAAGTTCTGGATTGGGCCAATCACGTCGTCGCTGGAAAGGCCGATCACAAGGTCATCGTAGTGACGCACGCCTACCTGAACGCCTCCAGCAAGCGGGACGACTGGACGATCGATAAACCGGCAAAATCGTTTGGCAACCCCAAGGCATATCCCTTGGCAAAGGTGGGCAGCGTCAATGACGGCCAGGATGTCTGGAGCAAGTTCACTTCAAAGCATCCCGGCATTTTTCTGGTCATGAATGGACACGTTTGCGATTCCGGCACCGGCTATCTGAAGAGCAGTGCGGAAGATGGTCATTCGGTGCACCAGATCCTGGCAAATTACCAAGATAATTCCCCGAAAGCGGCCGGGACCGTCGTACCTCCGCGCGGTTATGGTGGCGGCGGGTACTTGCGATTGCTCCAGTTCCAGCCGAATGGAAAGAGCGTTCAGGTCAAGACCTACTCGCCCTGGTACGATGAATGGCTGAAAGAGCCCAATCAGGAGTTTTCGTTCACCGTTTAGATTCGCTGAGAGCATGATCAAAAAGATAACGTTCGTGGGGCGAATCGCCATGTTCTCAGCGTTTCCTGCTTTTTGATGATGCGCGGTTACACCGCATTCAGGGAACATGCCTACATTCACGATCCTGTTTGGTGCCTCGGCTTGATTCGAGACAGCTTTCCAGAAACCGTTGCGATGCTCGAGGAGGTTCGTTGTGAGTGCCAGTCCGCTCACGCGCTTGCTCAGCCAATTGAATGCCCGCTGATGACAGTTGCTCCTGCTCGCCACCTAGACCAATCCAAACGTCTCCGACCGGTGGGAACGATGGGGCATTTTGAGGGATTGTGACGAAAAGTCGTCAATGTTACGGTTATGTGACGAAAAAGCCGCAAACATGCGTCAAAATAAGTCGTTGATCTCCAATGACTTAACCCTACACCCCTTTCTTTTCTCTTGCTTGTACCCCCAGATTATTTAAAAAGGGCTTATTGATGTAGCAAACAAATGCGTCAAAACAGGAGATCAAAATGCGAGCCCTTACCCGAACCGAAAATCGATGTGTTTCTATCCTTGCCACCCAGGTCCGCGAGAAGCATGAAGAGCTTCTTGCCCTGCTCGACGAGAATCCTGATTTGGAAACGGTAAAGGCGAAGTACCTGGCTCAAATCCGCGGTTCTGAGTATTGTCTGGAATCGCTTCTACGCCGTGGCGTGAATGAAAAGCTTAGCTATGTGGGCCACCTGCTGCGTATGATGACCTCGCAGGAACGCACGATCAAAATCATGCACCTCGTGGAACAGAAAGCCCGTAACCTTTATGAGCTCGCCAGTGTCGCCTGAAGTCGCAACAGAGCCGGTTGAAACGAAGCCGGTGGTGGAAAACGCCCCGGAAAACAGCCCGGTCACGACGGCAGTGGCGGATAATGCGGTTGCGAATGTGGAAGCCTCTGTGAAATCGAACGACACTCTGGAAGCGGTTAAGACCGCTGCTGGGGCTGCCGCTGCCATACCCGGAGCACAAGCCGGTCGCAAGGTGGGTGAGGCGATTGGTCAAAAAGTGGGCGGTTCTCTAGGAAAAGCGGCTGGAGCCAAGATCGGCGAAGTGCTGGGCGCACACATCGCAGATAAGGTGGCTAAAGCAGGCGTCGAAGCCGCAGCTACTGCCGATTGGGGCGCAATCTCCACAAATATTTCTCGCGCGGGCAGCGAAGCTTTTAATCCAGAGGAGAAACAGTTGGCCCGGGCGGACAAGCGCCTGCGTAAACACTTTCAGAAACATCCGGAAGAGCACGATATCGCGACCGATTATATCGCCAAGATCACCGACGCGGAACAAGCGCGGGACTTGGGCAAAGAGATCGGCCTCGATCCTGACGAAATTAAGAAGAGCTACCGCGAATCGGTGCGTGAAGCGCAGCATCAGGCGCGGACGGATATAGTCGCTCGGCGGCAGGCCACGAAGAGCACAGGTGAATTTCATGGCGAGGGGGTCGCTGAAGCGGTAACCCCAGGACACTCAACTCAGCGGGTGTAGGCGGTTCCGGCATGCGAGGCGGATGCACGAACGGATAGACTCGAGGCTGCAGGTTGCCGTCTAAGGGAGAGGTGTGGTAACCGCACGTCTCCAGCAGGGAAAGAAGCTCCTGATACGCAGCTTGTGAATTAACGAAATCGTCGGGGTGAAACGTGAGCAGCAGCTTTGGGCGAAAACGCTTCAGCGTCTGTAAGGCGCCTCGGATCACGTGAAGCTCGGCACCCTCCACATCGATTCGGATCAAATTCGGCTTGAGCTTGAGGTCCTCGCACAACCCATCGATGGAGATTGTGCGCACGGACATCACTTGGCCGGGGTAATCGTGATCGCGTTCCAGGTTAATGGTGTGGCCGCTCTCGAGGCTGTGAATCGAGCCAAAGAAGCGCAGGGAGATGGCCGAATCGTGGGAGTCCAGGCAGGCTGCGTCGATGACCTTAACGCGAGACTCTAGCCCATTTGCCGTCAGATGCGCACGCAGCGCCTCGAGATTTCCAGGACTCGGTTCAACAGCGACAACGAGGCCCTTTGATCCGGTCAATGAAGCAAGCTCCATGGTCAACTGGCCCGCATTGGCCCCAAGATCGATCACCGTATCACTGGGGATCACGTTGGAACGAAGCCAGTGAACGACTGCGAACTTATCGTTCTCACTGCAAAGCGCTAGGTCCGGATGGAGAAGCCACGACCTTCCATTAAACGAGGTACGCGCAAGCCGATTGTTTGCGTAAGCACGGCGGTAGAGCGGTCGAAAAACCCTGCGTGCGAGCTTCCGTAGGCAAAACCAATCGACGGGTCTCTGGAGATACCGATGAAGAAAGACCAACAGATCCATAACTTTAATGTACTTAAGCAGTCTAAGCGTTAATGCAATATTTGCAAAGGCTAAGTGATATTAATTGTGGAGAAAATAAGGGTTAATACGTCCCACACGCGCTTCTTGAGGACTGGCTCTTGACACCGTTTGACGCAACGATCAGCGTTAAGCCCGTATGAGCTTGATGGATTTTGTAGTCAATTCCGCGGCCGGTTTGGCCAAACCTGTCTTAAATCGGTACATCCAGGAATTCGGATCTGTCTCGAAATTTCACATCAGCACAGAGGGGGGCACGAAAGAATTGCTAGTAACTATTCTGCTCAAAGGAGAACCGCAACCGGTGGAACTGGTGTTTCACAGCGTGCGCTTGGTTCAGCGCGAAAAGGGCCGCAGGATTCGTGTGGAGTCGCTCACATGCGCGACGCCCTCGAAGGCCTGGATCGTGCCTATGGTGGAGAAACTAAAGATTTTACCGGGCGAATTTGAAATATCCGAAGAATTAGCCGATAAGCTTTCATTTGTACTCCCCGTGGAGGCGAGTCCAGAGAGTGTGAAGCATCCATGAGATTGCAGGTTTACAGCGACCGCCAGATGTACGATCTGCTGCAGCAGGGCCACTTTTTCCGGGTCTACTCTAAGCTGGAACATAACTACCCGAGTAACCTGAGAGAGATTCATCAGCGACTGGTCACCGCCTTGATGGGCGAGTTACTGAAGAATTATAAGCGCTCGCAAGTCTACGTGAGCGGGTTCATTCGGCCGCAAGAGGCGTTTCGGGTCGATTGCGACTACCACATTTTCGACGGTGATTTCCTGGGCATTTTGATCCGCTTTTTACGCGAGAACGCCCCGGAATATGGCCTCACGGTGATGGTGGTGGATAAGATCGGAAAATCGTCGGAGAAAGCGATGCTCCAGGTGAATCTTCGTGAGCTGGGCATGGAACAGAAGATGAAAGAATTCTTCGATAAGCGTGTGAAGATGGATCGCGTTCTGGAGTATTTCCATGATCGGCGCGGATCCAATTCAACGCTGAAGCAAGGGGCACGCTCGGCTGCGGGTGGGCTGCCGATGAACGAGACGCTTCTGCTGAGCCAATCACGGGAGCTTGTCGATTTTTTAGTGCAGTTTGCGTGGAGCCCGGACGGCGAGAGAATCGCCTGTTGCAACCATGAGCCGGAAATTGTCTTTTGGGATATTCGCGAAAACCAAAAGCGTGTGGTGGCGATGGAGGGCGATGTTTCGCGATTCAGTTGGAGCGCGGACGGCACGATGATTGCCACGTCTAACTTTAACGGCCTCATCACGATTCTGGACGTCGCCAGTGAAGAGGCCATTTATTCGGTGCAAGGCCCCCCCGCGCGAGATGTGGTGTGGCGACACGATGGCCTGGCGGTTGCCATTAACACCGAGAATGGCATTCTCATTTTGGACGTGGCCGCGCGCACGATCTCGCCGCTGCCCATGGCAAATGCGGGGAAGGTGACGAGCGTCGATTGGGGTGGCCAATATGAGCTGGCCGGTTCCCTGGAACTCGGGATGCTGGGCATTGTTCATCCCGATTACGAAGTGACGCTGGCCGATGCCCAGGAAATTTTGACGTGCGTGCGGTGGAATCCAGAGGGGCAGATCGTCGCTTCTGGCGGACGGGAAGGCATGATCAAAATGTGGATGTCCAGCGGCGAGTGCCGCCAAGTCCTTAACGAGGATTTAGCCGGGGATACCAGCGATACGATCGAATCGATGAGCTGGTCGCGACTTGGAACGAATCTGGCCACCGCTGTCCTGGAAGTGGACTACCGAAAGCGGCGGGAAAAAATCGTGAAGATCTGGGACGTGCCCACGGAGCAGGTGGTGGGAAAGTTCGCAGGTTTTGGCGATGCCGTTTGGTCGCCCGCCTACGACATGCTGGCGATGGGAGAACGGGGCACCGTTCATCTCTGGACTTTTCCTGAGTGACAAATCGCTCAACTGCGTGTGGAATACAGCACTAATTATGGCAATCACACGGCAAGTCATCACTTCACTGAATCGCGACGGATCGAACCTACTGGGCACCAAGCGCTTGGCCGTTAAGCTGGCGGACGAGAGCATCGTTTCCGGCTCGCTGCTCACTGTGGAGGGTAACGAGTTTTGCGTGTTGAAAAGTCGCGGCGCGGTTTTACAGGTTTACGAGACCGGCCAGCACCTGTTGGTGACGCCGGATAAACCACTTCTCGGCTCGATTGCGCAAGGCTTTTTTGGCGGGAACTCGCCGTGGGTATTTGAAGTCATTTACGTGAATCGCGCCAAGCTTTTGGTTAGCACCACAGGCCTAGTGACCTGCCGCGAAATGGCGCTGATGTTCTACAAGGTGGAGTGTTACATCCATGTGGATACCCAGGAGGGTGCTCTGGCACTCATCAATCACCTGCCGTTTAACGGAAACGTCATCGATATCAATGAAGTCTCCGATTACGCACGCCCGGCGATCGAGCAAGCGATCAGCCAGATCGTGCAAGTCACGAAGATGGAAGAGATCAACGAGCACATCTACGAAATCCGAGAAGCGGTGAAGGGTGAATTGACCACGTTTTTAGCGAACTTCGGTATCTTGTTGAATGACCTAAAAGTCTTGATGTATCCGCACGATGAACGCATGCGCGAACTCCTTTCGCTTCAGGCTCTCGGCTTGGAACCTCGCGAGGCACTCCGCTTTTTCCTAGCACTGCGTATGGCTGAGAAAGGGCTGATTTCCGCTCCGAACGCGGCGGTGGGAATGCCCTTCACGTTTGGTGCCATGAATGGAATGATGACGCCTGGCCTTGATAATCTTTTCCCTGACCCGGCTACGCAACCCGTAGATTCGCAACAGGAGACGCAGCGTGCGCAGGAGCAGCGTCGCATGCAGCAAAGTTTACCTCCGATTCCGGGTGAAGTTTAATAGTCTGTGGACGAGCTGAATTTTATTGATGATGTCCTCGTGGAGCGACTGGCACGAGCGGTGATGGCAGGGTGGTCCGGTTACCGGAATTACCAAGACCGCAGCTTGCTCTAGCAAATACGAACCGAACCAGTAGAGGACAT
>CAVURW010000191.1:0-22179 GCA_963743595.1 uncultured Verrucomicrobiae bacterium
TGCCGATAACAAAAAGAAGAAGAATTGGTTCAAACAGTACACGAGCTTTCCGTTCGGAATTAAAATGGCCTCGGCGTAATCGAAGTTCGGTGAAACGATGGTTGCTTTGGGAAACTCGGTTTTAAGGTAGTCCAGGGTTTTATGATTTCCGGCAAGCTCCAAATCGAAGCCGAGAGTAAGACGTCCGACGAAAAGGATAATTCCAATGAGCAGAACGTTAGCCCACGCGAGTCCATAATTTGAGCGAATGACGGTCTTTCGGCTGACTGGTCGGGTCGCAACAAACCCGAGCGACGCTGCGGTGATTCGAAATCCGGCAGGATTTAGGTGAGCGCCTGTGGAAAAGAGAACCGATAACAAAATGGGAGTAATCAACGGCGAGTCTAAAGTGGATAGTTCGAGTGCCGCTTCGCATCTCTCCCAAAGCAACGTCGTTACCGGAACAATGGCGATTCCAATAAAAACGGGAATCCAACGAAGCGACCGGAGCTTGAACAGGGTGAGCGCCACGAATTGTCGGTAAGCGGAGGGGTAAGGGGGCATGGGGCTTTTGGTTTAAGATTCCAACTCTCGCGCGATAAATCGCCGCTCCGACCACATTTGTGTGGCTACAAATGCGATGAGTAGAAGTGGCCAGAGGATGAATTGATACTGCGCGTACCAAACGAACACAATCGTTCCGAGATTGTGCGGACGCTCCCATCCTGGAATCCAATCCCCGAGATGCAAAATGTCGAAAAGGCCATTGCCTAAGAGGGGCCAGCAGACGCCACAGCCGATGTAGACATAAACCAGTAGCGAGTGCCGTTCTTCGCGATCTATGAGCGCGAGAAAGATTTGGCTGACCATCGCGTAAGCAAGCAAGAGGTACAACTGGCGAAACGCATAAGTGACTCTGCCCCCTGAAATGTCCATAGATCCAGATAATCCGGACACATAAGCCGGTGCGTGGGGGAAGTTCTTGCTCAAATAATCAAGATCCCCGAGCCGATCCATATACAGGTGCAGATCCGGGCTGGCGAGCAGGCGTGGAACAAGCATCAAAAGGCCGCACCACACAATGAAAAGGTAAGCGTGGAGATTGAGAGCCCTATAAATGCGAACGCGATCAAGGGGTAAGGCGAGAAGGAGCGGGATAAAGGAACCGATGTGTCGCCGTAAACGAAATCTACCAGCCAGTGAGCGGCTTGTAAAAAGATAGACGAAAAGGAATGGGCAAATGAATTGAGCGTCGAGAAAACTTAGAGTGACGGGGTCATTCAGCGGACTGAATGATAAAGATTCGAAACGCGATACTGCGATCGAGCCCGCAATCAAAATCGAGCTCACTCCGACCCACAACCACAAGCTTTGATGGAGCTGGAGTTTCAGGAGCAACCAGATCTGTCGGGGTGCCGCTTGAGCCGCGAGTGCGTTCATGCACGGGAGAGTTCCACGAAAATGTCTTCCAAGTTCAGGGCATGAACCTCGTGTTGGCAGGCCCAATTGGTGGCCAGTGCAGCAGGCTGATCGAACGTGGAGGGTCTGTTTTCGAGGCGTAGCGTGAGCGTGAGATCTTTTGAATCTCGGCGCGCGCGCAGGGCGTTTTTCGGAATATCGGTTTCGCCCGGCAGGCCTTGGTTGAACGAGTGAAATCGGACGATGCGAATCGATTCTTTAAGTGAATCGAGCGGCTCGCTGATTTTGAGCTGACCGTTCACGAGAATGCCCACGTGATCAGCGACTCGCTCGAGATCAGAGAGGATGTGCGTGGAGAAAAAAACGGTGGAGGAGATATCGCGGCAGAGGTTCAGGATTTCGTCCAAGATTTCGCGTCGGGCCACGACATCGAGATTTGCCGCAGGCTCATCCAGAAGCAGGACTTTCGGGCGCGGGGCAATTGCCAGGACAAAGAAGAGGAGGCGTTGATTTCCCTGCGAAAGCGCGGAGAGACGCTTGCTGGGGTTGATGTTGTGCTTGCCTAGAAGAGAGGAGACGAGTTCGCGATCCCACGCGGGGTAGAGGCTGGAGCAGAAATCGATAAGATGACCCACGCGCACGGAGTCGGGCACGGGCAGGCTTTCGGACATGTAGCCGAGGTGGATGCGAGTGGACGCGGGCATGGTGAAGGGATTGGTGCCAAGCACGTTTACGGTGCCGGAATGCGGTTTAATGAGCCCGGCCAGCAGCTTCAGCGTGGTGGTTTTACCGGAGCCATTTCGCCCCAGAAACCCGTAGACTTGGCCGAACGGGATTTTCAGCGTTAGGTCGCGCAGCACAGTTTGCGAGCCGTAGGAGCGGGAGGCGTTTTGGATTTGGATGGCCGGGATTTCATTAGAGATAGATGTGTGATTCATAGGTCGTTGAATTTGGAGGAGACGAGCGAAAGGACTTGTTGTTTAGAGAGACCGAGATGCCGCGCTTCAGCGATGAGTTGAGTTACGGCGGGCTCCAGTTTCGCGGCGACTGCGGCGGGTTCGAGCGACGGGCGGGAGTAGGCCACAAAGGTGCCATGGCCTTGGCGTGTGACGATAAATTTTTCATTCTCCAGGTTTTTGTAGGCTTTGCTAACGGTGAGCATATTGATCCGGAGTTGTGCGGAGAGATCGCGCACCGAAGGGAGCTGAGTGCCGTCGATCCATTCTCCTGAAAGGATGCGGTGCTTGAGTTGGTTTTGGAGTTGTAAGTAGAGCGGGACTCCGGAGTTGGCGTTGAGGAAGAACATCTACAGTATTAGTACACTATGCCGGTAGCAATAACGGGCAAGGAGAATCACTTTGAGCATTAGGTTTAAAAGATGTTCTTATGGATTTAATTGTTTTTGCGAAGGCGTTTACCTATCAAAAGAGAATGCGCCGCGTGTTGATACTCATTGCGTTTCTTTGTTTACAAAGCATTGCTTTTGGCTGCGCCGTGATTAACCCAGCGCTAATCACGGCACGATCCTTTATTGATGGGGAATCGGCTGTGATCCTCTGGGACTCTCAGACGCACACAGAACATTTTATTCGGCAGGCGGGTTTTTCTACATCGGCTACGCAATTGGGTTTTTTAGTTCCCGTTCCTTCCGTGCCTGAATTGGCGGAGGCCGACCCGAAAATCTTCGAAATGGCCGTCCAGGTCTCCGGGCCCCGACACATACCGGCGATCCGCTATCTCCACACGTTTCCAGCAGCGATTGCCTCATTGGCACCCTTGGTTGTTATTGCGCTCGGCAGTCATGTGACCAGCGTGTTCTCGGTGATCAATTCGCAATTAATGGTCGCGCAAGAATCGTCAGCGACAGTCGTGGCGACGCAGGATGTCGCGGGTTATCACGCGACTGTTTTAGAGGCGGATCGGGTTGATCAGATCGAGCAGTGGTGTAAGGACAACAAATTTGCCTGGCAACCTGCTGACGCCAAGTGGCTGGATCCCTATGTAAGAAAGCACTGGAAGATCACCGCATTTCAATTGATCAATACGACCCCTGGCGAGGGTTTTGAAAGCCGACTTGTCCGGATGAGTTTTAAGACAGATCAGCCGTTCTATCCTTACAGTGAACCCGAGGTGCCAGCGGAATCGGCTCCGAGTTACCGTGACTTTCAGGTCTCAATTCTCAGCGACACCTTTATTACGGGAAAACTGGAAGAAGGCTTAGCCTGGCCGGCAGACGCCAGCTTCTTCGGCCCGAGCAAGCCCGACCCCACAATTACTGATCAATGGCACTTGGAAGATTGGGCGCATTTAGCAGCCCTTCCAGCAGGTACTCAAATGCCCGCATGTATGTCCACGTACGTAGATCACTCGACGATTCGTCCTGGCCACTCCGACATCATCTTTTCGGCCGCACCGAGCGTCCAACCGTATCGGCAGAAAATCACCGATACTTCGCTTCCTCCAGATTTCCGAGTTTCGACCCTAGACGCCCTCGGGCTGGCGATAGCTGGACTGATTTTCTTTTTCGTCGCCTACGGTTCGCTTCGCGCAATTCAAATCGATTTCGCCATGATGGCTGTTTCCGATCTATCGCAAGTCGCTCCCCGATCGGCTATTATTATGCGCTTGGATTTCGTTGCTAGGGTGGTGATCATGATCTTCGGGTTCCTTTTTTCGTCGTCCCTCTTTTTCCTGCCGATCCTCTTTTTTATGAAAGTGAGTAATCTCCTGTGCTACCCCAAGTTTCAGGGTAGACCTAGAGGCTTTCTTCGTCCGCGGTATGGGCTTAGCGGTAAGTTTTCGGCGATTTGGGTGTTTTTGAGTGCGTGCCTGTACCTGCTCTTGGTTCTAACGATCTCCAAAACGATTGGCGAGCAGTCGCCGGATGATTCGGTAGTTAGTTACGAAGCTTCTGAGCACTAACCGTTCAACATCATGCGCATCCTGAAAATCTCATTAATCCTCATAGCGCTGACTCAGGATCCGGCGCTCGGGTGCGCCACTGTGATTCTCGGAGATGAAGCAGATCAATCCACTTCCATTTACGACGAAGCCGCAGTCATTATTTGGGACTCGAAAACCCAAACGGAGCATTTTATCCGTAGGGTAGAGTTTGAGAGCGGTGCTAAGCAAATCGGATTTCTGGTTCCCACGCCCACGGTTCCGGAGTTGGTGGAGGTGGAGCCGAAAATATTCGATTTGGCAAATGACATCTCCGCGCCACACATTGTCCCACCGAAGAAAAATGTAGGTCTGTTACCTGCTGCGTTGCTCGCGACTGTGCCGTTATTCGACCTCTCTGTACTTGGCTACTACCGATGCTTTCATTATCCGGGCGTCTCGCTGAGCGCGGACAGCCTTCCGGGAGAGGATTATCCAGTGCGAGAGTTGGTTAAGGAGGATGTGGCAGGGTATCACGCCACCGTTTTAGACGCAGACAATGTCACTCAAGTTCAAGATTGGTGTAAGCAGAAAAATTTTGCCTGGCAACCTGCGGACGCGGCTTGGCTGGGGCCGTACGTGAAGAAACACTGGAAAATTACTGCTTTCCAGTTGATTAATCCCCAAAAGGGGCACTTTTTTGAACCGCGGCTTGTACGCCTTAGCTTTAAAACCGCTCAACCGTTCTATCCTTATAGCGAACCTGCAAGTTCCCGGGAACCCGAATATTACGAAGGTTCTTTGGAAACGGTCCGTTCCCTCACGGTCTCGATCCTGAGCGATACCTACACGACGGGAGCGCTGGAGGAAGGTCTGAATTGGCCCGCTACCGCACGTTACTATGGCTCGACACAGCCTACCACCACTTCATGGGACAAGGCGGCTTGGAACCGTTTGGCAGGATCCATCGAAAATGTGCCGCCGTATATGTCGACGTATTACGATAAGTCTATTGTACGGGCGGGCCACTCGGATCTCATTTTTTCGCCGACGCTCTTTCAAGGAGCGTATCGAGAGGAGGAGACGGATGTCTGGCTGCAACCCGTCGTCCAAGCCGATTTCTGGGATCTTCTCGGCGGCACTCTTTTTTTTGGTGTTTTTTCTATGCTTGTTTACGGTTCAAATCGTGCCGTTCGACTCGATACTTATGCCAAAAAGGTTCCCGACCTTTCGCAGATGCCGGCCAGATCCGCGCCCGTCAGAGAGATGGATACGGTAGCCGCTATCGTGATTAGAATATTTGGAATTATCTTCTCTGCTTCCTTCTTTTTCCTGACCTACAGGTACTTCGCTAAGGTAAGCAATCTTCTGGTCTACCACAAATTTATCGGGAGCGAACCGTGGAATTCATATCACCCGAAATCGAGTTTAAGCGGCGCATTTTCAGCATCTCTCGTTCTACTAAGCGCCGTGTTGTACTTACTGCTTTTGATAGGGGCGTCCATTGAAGTTAACCTTATTTTTCCTGAGTTAATTAAGGATTTCCAGGTTTTATCGGGAACGTGAAATTTTAGTGCAACTTTTTTTGGGGTCGACGGTTAGTGAGCCTATGACGAAACTGTCCTCCAGCGTTCTGCTCCCTTTCCTCTGTTCCCTGGTTATTCCCGCGTTTGCCGGTGATCTGCCTCCAACTGTCTACCCAGGGCTACGAGGCACCGACGGAAATCTCTTGCCCTGTGTGGCCGATCACCTGGGCCAGGATATCCACGATTTCAATTTGCCAATCGATACGGAGCTGATTAAGCGCCGGAATAATTTCGGGTACTCGGATGACGACATCCAGAAATACTTCAGTATTCAACTGCACATGACTCTGGATGAAACGGGGCTGGATTCGTCGTACTTGAAGCCGGTTCCACCGCCGGGCGTACACCCGCGCGTGATCTTTAATCCTGAAGATGTACCGCTCATTAAGCATCGCCTGGAAACGACGGAAGCCGGGAAATCGGTCGATTCCGCGATTCGGGCGCATATCCAAGACATGCTGACGGGACCGAAGGCGCAATTCGGCGCGATTTACGAGGCGCTCGCAGTCGGTTCACAACAGACGATTGACACGTACACCATGCCCTACAACGAGCTCAAAAAGAAGTACCCTAACGAGACGAGTTTTCCTGCGGCCGATGCCACGAATAATCCGAAGGGCGATAAGCCGTTGGATCTCGATCGCAATGTGGCCTTCACGACGATGTACGAGGCGTTCCGTTGTTTGATTGATAACGATCAGGATGGGGGCAAGAAAGCCGCAGCGGTGATCACCACGTTATCGAAGATCGCCGATATCGGACTCGCTTCCAACATTGCGCATGCGCACAGCCCGGAGGATAAAAACGATTTTCGCGTGGTGGCACAAGGGCCCTCTTACGAAGGGACAATGGGTCTCGATTACGACTTTGCGTACAACTTCATGACGGCCGATCAACGGGATACCGTGCGGACCTTTTTGACCCACGCCTCCAGCGGGATGACCTACATCGGTGCTGAAACTTTACGCACGCTGCACACCAGCACGAGCAACTGGATTTCGTGGTCGTCGCGGCTGTTGTTTGTCATTTGCGCAATCGAAGGCGAACCCGGTTATGACCCCACCACATACACCCGTGCAGCGAATGCGCAGACCAATTTCATCTACTCCATGTACCCGACAGGTGAGGGCTTTGAGGGGTGGGGCAAGAATTTCATGTTCTTCGAGCACATGATCATCATGGCCAAGCGCGGGGATGAATCGACCAAGCGCTGGATTCTCGCCAGCACCAGCGTGCGCGCCGCCTATAACAACTACTTCGTGGCCTCCATGGTTCCTTGGGGTAACGGCTTTACCTTCTGCGATTCGCTTGCGGGATCTGGCGGGAAAATCGCGCGGAATGCGGACGTGCTTATGTATCACGCTCTCTTTCCAAAGGACACGTGCGGCGACTTCGTTTATCGCAACCAAATCTCCAGCGATTATTCCTATGTGGGTGTGAAAAACATCAACACGCACCATCCCTTCTCAACGATGGATTCACTTTGCTGCGCAATTTTCGCTTGCGACATGGATCCGGTCGATCCCGCCAAGGAATACACCCAGGTGATGAATGGGCGACCGCTCACCTATTTCAGTGAAGATACCGGGAACATGATCACCCGCTCCGCATGGGATAAAGATGCACTCTACATGAGTTACCTCACTCGATGCATTCCCGGTGGACACCAATACTGCGACCGCTCGCATTTCAGCCTCTACGGACTGGGTCGTTTTTGGAGCATCTACCATTTCATGCGGCAGGTGGGAGCGCAGTATCTCCCGCAAAATCGCTCTGTTCTCACCGCTGACGAATCGGGACCGAGTGTGATGGAAGCACGTTGTGTCGATTTCAACGATCAACCGCTCGCCAGCTTCACTACCAGCGATCTTTCGAAGACGTGGGATTACCAAAACAGCGGACTCGTCCGCCCGCCGAGTGGTACGGCGACGGTGCAGAATCCTTTTTGCTACAACGATTTTCGATTGCATAAGTCACCGTTGACCTGGATGAATTATCAGATCGGCCAACTCCCATCGTGGATCACATCCGAGAAGCCGGACGCCAAAGATAAAGCCGAGTGGTACAAGGCGTTCGACGTGAAGAAAGCGTTTCGCACGGCCGGGATCGTGCGTGGATCGCACCCGTACGCCCTGATTTTGGATGACCTCCAGCTCGACGATAAAGCGCATGCCTACGATTGGGGGATGATCTTGGACGACGACTTGGTAATGGGTTCGGCCAAAACGACGACCGCTGCTGCGGGTCCCGCCTCTGCCGATATCGTGATTGACGAACAACCGAAACCCGATAAGAACAACCCGAATCCCGAGACCGACCGCCACTTACTGGTACGGGTGCTCTCGGCCAATGCGCTGGATAATCCGCCGGGTAAAGTCGACAAGCTCAGCGTGCCGAATCCGCCGCAACGGAACATGGAGATCAATAAGCTGCACATCACAGCGAACTGTGTCAGTCCCGATTTCAAGATCCTGATGTTCCCGTTCAAAACAGGCCAACCGCTTCCGACAACCACGTGGAACGAGAATCACACCAGCGTCACGATTGCGTGGCCCGATCAGACCGACACCATCGACTTCGCGACGGCGACCGACGGACACTCCATTGCACACATCACGCGCGCAGGTGCTGAGGTGATTACGCTAAAATAGCTACTCCGATGGCGGCGTAAAATTGATCGAGTTCATGAATGCCGCGAGATCGGGATCATCTTGCGGCGTCGGGCTCGGAGCATGCAACGTGATCGTGTAGAGCTTGCCCTTCGTCGTTAGAAAAAGCGTGTAGATGCTCGTCTCGGTTTTATTCACAACGCCGTGGCAAAGGACCTGAAGTGCATAAAGGTCTTTGAATTTCGTCGATCGCGCGTACTCGACCCGGAACTTGTTCTTTTTCATCGCCGATGTGTACGGGTTAATGAACTGCGGTGTGGTCACGGAGGTGAGGCTGGGCGTGTCCGTAACGGCCAGATCGCAGAGCCGGTGCGTTGTGGCATCCAGCGCGCTGAAATGATCTTTGGTCTGGCTCAGAATTTTCCAGGCCGTGCCGCCGGGGATGTTGATGGCGCAAGGCCCAGCCGTGAGGGTGAAGGTGTCGGGCACCTGTGCCTCGGACGCGATTTGCGCAGTAATAGGATGGTTCGCAGCCAATAGAAGAAAGCCCAAAAGAGCGGCGAAAAAGGGGAGTCGAGTGTTCATCGGTGACGAGAGCGTAGGGACGGTGGCGACATCGTAGGAGGAAATTCACATATTTTTTTGGAGATTCCTGGGCTTATACCCCAGAATGAACAGCTATGGGTTTTTGGACAAATTTAGTGAATCGCTTTCGGAGCACCACGCAGGCGGAGATCGATTGGGAGGCGGTGTTGATCGAAGCGGAGTTTGGGCCGAAGCTGGCCATGCAGTGGGTCGACGCGATGAAACAGGCTGGCGTTCTCCATGACGAGAAGCAGGCTGAGGAGTGGTTAAAGAATCAATTGCGGTTGCTGGTGCGCATTCCGCCGCCACTGCCGGTCGCTCAAAAGCCGGAGGTGATTTTGCTGGTGGGCGTGAATGGAAGCGGCAAGACGACGACCGCCGCGAAATTAGCCGCGCGCAGTAAAGAGGCGGGTAAATCGGTGCACCTGGGTGCCGCTGACACCTTTCGCGCGGCGGCGACCGAACAACTGGAAGCATGGGGCGAGCGTCTCAATATTCCCGTAACGACCGCGCCTGCGGGGACTGATCCGGCAGCGGTGGCTGTGAAATCGTTTCTGACCGCGCAAGAGGCGGGAGTCGATGTACTGATCATCGATACCGCAGGTCGACAGGCCAATAAACGGAACCTGCTTTTGGAATTAGGAAAAATCAAACGGAGTTTGCAAAAGAAAAGCGAGACGGTGCCGCATCACGTGTGGCTGGTGGCAGATGGAACGACCGGGAGCGGGATCTTGGTACAAGCCAAGGAATTTCATGAGGCGGTGGGGTTGACGGGGTTGATCGTAACAAAGCTCGATGGCTCCGCACGTGGAGGCATGGTGGTGGCGGTTCGATCTGACCTCGGAATTCCTACGTACTACTTAGGTCGAGGGGAGAGACCGGAAGACCTCAAACGGTTTGAGGCGATTGATTTTGTGAAGACATTTTTTGAGTGATGGGAACGGTCGCGGAAAATGGGTAACACTGTGGCATGCGTAGGCTAAGCTTAATAATCGCTATTTTCGGCGTAACGACTTTTGTCGAAGCAAAAGACAAAAAGCCGAACGTGATACCTGATGAAGAACTGAAGATCCTTCAGTCTCCAGCCAAAGCGACGCTCTATTCGCTGGAGCCGGATGATCAGCCTAAAAAAGATGAAGAGCAACTTTGTGGCTACAAGGTCTTAGGAAAAGTAGAGATCGACGGAGTGAAGGAACAGATGGCCACTTCCGAGCTTCAAAAAGCGGTAAGAAATTGGGATGGATTGATGGCCTCATGCTTTGATCCTCGTGAGGGGTTGGAAATAAGAACGGGAGGGCACACGTACGATTTTTTAATTTGCTACAGTTGCCACTATTTATACGTCTATAAAGATTCAACCCTGCTGGCTGTAGTCGGAGCGGCCGGTTCCCGAAAGATTCTCGACGACATTTTAACGGTGTTTCACATCTCTGTGTCTCATAGCGATGAACGGAAACAGTCCGCGGAAGAGGCGAAGATGGCGGGCTCAATGGACCGCTGTTTCTCTGGGGTTCCAGCCCCTATTAAGAAAGACGTGGAAAAGCAGTTCTATAGCAGCACGCCGGATGTAAGCATGATGATCCTTCCGCTCAAAAAAGGAGTTTCCTGATCAAAATACCAGGATCTTAAAGTTATTAGAATGGAACGGTATGGGCGTGAGCACTTGGAACAACAGTCCTAAGTATGAGGAGATCCCAGGAAAGCTCTTGTTTAACTATTCCACTCGAGAACTGGTGATCGCGATTCAGTCGGCGCCAAGCTTCACGCCGACTCGACAGGAGCAAATCGCATGCGTACAATCCGGAAGCTGGAGGGAACCGGTGAATCCATGTGCCGAAGTTAAGTATAGTGCGGGGTCACACAGCGCCGGAAACGACAAAATGGCAGTACGTTCAAGTAGCCCGCTGCTCTAACCTCGCCTTTGTCTTCAATGGCCCGCTCACGGATGCGGGTGAGGCGGTCTGGGCATTCGGTCTGGGCATTCCTACGTGGATTGGCGCGGCCTATTATCTAATTATTTATGACCATGCTCTCACGAAATGTGCTCGTTCTCATGCTCTCGGCGTGTGAACTTTCCCAGCAGCAACAGGTCGATTATGACGCCGTTCAGCACAGCAAGAGTTCCCCTGCGATCTACGATAAGATGGTACACGGCGACCCGTTGAGTGTTTCCGATATCATCGAGCTGACCAGAGCTCGCGTGAATGACGGCATCATTCTCCGCTACATTCGCGACCGCGAGACGATCTATGTGCTCAACGGAATCGACTCAACGGAATCGACTCAACGGAATCGACGTGGATCGCATGCAAAAAGCGGGCGTTTCCCCGAGCATTATCGATTACATTTTGCACACGGGCCAACAGGCTTCGGCGGGCTCTGGACCTCACCTGATTCCCATCGGCATTGGCGTGGGACTTCACTTCCACTAAAGTTCTGCCATAACGAAGGGGTTCACGTTTGTCCATGAATCCCTTGCCCCATTTTTTACGGAAGTCGTTTTCTGATTGGCACATACGCCTGTCCGTGCTACCAGATATGAGCTTGAAGAGTACCCTTTGGCTCAGGCTCATTGCCCTCTCGTTTCTCTATTCTGCCGCTTCCTTTACTGAAGTTGCTCAGGCGCAAGCTCCCGCGCCTTCCACTCTCCCTCCGAAGGCTGCACCAGATAACAGCGACGAGATAACGATTCGTGGCGATACGGTTACCACCATCGGGGAAATCTGTAACGCAGACCAGAACGTGATGGTGGAGAGTAACGGCGAAACCTTGTACGCGGATCACGTGGTTTTTGATCGCACCACACGCTTCGCCACCGCCACCGGAAACGCCCGGCTCTACAACGGTAAAACGGTCTATCGTGGCGATCACATGACTTACAATTTCATCACGAAGGCGATTACCGCTAATTCTTTCACGTCGCAGGAATATCCTAAGATCATTCGCGGCAGTTCCGTGATTACAGTGGAGGACAATCATTACCGGATCTTCCACGGAATCATGACCACGGATGATCGTGAGACGCCGGGATTTCATTTGAACGCCACGCAGGTGGAGTATCGGCCCGGGGATGAAGTGGTTTTGAAAAACGTCGTCGTTTACGTGGGGAAGATTCCTGTTTTCTATGTGCCGTTCATTGTCCAATCGCTGAAAGACGACCGACCCACGTACACGTTCGATATTGGTCAAAGCTCGACGTTCGGTTTTTTCTTTTACAACGACTTTAACTTCATCATCGATAAGAACCTCAAAGCCAATGTGCAGCTCGATCTGCGCGAGAACCGAGGCGTGGGAGCTGGGCTGAACCTCACCTACCGCTCGCCCTCTAATCTGCTGGATGTGCTGAATTTCAAGAGCTATTTCATCCGCGACTCGTACTACAATCACACCGACCCTCTTTTTCCGACAGCTCGATACCAAGGCACGATTACCTCGACTGGTGTCTATGACGGCGTTGGAAATGAGGATCGGTACCGGTTCGCTCTCCAGAATAATCTCTCCCTGGGCCCTGACTTTTACACGATTGCCAACGTCACGATCTTGAGCGATCCCTACGTGACTCGTGATTTTTTCCCCGGTGAATATTCACTGAATGCTCAGCCCGATAGCGTGGCGGAGCTCGGTCACTACAGCCCGAACTACAACCTGGATCTTCTCATTCGCGGGAGAACCAACACCTTTTTTGAGTCGGTGGATCGACTTCCAGAGCTCGATTTCGACATCAAGCAGCAACCGATTTTCGGCACAGGTCTCCAGTACCACAGTGAATCGAGCGTCGCTTACTTAGATCGCCGTTTTGCGCAGGCGGCCGATTTCCGTTTTCCCATAGATGACCCCTTTTACGCGCTGAATAACCCGAATGCGCCGATTCAAAATAACTACAGCGGCTGGCGTTACGACACCTACCATGAGATCTCGTATCCCAAGCAGTATTTTAACTTCCTTTCACTCACCCCTCGCGTGGGTGGGCGCTTCACCTATTATGGCTACGAGAATGAACAAACTTCTCAGAATCCGACGGCCAATAATTCGAACACCGCCGGATCCATCGTACCGAACGACCCGAATCTCGATCCTCGCGCGCGGATTACTGGAAATGTCGGGTTGGAAGGAGATTTTAAAGTCTCAAAAACATGGGATGACGTTCGTTGGGCTCCGCTCGGAATCAACGGAATTCGCCATGTTATGGAACCGTTCTTTAACGCTCAGTACATGCCCTCGCCGAATGTCGCTCCGGATAAAATCCGTCCGTTTGATGCCCGCCTGCTCTCGGATCAACTTCAGCCTTTGAATTTCCCCGACTACAACTCGGTCGACTCGATTAATAAACAGGAAGTCGTCCGACTCGGTGTTGATAACCGCATCCAAACGCGACGCGACGGAAGCAATGTAAACTTGTTCGACTTATCGACCTATCTGGACGCCGATTTCGATCACAATTTCTCGAGCAGCTCCGGGCACACGTTTAGCGATCTCTATAACAATTTCACGTTTAATCCCACACAGAACCTAACGTACTTTGTTCGCTCGGCACTGGGATTTGATGGTGGGTTCAACGAGGTTCTCCAGGGAGTTACGTTTAGCCCGGATCCTTCGCTTTCAGTCACGGTGGGGCAAAACTACATCGATGGTAGCCCGCTCTTTCAAAACAGTGATCAGACCAACTTGAATTTCCAATATCGCCTCAACGAGCACTGGCAGTTTATCGCTAATGAGCAGTTTGAGTTGGCCAATGGACGCTTGCAGGAACAGAGTTACACGGTCCACCGCGATCTGGAGACATGGGATGCTGCGCTCACCTACACCTCACAAGAAGAGTACCTGGGACGCTACAACAATACGGTCTATTTAACGATGACGCTGAAAGCGCTGCCTCAACGTTCACTCCATTCACCGGGCACACCCATCGGCCAGTAACCATGCATTCCGCTATCTCACCCACAGAGATCGCCTACTTCGGTAAGCCCGGCAGCTTTTCGCATCTCGTCGCTCAGAAAGTCGCGGCGTCGCAGCAGATTGCGGAGCAGCACCTCACGCCTTGTGAAACGGTTCATGACGTCTTTCATCACACGCAGCGGGATCCGAGCCGCCTCGGCGTCGTGCCTATCGAGAACTCGTCGGCAGGAATGATCGAATCCACCATCGATCACCTGATCAATGAACGCGGTCCTTTGCAGATCTTAGGGGAATATGCGCTCAACGTTCGCCTGGCCCTGCTGGCAAAAAATCACGGGGAGATTCGGTTGATTTCGTCGCATTTTGCCCCTCTTCAGCATTGTGAACTTTGGCTTAAGGAACATTATCCAGGCGTGGCGACAGAAGTCTCGGAGAGCACGTCATCGGCGGCTCATCGCGCTTCCTTGGAGCCTGGCGTTGCCGCAATCGCGCCCCTTTCCAGCGCCGCGCGATATGCACTCGAGACGGTGCAATTTCCCATCGGCGGCAATATCAAGAACCTGACTCAGTTTTTTCTCATGGGCCATCCGGCGTGCTTGCTGAGTGCCGCCGAGTCAACACCCCGCGAGACCTCCCTGGCCGCTGTTTTAAAGAATCAAGTCGGCAGCCTTTGCAAATTCCTCACCCCTTTCGCAGATTTCAAAATCAACTTGAAGCGCATCAAATCGCTGAACGTTTACGGCCAGCCAAACACCTACGTCTTCTTCGTCGGAATCGAATCGAATATCGCAGAACCGGCGATGACGGCTGCCATGGAATCGGCTGGCCAACAGTGCCATGAGCTGCGCCTGCTCGGTTCGTATCCCGTCCACCCCTCATTCGATTCTTAAATCCCCTTATCTACACAAACCGTGTTCATTGACACACCCTCTCTTCTAGGAATACCCTTACCCACCTCTGCCCGAGCAGAGTCTCCTATGATTCGGCACTCTTTACTCTGTTTTGCCACGCTCGCGTGCCTTCTCCCTGGCGCGCTCTGTGCCCAAACAGACCGGGCCGATATCACGGGCGGTCGGACGTTCCCGACGTATCAACCGCCTGTCGGTGCCGGTTATGATCCCTCGGTCTCGACAATCGAGCCTCATCAAACCGTGTTCATGTCCGAGCGGGACATGTCCAAAGTGACCTCGCCCGGTGGTAACCCTGGTGCGATTCTCGATCTGCATGTCTCCAAGCAGCTCCGCAAGTTCACGATTCAGTATAAGCTCGATACGGCGGACCAAGTTCAAAACTCGGTAACGCTCCAGACCCTGCCAAAAGAAAACTTTGCGCTGAATCCGCACATCAGCGTGCCTTCCATTCACGAAGTCACCACAGACTCCATTTACTTTAAAGGCTTGAGCAACCCCGCTTTGGTCGAAGAAGTCCATTACTTGAACTGGGGAGCGACCACGGGAGAACAGCTCGACTTTCGTCGTGGCAACTACTTCACGTTCACGATCGCTAATCACTGGAAGTCCTTGCCGCTGACGATTGTCTTTCAGTACCGGCAGGTGAATTCTCAGGAGTCAATTCGCACCCTCACGGAGAGCTTACCGAAGTTCTCCGGTGGCGCACGCGCCTACTTTGCGGTTATCGGGCC
This sequence comes from uncultured Verrucomicrobiae bacterium, assembly GCA_963743595.1. Lineage (GTDB taxonomy): Bacteria > Verrucomicrobiota > Verrucomicrobiia > Methylacidiphilales > UBA1321 > CAVURW01. The sequence goes on from CAVURW010000191.1 coordinate 15,597, forward strand.
AGCCTACAGGAACTACGGCCCGGTGAGCTCGTGGCGCCTTCTCATTAAAGATGGCGATCAAGTCATCGGGCAACTCAAGTCGGCGATCTGGTAAACCGCCATGACCATTTTTCTTCTAGCCGATGTCAATGTCGCCCCTGTCGAAGAGAGCGTGAATCTGTTCAGCCTCGTTCAGCGCGGCGGGCCTCTCATGGGCGTCCTATTCGTGCTAAGCATCATCGCGATTGGCGTCTTTGCAGAACGAATCGTCTACTTCCGCCGGGCGAAGATGAATGTGAACGAGATTCTCTCTGGGCTGCTTCCGCTGCTCAGTAGAGAAAGCTACCTGGAAGCGCTGGAACGATGCGAAGAAGGACACGGACCGGTCGTTCGCGTCATCGCGACGGCCATTTACAAACGGCATCTGCCGCCCTCTGAGCTGCGTGAAGTAGTCAAAGAGATCGCGCAATTGGAAATTCCCCGGCTTGAAGTGAACATCGCCCTGCTCGCCACGATCGGATACGTCGCGCCTCTCTTCGGATTGCTCGGAACCGTCCTCGGCCTCATCGAAACCTTTATCCACCTCAATCGCACCAGCGGTGCCTCATCGGTTGCCGAACTCTCAGCGGGCATCTACACGGCACTTATCACCCCGGCGGCGGGCCTGGTGGTCGCCATCCCCTGCTACCTGGCGCACAACTTTCTCGTCTCCCAGGTCAACGCCATCGTCTCAGATATGGAGCGCGCTGGCATCGAAGTGATCCACGCGCTGACCGATCCACCCCGACCCATCGTCAAGAACGCCTCCCTAGCCCCCGTCGTCGCACTGACGCCTTCTTCGCCGCCTCAATCGACGCCCCCACCCTCCGCCTCGCCTTCGCCGTCTCCGAGTTAGGGTGCTCGAATAGGCTTCTTTACCAAAGCCAACCCTTCTTTCTAGGTTTTGTGCCGGGTTCTTCTCCCGTAATAAGGCACGCACGGCGCAGATTCAGTAACTCTGTAACGTCCCCTTTTGCCAACAGTTCCGCGACCGCTTTCGATCCCTTTTCAAGCTTCAGATCTCTCTCTGCAGAAGTAAGCGCGAAGAGGCCAAAAAAGTGTATGGTGACCTCGTCAGAAATCTTTAGCGCGTAAAATTCCTTTGGCGTCGTCACAGGCGGCCAAAGCATCATGCACGTAAATAGCGATCCGGGGGCATACGATTCGATTACGCCGCAGCTGCGAGCCGAAAATCAGACGCCCGCTTGAGTACATCGATCACCCGGTTTTGTTGTTCCGGCTTCAGGATCGGCGACAGCGGAAGCCGAATCAACCGCGAGGATAGATCCACTGTTACCGGCAGTTCACCATGAGCGCGCGTGTACTTCTGCCCGGCAGGTGAGGAGTGAAGCGGTACGTAGTGGAACACCGCTTCGATCTGGTTGCGCTTAAATTCCTTAAGAAGGCCACGACGATCTACCTCCGTAGAGAGCAGAACGTAGTACATGTGCGCGTTTTGCTGGCAATGATCAGGAATAATGGGGCGGCGCAGGAGCCCATCCGCCTCTAAGGGCTGAATGTTTTGATGGTAATAGTTCCAGCGCTTCAGCCGCTCTTCCGTGATGTAGTCTGCCTCTTCTAACTGCGCCGTGAGGAACGCGGCGATCATTTCACTCGGCAGGAACGACGAGCCGACCTCTTGCCATGTGTACTTATCGACTTCCCCACGGAAGAACCGACTGCGATCGGTGCCCTTTTCGCGAATGATTTCCGCGCGTTGAGCCAGTGAGACATTATTCACAAGCAATGCCCCGCCTTCTCCAGCGATCACATTTTTTGTCTCGTGAAAACTGAGCGTCCCGAGATCACCAATGCTCCCGAGTGCGCGCCCTTTGTACGAGGCAATCGCACCTTGCGCGGCGTCCTCAATCACCATCAAGTTGTGGCGTTTAGCGATCTCCAGAATCGTGTCCATTTCGCAACCTACGCCGGCGTAGTGAACCGGAACAATCGCCCGCGTTCGTGGGGTAATGGCTGCTTCGATTAACTTCTCGTCCAAGTTCAACGTATCGGGGCGAATATCGACAAAAACGGGCACGGCCCCGCGCAGCACAAACGCATTTGCCGTAGAGACAAAGGTGTACGAGGGCATGATCACTTCGTCGCCCGGCTTCAGCTCCAGCAAGAGCGCCGACATCTCCAGCGCCGCCGTGCACGATTGGACCAACAGCGCCTTGTGCGACCCCGTGCGGGCCGTCAGCATCTCCGAGCAGCGTTTGGTAAAGACCCCGTCGCCAGCGAGCTTTCCAGAGGTGAGACATTGGGCAATATAGAGGAGCTCATGGCCGGTGACGTAGGGCCAGTTGAAGGGAATATAATTTTGGTTCATTGATAAAAAATGTTCAGATGATCAATAGTCGCAAAGCGCCTTCCGAGCAAGCGGGAAGGACCTATTTTCGAGCACCAACACGGCGCACTCCTAAAAAAAATGAGCGCGCCTCTTGGACACAAGGGACAGTTTTTGCAATGCTCCGAAGATTCACGACAATTTCGAAAGTAGAGGCCTAAGAGGAGACAAAGGAATTTTTGTTAGCTTTTTATCGGGAAAGTCTGGTTTATTAATGGAATAGCATGAAGATAGCTTTGTTACATCACACGTCGTGGCCTCAATTCGGAGGGGTTGAACATGTCATGCTGGATCAGGCGTTACTGTTGCAGCGCGCGGGCCATGAAGTGACCATTATCAGTGGTACGCCTGACTCAAATCCCTACCAAGCCAAGTGCCTCTACCTAGAGGAATTGAGCCGGGATTACCCTCTGAATGCATCTATCCGTGCGGTTCTGGAGCGGGGGCAATCTGACAAGAATTTCAACGCCTACATCGCCGTGCTCATGGATAAATTGACGGAGGTTCTCCAAGAATTCGACCTCACCATCGTCCATAACATTTTCACCACGCACTTCAATTTACCCCTGACACGCGCCTTGCACGATCTCTCCACCAAGCTCCCCATGCTGGCGTGGACCCATGATCTCAGCGCCGCCAATGCCGATTACGCGGTGCCTAACCCAACCAAGGTCCCCTGGAATCTAGTGCGCACCTGTGCCCCTCATGTGCGCTACGTGGCCGTTTCTCAGGTCCGCGCCGATGAACTCACCACACACATCAAACCGCCTTTCCCGCCGGCTGTGGTGCCAAATCCGATTGATCTTGGCCGCGTTTACGGTCTTACCGAAGAGATGCGTGAGTCGCTCGCCTCTCTGGCACTGGATGATCGCGATTTCATTTTCCTAATGCCCGTACGCGTCATGCTGCGGAAGAACGTGGAAATGGCACTGGAGATCGTCAAAAAGCTGACGGAAAGTGGTCGCAATCCTCTCTTGTTCATCACTGGAGCTGGCGATCCCTACAGCCAAGCAGCGATTCAATATAAAAAGTTCTTGAAAGACACCGCCCCGGAATCGATCCAAGCGCACCTCGTCTTTGTAAACGATTATTTCCCCGTGGAAGACGCCGCCATGCGCGATCTCTACCTCGTCTCGGATTGTGTCCTATACCTGTCGCATCATGAGGGATTCGGCCTGCCGTTATTGGAAGCGGGCCTCTTTCGCCTCCCCGTTTGGTGCTCGGAAGTGCCGGTGCATCGGATCCTCAATAGCCCCACTGCGTTCGTTCTGGATAACATTGGCAAGTTACCCGATGCTGTGACGTGGTTAGAATCGCAGCCCATCTTTTTTGCGCAGCGCCAAGTACGCAAATACTTCGACCCATTGGTCATCTATAATCAATATTACGCGCCGTTATTTGCGAGCATTGCTGCGACTGCGTAAGACTTTCTTATGTTGACATCCTTTTCGGCTTCTGACCAGAATACCCGATGTTGCAGGATTCTGGAGATGTTGTACGTAACGCAATGCGCTCCCAATAGCCGCCCGGTTTTTCCGAGGTGTGAAAGGTAAATAATAGACGTCATTATGGTTATAATTTTCGGTGGAAGTGGATACGTTGGAAAACGTTTTGTTAAGTTTTTACATGACAAGCATGTTCAGGCGGTCTCCCGTTCGGATGTTAACTACCACGAGCCTGGGGTGTTACGATTACTATTCAAAAAGAACAAGCCAAGCTTTGTTATCAATGCAGCAGGGTTCACAGGAAAGCCGAACGTGGATGCTTGTGAGCTCGAGCGGGCTGAAACTTTTTTCGGGAATGTCGTCTTGCCGATGAGAATCGGAGAGGCCTGCGCCGAAATGGGAATTCCTTGGGGGCATGTCTCCAGTGGGTGCATCTACCAGGGAGATAAGGGTGTTGATGCAAACGGTGAGCACATCGGTTTTCGCGAGAATGACGAGCCAAATTTTACCTTTAAACAAGGTAACTGTAGTTTCTATAGCGGCACTAAAGCATTGTCCGAAGAGTGGTTATTAAAAGGTTCACAAGGCGCTAAACAATATATCTGGCGCTTAAGGGTCCCTTTCGATAACCATGATAGTCCTCGCAATTTTATTAGTAAGGTGATGCGGTATGACCGTCTACTCAATATTCGAAATTCTCTCTCGCACTTAGACGATTTTGTCGCCTCTTGCTGGGCGACGTTTGAACGCGATCTGCCCGCTGGTGTGTACAATGTGACGAATCACGGCTCGGTCATGACTAAAGAAGTGGTGGAACTGATTCAGGAAGAGGGGCGGGCTCGCTTGAAACGAGGTGGGAAACGAGCTGAGTCCATGTTAAAGGAATATAAGTATTTTGAATCAGAAGAGATATTCATGACAAACGTTAAAACCCCACGTTCCAGCTGTGTCCTCGATACAACAAAGGCTTTGGAATATAAATTACCGTTGCGTCCCGTCCGAGAAGCTCTTCGCGAGAGTCTTGAAAATTGGCATTGGGAAGACTAGTACGATGCGTAAGGGTATTGTTTTAGCAGGCGGATCTGGGACAAGGCTTCATCCGATAACAAAAGCGATAAGCAAGCAATTGTTACCGGTGTATGATAAGCCGATGGTCTATTATCCCATCTCGCTCCTCATGCTGGCAGGAATTCGAGAGATATTGATCATCTCGACGCCACATGATCTGCCACTTTTCGAGCGATTACTCGGCACTGGAGCGGATTTTGGTGTCCAGTTTTCTTATGCGGTGCAACCGAAGCCAAATGGGTTGGCAGAGGCATTTATTGTGGGAGAGACGTTTCTGAATGGGGAGTCGGCAGCTCTCGTATTAGGCGATAACCTCTTCTATGCCGATCACCTGACTGAAACTCTGATGCGAGTGTCATCTGAAGAAGATATTGCGACAATCTTTGCATATCGCGTGAGTGATCCCCACCGTTATGGGGTTATTGAGTTTGATTCTCGCGGTCAAGCGCTCTCTTTGGAGGAGAAACCTAAATCTCCCAAATCAAATTACGCCGTTCCTGGGCTATATTTCTATCCCAGCGATGTCTGTGAACGAGCGAAGGCACTCAAGCCATCAGCCCGAGGGGAACTGGAAATCACCGATTTGAATCTGTGCTACCTCCATTCCAAGAAACTTCATGTCCGGCAACTGGGACGGGGCACAGCCTGGTTTGATACAGGAACCTTCGCCTCGTTATTGGAAGCGGCCAATTTTGTCTCCGCAATTCAAAATCGACAAGGGTTGCTCATTGCAGATCTCCACGGTATTGGGCAATCAAAACATTGGATAGCATGAAGTCACTTTCTCATATCAAAGTGATTCCTGACTGGTTATGGAATCGGCCATTTATGCTAGTGGTCCTGTCAACGTGTTTGTTTTGTTGCGGCATTTGGAACGCTCAAGATGGTTACGGTGAAGATACCTCACCCATGATCGCAGCCCAGGCGTGTACAAAGAATCAGACGTTATCTGATAATCTTTATGTAAATTGCTATATTTTTCTTATTAACGGTGTCTCTCAAGACCCGGTGAATGCAGCCGTCGTTATTCATTTTGTCTCCACGTTTCTTAGCACAATTGGGGTTTACTTGATTCTGACGTGCTTCCCCCGATATCTGTCAAAGGCTTCCGTGTTGTTTGCCTCACTCGTCTGGATCTCAGCCACGATCAATGCTCCGATACTACAAAGCACCTGTCTAAGTAATTTCGCCTTTGGAGTGATGTGTTTGGCGGTCTATTGTTTGATTAGAACGTGGTCGATTGAAGGCATTGCTGGGTTTTATGTGGTTGGACTTACGGCAGCATCGTTACGCCCGGAATACATGGCACCGCTTGGTCTGGTTTCGCTAGTTCTAGGCGTTCTCTCCGTGCGGTGGATTCTTAATTTTTTACAGGAGCGCTTTTTCCTCTCTCCTCTCAAGTCTCGATTGATCATAGGCACTGTATTGGCTGTAGGCTTGGTCATATTCGTAGTGGGTAATCATCGGTCTATTCGCGACAAAGCTCGATTCTGCGATGGGTACTTGCTCTTTGGATTTGGACAATGTTATGCAGACTTTTATCGGCACGAGCATCCGGCTGAGATTTTCGATCCGATGACCGAATATCAATGGCTTCTCAAGCGTGACTTTGGAGATCCCCACTCATTCGTTTCAGTCTTTGTAAACAACCCTAGAGAAGCTTTTCGTTACTTTATTGAAAACGGTTATTCCAATCTCGTTATTC
>CAVURW010000192.1:0-6350 GCA_963743595.1 uncultured Verrucomicrobiae bacterium
CACGGGTGTGAAAATCTCAAAGCGCGGATTGCCTGGACAAGACTGATGCATACCGATCGCGCAAAGGACGTACCATGCAGACATTTGCCCAGTATCGTCGTCGCCGGGCATGCCTTCAGGACCGGTTAAATAAACCTTTTCTGATTGGAGAACCCACTTTTGCGTCAGCCAGGGCGCACCGGACCAATTGAATAAAAATGGAATGAGTTCCGTCGGTTCGTTCACCGGATTATTATAGGGATTCCACCAGGGCTCCATCCCCTTTTTGTGATAGGGATTTCTAGTGCCGCTGTATGGACTCCAGGTGGTGAAATCGGGAGTCCTCGCAAAAAAGTCATTTAACTTCGCGGTAAAAAGCTCGTTGCCGCCGTTGAGCTCGATCATCCCAGGGATGTCATGGTAGGCCGTCCAGCCTGCCTGATATACCGTCGCCTCCCGTGTCGTCCTTTCCTCGAGCAATCCCGTCCATGGCACAAAGTTACCGTCACCGTCTTTAGCGCGAAACCAGCCTTTCCATTCAGGCTTTGAATCCGTGCCCTCCTTGTCATAAGTCCAAGCCTGTTGGGGATCAAAAAGCTGCTTATAGTTCTTCGAAAGCTCCATATATTTTGCAGCATCCTCTTTATTTTCGACTGCATCTGCAAGCTGCGCCATATTCCAGTCGCAAAGGGAATATTCCATCGTCTCCGAGATATTTCCAGGACTATAACCTTGTTTGAAAATACCATACTTATTCGTACTATTTACTGCAATCTGATAAGCTTTGGTCAGATCAAAGCTTCGAATTCCTTTTTGATAAGCATCGTTAACGACAATAATATCTGGATTTCCAATCATACACTGAGTGTAGCAACCCATGATTTCCCAGCGATTATAAAGTCCGGTCCCATTGGTTTCGGCTAGGGACATCATGCTGTTAATTTGATCACTGACGACCGTCGGATCGATTAAAGTTAGAAGAGGATACTCGCTTCGATAAACATCCCAACCGCTAAATATGGTCCGATTTGTAAAACCGTCTGCGTGATGAACTTGCTTGTCTCCACCGATGTAATTTCCGTCCAGGTCTCCAAAAATTTGGGGAAACTGTAAAGCGCGATATAAAGCACTATAATAAATCGTCTTGTCATCCTCGGTACCACCTTCCACTGCTAAACGGCCTATTTCCTGAGACCAGGCTGCACGCGCCTGTTGATGCAATTTATCGAAATCCCAGTCGGGAATCTCGGCGGCAAGATTAGCACGTGCTCCCGCCAGACTGACAAAGGAGATACCGGCTTTAACCAATACGGAGTCGCCTGCCTTCGTCGGAAACTCAGAATAGAACCCGAGATGTGTACCTTCCATTTCTTTACAATCCGGGAGGACTTGAGCACTCTTGCAAGCCTCTGCAAAATCTGGACTATTCGTATTAGTCTTTCTGGTCAACTTAAAAGAAGGGTCGGTCCATTCAGGTGGGAGGGTTGCGCTCCATACGCCCGTTTTGGTAAAGGGTTTACTGAACTCGAGATGGTAGTAGACGTTGTAATTGCAGCCGCCACCAAACGACCAACCACCCCAATTTTCCTTATATTGGATCTCTCCTTCGATCGTGTGGTCGTCCACTACTTTCACCGTTTGATGCATTGAGGTGCCGCCGTTTCGGTGCGAAAGGTCGATTTGAATGCGGGACTGCTCATTGTCTGGAAAGGTAACGCGCAGCATTCCACTGTGTGGAGCTGCGGTTGCTTCAGCACGAATATTGTAGTCGGCCAGAGTGACAGCATAATAACCGGCTGAGGCTTGTTCGGTCGATTTGGAAAAGCTCGAGGAGTAGCCATGCACCTTGTCAACTTGCCCCCAAAAGCTGTGCAAGGGCCCGGTGGTTGGTGATACTAATACATTCCCCAGTTCGGCACCATCCGCTCCCCCCAAATGGGTGAAGCTCAACCCGTAAATTGTCGAATCCGAATAGTAGTACCCCACGCCATGGCCGGTGTCTGGACTGAGTTTTACCATGCTCAGGGGAGTGGTTGCGCCCGGAAAATCCTTTCCCTGATGTCCCGTGCCAATAAAAGGGTCAATGTAATCGACTGCATCCTTGGCTTGAAGAGACTGAAAGCAAAGCAATGTCATTAACCCGCTTATTCTCCATAACCAACGTACGCTTGAATCGTTTTGAGCGATTGACCCATTAAAATTAATATTATTATTTTCTGACATAAATTAGTTGAACGTTTTAGCTCGGGGACGGGCAGTCTTGAACACAAACCCTATATAAATCGCAATCAATCACCATTTATAACGGAAAATGCTATGCCCTATTCCCGCCATGAAAAGCGTATCAGGAATCACAGAGCAAGACAGAGGTCTAATCGATGAATTTGCGACATTCTCCCTTGCTTCCGCAGTTGATCTCTGTCGGATAATCACCGACTTTTTTAGTCAAGTGTGTGTATGAGAATGCTCACAATACCCAGCATGAACATGAGACTCATCACACTTGCTTTCCTGACGGCATGGCTGCTCCCAGTCGCGGCGTTTGGCAGCGATGAACTCACCGGTGCGGTCTCGAAAGAAAGCGGATTTGCCATGAAAGGGTGGTTCGTCTGGTGCGGTTCAGTGATCAAGGTTGGCGACCAATATAACATGTTCGCATCGCGCTGGCCGGAGGAGACCAAGTTCCCCGAAGGCTATCGCACAAATTCGGAGATCGTCCGTGCCACCGCACCCCGGCCGGAGGGGCCGTATGTTTTTCAGGAGGTGGTAATTGGAAAGCGCGCGGCCGGAAAGTGGGACAGTGGGATGGCGCACAACCCGGCGATCTACAAAATCGGCGACACATTCGTCCTCTATTACATCGGTTCTGATGTCGGCTCGCACTTCCGTCACATCGGCATTGCAACTGCAAAGGCGATTACCGGTCCGTGGACGAGGCGGGACCAGCCTCTCGACCTTGGCATTGCGTCCGACGCGAATAATCCGGCGGCCTGTTTTGAGGCGGATGGCAGCGTGAAACTAATATGGCGCACGGGCAACCTGCGTGTCTGTATCTCGACGGCACCCTCATTCGAGGGGCCTTACACGCTGGCTAACAGCAACCTTTGGCCCGCAGCCAAGCTGGAGGATTTTTCCTTTTTCAAACTCGGAAGCGAATATCATGTCATTTGCGAAGACAACGCTGGCAACGTAACCGGCAACGAGCGTTGGGGCGCACATCTGTTTTCCGCCGATGGAGTCAACGACTGGAAGCCTTGGCGCGACCCGGTGGCATACGATCACCGCATCCGTTGGACCGAGGGTGGAGACTTGATCGCGACCCGTCGCGAGCGCCCGTGGGTCCTGATCGAGAATGGTAAACTCACGTATTTGTTTACTGCGGTGTTTGACGGCCAACGCACATGGAACCAACCGGTCCCGCTTAGATTGTAGGTCGGAAGTTCCACTTCTGACCCCGAATTGGAATGTTCATCGCCTTTGATAAGTTCACCTTTCTTCGGAAATGCTACGAGCATCAAATATCTAAGGACCTAAGCAATCCAGTTTCAAGCTGACATAACGGTTGAAGTGCAATCTGTCGAACGTGTCTGGAGTAGCCCGCACATTTTGGATGAAAGGCAGTATATTTCTAGAGCAAAGCAACTTCAGGTCGCTTGTGTTGTTTGGAGATGACGTGATGAAACTCGTCTCTTGCTTTGCCAGACTGATGCTGCCCGTATGGATTTGCGTTCTAGCTGTGGCCGCCCCTGTGGAAACTGCCCCGCCGTTGAACACGCCTCCGCAGGACCAGGGCCTGCCGTATACAAGATCGGCGCATGAACTTGCGTTAGCCCGTATTAAGGAGGGAATTGCCGTCTTTGCCGGAAGTCGCTACGGCTACATCCATGGCATAAAAGTTCGCTTGGATGACAAAGATTTGCTTCACGCGGAGGCCGTGGAAAAAGAGGGAGTGGTCTACGTGCCGGGTTCGTTTGCCGCTCTAGTGGGGCAACCCAATCTCCAGGTGCCGCCTGTGCCAGCGGAGTTGGCGTCGATTTCCGATCGCTGGGTCTACGCGCCCAGTGACCTCGTTAAAGATAATCCTGGCCTACTCAAAGACACACCTTCTGCGGGAGTGGCGACGATTACCGTGGGCGATCAGCTTTACTATTCTTTAGCGGATATCGGGCGCAAGCAGGGGCTGATCGTCACCGAACTGCCGAGTGGTTTGGTCTACCTGGGCAAGAGTTCCCTGAGCTTTAAAGAGGAGGAGAAGACTCTGCTGGAAAGCGTGATCACGCTGTTCGATACACCCGAGAAATACGCCGACCCGGATATCGCAACGAAATACATCCCTACTTTGAATCGGCAAGGTCGCTGGACCGACCATGTAAAGGTCACTCCCGAGCAATTGGCGATTCTGAATGGCCCGGAAACCGATTGGCCGACGACACCGAAAAGCCAATATGACTTAATTGGTTTTAATAGCGCGTTACTGGGTTCGGTTTTGCCTCCGCCTGGAGTTTATCCGCGCGTCCTTTTTAGCCCTGAAGATGTTCCGGTTATTGCGGCTCGGATCAAGAGCACAACGGTGGGGAAAATGTCCTTGATCGAGATGCAGAAACTCTTTGAGAAAACATGGTGGGACCCTAGTACATCAGACGGTCAAGTCTTCCAGAAACTGGCTGATGGCGATGTTAAAGGGCTGGAGTGGGATTGTCTCCCAGGTACGCCAGCGGGATGTTATCCCCATGTATTTAAGGGACAGAAGCCCGGGATCTATAACTCCCATATTTACTACAATGAACAATGCCTCACTAGCATGGCACTCTATTGTTTGCTAACCAATGACGATGTCCATGGCCGCCAGGCCGCTGCTGCAATCGCGAATTACTACAAACTCCGCGAGCCGCTTTTGGATGAAATCAATTCCATAAGTGACTCTGAATATGGCAGCAGCTTTCATCGTCCCGATGGTTCGCTCGTCACGCTAGAGGGCTTGGGATCCGTCGGCGGTTGGAGAACCCACGGTGGCTTAGGCGGTGGAATCGGTGCTCATATGGACCTGGGGCTCGCCTTGGACTTTTCAGGAAAATGGATGACTCCGGAGCAGAAGGATGGAATGCGCCGATTCATTGCCAAGGCCACCTACGGGTACCGGGCCTATGGTCAAAATGGCCCGAGACGCTGGCGGGATGTCAACTGGGTGGCGTGGGATCTTTCCAGCTATCTCGCATTGGCTTCCATTGAGGGGTTAACCGGGTTCGACCCGGAAGCGTATGCGTCCGAAACGGAAACGGTGAAAGCATTTTGCGATTTTGGAATCGATGACGCTGGAGTGATTTATGAGTCGAACGGTAAGACGCCCGGCGGCCTTCAGTTTCTAACGTTGGCGATGACTGGGATGGCCCGACGGGGTGAAAATTATTTTGGCCACCCTCACATTCGGAAATTTCTGGAGGCGCAAGTCCAGAGCACTTCTCCCACTGGACTGGTGGTGGTGAACAGCGGCACACAATATTCCCCCTACAGTCGACAGCGCCTCTCGTATCAGTTTCTTCTCGAAATGAAGGGCTTTTTTCCTTCGGAACGGTCGGCGGATTATCTGCTTGGATCAGGCAATCAATCCGACACTGTGGATGAGGATTTCGTTCAACAGGCCATGCCCGGGGCCAAACTGCCGTTAGACCTGACTCCGTGGAAGAAAAAGACTGGAGATGCAGTCCAGTCGTTTTCACTGGACTCATTTCCGGCTCAAGTCGATGCCGCTATTCACAAGCTGCGGCTCCCCGGCCCTACGTACCCAGGCTTCGTGCCGGGTCTTTTGTTGGATGGAGATTGTCAAGAAACCACTCGTGAAGAGCTCAAATTGCCTCTGGATTTTAGTGATAACGAACATGGACTTTTCTCCAGTTACAGTGATCGCTCACCGCAGGCGGCCTGGATCAATATGTTGGTGCGTCCCGATCATTATTTGGGCGCCGGTCATCATCATGCGGATGGGGGCATGTTCCACTTCTCTGCCCTGGGAATCGATTGGTTTACTCAGTCTCCCTTTGATCAATCTTACGAAGGGAAGTACTTCAATCTGGTCCAGGTAGATGGCCATTCTGAGCCGGAATCGGTCGCTGGAAATGCCTACAATGCCCGAGCGAAATACCTGGGAGCCGCGATAGAGCCCTCGGCGGCGGCGGCCTCAGCCGACCTGACGTATGCCTACAGCTATCGTTGGTTGACTCAGCCGCCCAAGGTTTGGACTGATCAACTCTCCAGCATGGGCTGGGAACTCGAGCCGAATCCAGACGTCCTCAAGATCTTTGCCGGAACCACCCGCTATAAGATGCGCCCTTGGTGGCCCACGAAGAATACCAGAACTTGAGGCGTGGAGGGCA
>CAVURW010000193.1:0-20550 GCA_963743595.1 uncultured Verrucomicrobiae bacterium
TCCAGAGCAGGGCCGCGCGGCTCTCGGGTTGAAAGCTTCCGATTACGTGGTTCTCCTGGTCGGCGCAGGTAAGGAACGGAAGGGTCATCGTTACGCAAAAGCTGCCGTCGCCCGGTGCAAGTCGCGCCCCCGTTTGGTGATTATCGATAGCCCTCAGCCGGTCGCCATGCCTTACATTTACGCGGCTGCCGATGTGTTTTTGCTGCCGACGCTCTACGACCCATTTGCCAATGTGACCTTGGAAGCGCTCGCAGCCGGGTTACCCGTCATTACGACGGCACAAAATGGTGCATCGGAGATCCTCTCGGATCAGATCAACGGCTTCATTCTCCCCTCACCCACAGAGACCCGGCTCTCAGCTCAAATCATCGATTCGCTCGCTGATCCGGCCTTCCGCCAATCGTTTCGAAAATCGGCTCAGACGCTGGCGCAGTCGTTTGATATCACACGAAATATCGAAGAGACCTTGGCTGTGTTCCAAAAGCTTCAGCCAAGCACATAAGCGAAGTTCTCAATACGAATGGTATCGATCGTTTTTAGCGATAGACTCACCCTCCTATCTCATTCCCACCAGGGAAGAATCATTCTCCCATGCACAGCATTCTCGACCGCCCGTACGACCCCATCACACCGCACATCCTCACCAGTTACGTCTCGTTTCCCGGCCAGATTACTGCTGATGGCGCGATTTCCCAGCTCCGCAACATGGCGAACCTGCCGGATATCAGTTACCTCTACGTGACTGACAGCGAGAACACGTTGCTCGGCGTTTTGCCCACACGGCGTCTTCTTTCTGCATCACCGGAGACGCAGCTTTTCGAGATCATGCAGCGCGAGCTTGTCGCCATTCCTGCCCATGTGAATGTTCAACGCGCTCTGGAGTTTTTCACGGAACACAAGTACCTCGGCTTTCCGGTTGTCGATTCCGATAACAAACTTGTCGGCGTGATCGATGTCTCGTTTTTTACGCACGAAGTGCTCGATCTGGCTAAGCGCCGCCCCATCGATGAATTATTCGAGAGCCTCGGCGTGCACATGTCGAACGTTCACACCTCCACGCCGTGGGGTGCATTCCGTTTTCGCTTTCCCTGGTTCATGGCCACAATCACCAGTGGCTCGTGCTGCGCATTGCTCTCGAGTTTCTTCGGTAAAACACTTGAAGAGAGTATCGTGCTCGCGTTCTTCCTGACGCTCGTCCTTGGGCTTTCCGAAAGCATGGCGGTTCAAGCGATGACGGTAGCCATCCAATTTCTTCACGCCTCGGCCAAACCCTCCTTTCGCACGTTCGTCGCCAGTGCCATAAAGGAGCTCGCTGCCGCCCTGCTTCTGGCGCTCGGTTGCGCGAACCTCGTTTTCGCGATCATCATGGCGTGGTATCGATCGGCGGAGGATGGCATCGTCATTGCCGGCAGCATCGTCATCTGCATGACGGGCGCGTCGCTGATTGGCATTTGTATTCCCACGATTCTGCACGCTATGAAAATGAATTTCCGAATTGCCGCCGGGCCGCTCTCCTTAGCGCTAACGGATCTCTTCGCGCTCACCAGCTACTTCACCATCGCGACGCTTGTTCTGCGGCATTAGCGATACTACCGTAAAGGACCATCGTTTCCAGCCATGCTTTACCAAAATCTCGCACGCCCGCTTCTCTTTTTGACGCCGCCAGAATGGATCCATCACGTCTCTCTTTTCGCACTGGCCCATACCCCCTTACCCCTCCTGCTACAACCTTTCACAGCGGCACCCCGACACCCCTCACTGGAGAGAAGGCTTTTCGGCCTCACGTTTCCGAATCCCATAGGTGTCGCCGCCGGTTTCGATAAAAACGGCGAGGCCCCGCTCGCGTGGCAACGACTGGGCTTTGGCTACATGGAACTCGGAACGATTACGCCGAAGGGGCAACCGGGCAATCCCACACCGCGCGTCTTTCGTCTCAAGCCAGAAAGTGGGTTGATCAATCGGCTGGGCTTTCCGAATCACGGGGCCGACACGATTGCGCAACGGCTCATGGAGTTTAAAGATCGCGGACTCTGGCCCACTGTCCCTGTCGGGCTCAACATCGGTAAAAACAAGGACACTCCGCTGGCGGAAGCCGGTTCCGACTACCTGGCTTGTTTCCAAATTCTGCGCGGGCTGGGCGATTACTTCGTCGTCAATATTTCCTCGCCGAACACACCCGGACTTCGCGATCTCCAACAGCCGGAATTTCTCGCTTCAATCCTGAAACCGCTGCGTCACGACGACCCTGAATGCAAAGTCCCTCTCCTATTAAAAGTTGCGCCCGACCTAACGGAGCGCGAGTTGGGGCCGATCATCGCGGCGGCGTTCGAGTTCAAACTGTCAGGAATCATCGCCACGAATACCACGATCGATAAGACGGGGCTCTCGTCCCAAGAACAGGGCGGTGCCAGCGGTAAACCCCTCACGAAAAAGAGCACGGAGATTATCCGAATCATTCACCGCATGACCGAGGGTAAACTTCCGATTATCGGTGTCGGCGGTATTTTTACGGCCGATGATGCTAAAGAGAAATTCGATGCGGGTGCGCAGCTACTCCAGATCTACACCGGCTTTGTTTACCAGGGGCCAACGATTGTCAGAGACATCTGTAAGGGACTGATCTCCTTGTAAGCAGGTTCCCCGGATCTACATTCGATCGTTCCGCAAGAAACACCAAACTGTAGACAATCAGTTCGCCGTGCGCAAACTCATCAAGAACTCGATGTTGTTCTGGGTCTTCTTGATCTTTTCCAGCAGCAGATTCATCGCTTCAATGGCCGATTCCTCCGCCAGTACGCGCCGGAGCGCATGAATCCGCGCGAGCTCGTCGGGGTGATACAAAAGCTCTTCTTTGCGGGTGCCCGATTTCTGAATATTAAACGCCGGGAATACGCGTTGATCGGAGAGGTTTCGGTCAAGACTCACTTCCATGTTTCCAGTGCCCTTGAATTCTTCAAAAATCACCTGGTCCATCATGCTTCCCGTATCGACGAGCGCAGAAGCGACAATCGTTAAACTCCCGCCTTCCTGGACATTCCGCGCAATGCCGAACAGACGTTTCGCGCGCTGCAACGCATTCGGCACAATACCGCCAGTGCCGATCTTTCCACTATGCCCCTCCATGGCGTTAAAGGCGCGGGTTAACCGGGTGATCGAGTCCATGAGAATAACCACGTCGACCTTATTTTCGACGAGCCGCTTCGCACGCTCAAAAACGAGCTCGGCCACGTGAATATGCCGATCCGGCGTTTCATCGAACGTTGACGCCAGGACATCGCCCTTCACGGTGCGCTGCATGTCGGTCACCTCTTCCGGGCGCTCGTCAATAAGCAGCATGATCAAATGGGCTTGCGGATTATTTTCCATGACCGCATTAGCGATCTTCTGCAGCAGAATGGTTTTGCCGGTGCGTGGCGGGGCCACAATGAGCCCGCGCTGACCAAACCCGAGCGGGCAGATCATGTCCATCGCACGCATGGAGATTTCGCCTTTGACGCCCTCTAGGAAGACGCGTCGATTCGGGAACATGGCGGTCAGGGAATCGAACGAGGGTCTGATCTTCCCTTCCTCCGCTACCTTTCCTTCAATTGTATCCACCTTGCCAAGAGCAAAGTAGCGTTCTTTCGGCTGTGGCGCACGGATCGGACCTTGGACCAAATCGCCCCGTCGCAGATTGTAGCGGCGAACGATGGCCAAAGAGACAAACGGATCTTCAGGGCATGGTAAATAATTGTATCGTGGCGACCGGAGAAAACCGACTCCTTCGCGATCCAGGTCCAGCACTCCCTCTGCCGTCGCGGTGCCGTTTCGGCTGGCGTTTCGCTTAATGATCTCGCAAATCAAATCGTGCCGTTTCAGAGCCGTCGGATTATCGATATCGTAGGTCTTAGCAAATTCCTTCAGCGCCTTGGGAGCCATGGCATGAATTTCAACCAGGTTCAAATGCGGGCCTGGTGGCAAAGGCACAACTGGTTCTGCGGGCACAACAGGAGCTGGTGCGGATGCCGATGCTCCGCCGGGATTTTGGCCACGTGCCCCATTGCCCTCGTATTCCCCACCGCCCTGATCGTTATGTCCATTTCGAAAGAACTTACCCCGGCGGCGTCCCCAACGATCTCGCTCGCGAAAACGCCGACCGCCCCGATCGAATTGGCCTTGTTGGCCACCCTGGCCTTGTTGACCGCCCTGCCCCTGACCGCCTTGGCCACCACCTTGTTGGCCGTAACCCTGACCACGCTGTTGATGACCACCCTGATTTCCTCCGGGCGGTCGATTCCCAGCAGCGGCGACTTCGGTTCCCGGTGCTGCGCTTACATTGCTTACACTGGCTTCCTGATGCGACCCGGAAGCGTTTACATCACGAACCTCTGCAGTCCGTGCTTCCAAAGGATTTTCGGCACGAGGAGCAGGAGCATCTATCGGCTCGGGAGTTGGACGCGTGGCGTGTTGAACAGGAACTGGCTCGGTACGCTCGGTCGGCACCGTGTGTTCCGCAGGTTCACTGCGCTCGGTGCGTTCGACTCGTTCTGCACGAACTTCGCGAACGGTCGGTTGATCCCAGGTTGGAGCTGGAGCTATTGGCTGGACCGATGGCCGAGGTTCCAGAGGTAAGATTTCTTGGGTCGATTCTGACTTGGATTTGGTGCGGACCGCCGGCTTACGAATAGCCTTAGGCTTTTTCAGTTCCGCTTCAGCGAGTACAGGGGGAGCGGGTGCGGCGACCACGGCGATCAACGTCTCTTGCGTGGCTTTAGTCCGTTTAACGGGAGTGACTTTAGCCGACATAATCGGCTCGTGGCTCATCGGGATAGGAGAGGCGGGGACGTCCGGGGTCGTATCCCCTTTCGCTTTAGGCGCGCGGGGACGGATCGTCTTCGGCTTGCGCTTCGTCTCTTTGTCTCCAGTGGGTTCTACCGAACTGGATTCAATTTCCATAGAATGTAGGGAGGCTAAACGCCTCAATGTAAAACATAGTCTAGCTGTCTCTTTAGTTGTTCCTGCGTTCCTTCGTTCCAAAACGCTACGTGGGAACGGCTCATTTTCTCACCGACTGAAATCTGGCTCCTCATCCTCATCAGTGACTCCTCCTCAGAGAAGCCACGGCTCATGATTCGCCCCACTTGAGTGGTGCGGCTCGCACCGATTGTCCAGATTACATCAAACAATCCTTCGAGCTTGCACTCAAATAGCAAGGGAATCATCACAGCAACAGATTGACTTGGATAACATCGAACCCGTTCTTCCCGCTCGTGTTGCCACACGGCTCGGATGGGGGGATGGGTGATTTCGTTTAATTTCGCCCGCGCGGCAGGGTCGGCGTAAACAATTTTGCCCAAGACCTTTCGGTCTATCGACTGACTGGAAGATAAGATGTTGCGACCAAAAGCGTCAACCACATTTTTCCACACCAGCTCTCCCGGTCGCATTAATCGATGAGCGATCTCATCTGTATCGATGATGTGCCAATCACGCTTTTCTAACTCCTTGCCCAGCGTGGACTTACCGCAACAGATTCCTCCAGTAAGGCCAATATTCATCGCAAGCTTACAGAGTCTCCGGTCGTGCAATAAATAACCGGATGGGGTAACGCAATTTCATATCGCCACCCAGTAAAATCTCCACGTGATAGGTGCCCACTTCCGGCAGCTCCACGTTCCCGAGTATGTTCACGTTGGTGGTGTGACTGTCCTCATGGCTAAGTGTGAACGAGGTCTTTACTTCCGCCAGGACACCGACCTCATCCGGCAAGACTAGCCGAGTGGTTTGCGTGAAACTTCCCACACCGGAAACCCATCGTGTCCAGATGCACATTTTCCCCAGACGCACAGGAACTAAGCCGGTCGAAATCGAGTTAATTATCCCTACAATCGTATGCGATCCGGTTGTCTCCACTCGCACATCCTCGCAGGCAAACGAGGCCTGGAGATCCGGTATCATTTCCATTTCTGCCATGCTAAGGGAGAAGCTTACACCAAGATTCCACAAGAAACGAGCAATTCTCGTAATCGCTCGACGGGGAGGCCTATTACATTGCTAAGGGAACCCTCCACACGCTGAATAATCCAGCCGCTCGAACCTTGTGCCGCATACGCCCCGGCCTTATCCAGCACATGAACCGTTTCAATATACTGATGAATTTCATCATCAGAGAGGGGTTTAAAAGTCACGGTGGTGACTTCGCAGAACGTGATTGTTCCTTTCCCCCGCCGCGCCAAGGCGACGCCCGTGAGCACGTCATGCCGTTTACCGCTCAGTTCGCGCAAAAACTCAAACGCCTTCCCGTGATCTTTCGGCTTTCCATAAATCTTACTGTTTAATGCCACGATCGTATCCGCGCCGAGCACCCATCGATTTGGCACCAGCGCGCTCACCGCTTCTGCTTTCAAAATCGCGTTTTGAATCGCGAGTCCTCCAGGACCATCCGCTCCAAGCTCACTGAGCTCCGTAACTTCCGCAGTTTGTACTTCGAACTTTACCCCCATCTCACCCAGTAATTCACGCCTGCGAGGCGACCCGCTCGCTAACACCAAAACGTCACTGCACAATTCCATCAATCACTCATCGCATATCTAACAATTCGTGCCAAGTTCCCCGGTTAATGCTATCGTTACCGCTTATGTCAAAAGCGCGTGTTCTTCTCGGGATGAGCGGAGGGGTCGATTCTTCCGTGGCTGCCTATCTCTTAAAGGAGCAGGGATACGACGTCGTGGGCGTAACAATGAAAGTGTGGCCGCAGGACTGCATCTCCCGAGCAGAAGATAAGTGCTGTGGGCCGCAAGCAGTGGCCGATGCACGAGGTGTGGCGCATGCGCTTGATATCCCGCACTACGTGGTGGATGAAGCTGACGAATTTCAGAAGGTGGTGATCGACTATTTTACTAGCGAGTACCAAGCCGGTCGTACCCCAAATCCCTGTGTAATGTGCAATGAGAAACTGAAATTTGGTAATCTGCTCAAAAAGGCTCTCGCTCTCGGTGCTACCCATATAGCAACGGGCCACTACGCCCGAGTCGAGCCCTCGACATCGCATAGCCAAACACCCATTTTACGCCGCGCGGTCGATCTTAAAAAGGACCAGTCTTACTTCTTATTCAGTCTGCGAGCCGAACAGCTTAATGCGTCACTTTTTCCCTTGGGCAATCTCACAAAACCCGAGGTTCGAGAGATCGCTAAGAAGTTAGGTCTCAAGACCTACGATAAAGAAGAGAGCCAAGAGATCTGCTTCGTCCCTGGTAACGATTACACGGCATTTCTGAAATCCCATTTAGGCCAGAAGGAGTTTCATCCAGGAGGTATTTATTTCAAGGATGGAACCCGTATGGGTGATCACGAGGGGATCGAGTTTTACACGGTCGGCCAACGCAAGGGATTGGGTGGTGGCCACGGCCGCCCGGTCTATGTGATCGATATCGATCCTGTGGCCAGCCGCATCGTTGTGGGCGATTACGAGGATCTTGCGCAGCCCTCGTGTATCATTAGCCGGACAAACTGGACTTCTCTCCCCGAAACAGCGGGTCCGGTCAAGATCACGACGAAAATCCGGTATAACTGGCCCGAGACAGCAGCACTTTTGACAGTTCTCCCCGATAATCGAGCCCGACTGGATTTCATTGAGCCGCAACGCTCCGTGTCGCCCGGTCAAGCCGCCGTTTGTTACATCGGCGATCAAGTGCTCGGTGGTGGATGGATCGAAAGACAAACGCTGCCTGTATCTTCTGAGTCGAACCAAACTGTGGCCGCAACAGCCAGAATACTGTAACTAAGTGTTTACCGCCGACGCAGGGCGACCAGTTGCGCCCTGTCTCCCAGGGCTAGTGACCTGCTGCCAAACTGTCTTGGTCATCCTTCATGTGGCTGAACTGCTCGATCATGGTGATACCGGCAGGGCCAAGAATTACGATGAACATCGAAGGGAATATGAATAGAACCAGCGGGATCATGATCTTAACTGGCGTCTTCATCGCCTTTTCTTCAGCGCGTTGACGACGCTTGGTACGCATGGCACCCGCCTGAATCTTGATGACGTCGACCAGCGAACCACCCAACTTGGCGATGTATGTCACGGCAGTCATGAAGGACTTCAAGTCATCCACACCTACTCGCAGGGCCAAATCATTTAGCGCTTCGTTACGTCCTTTGCCGAGACGCATTTCGCGGAGTGATTGGTTCAGTTCGTCGGTTAGTGGGCCACTCGTCTTTTCAGTTACAATGGCGATTGCACCGTCCAACGCCATTCCGGCTTCCACGCTGATTGAAATCAGATCGAGCGTAAATGGCAGCGCCTTTTGAATCATAGACTTGCGAGCCGAAGCCTTTCCCTTGATATATATGCTGGGCAACTTCCAGCCCATCAATCCGCACAACAGAATGATCAGCATGTTTTCGCTGAGCAGATCCTTCGGGAACCCAGTGACGAAGATCATTACAAATATCGGAAGTGCACCCGCTAGGATGTAGGACATCAGAAGGATCTGAGCCGGAGTAACTACGTTTAGCATGCCCGCCTGGATGATGGCGACCTTCACATCGTTCATCGCTTGATCGGGCAGGATACCGCTCATGGATTTGGACAACTTGTCCAGCATTGGCAGGATTACGCGTGTGAACAAATTCTTGTTCATTTCGTCCTGGTCACGCAGGGCGATCTTGTTGTCCTTAACCTGTGTGGCTTGGTTCAAACCTTCCAACCGTTTACCGATGGACGCCGTCTCAACAGCAGGAAACAGAGCCAAAGCCATGCAAATGGGGAAGCCAACCGCACAAACAGCAAAGAGAATCCAGAAGAACATAATTTATACCTCAATGTCGCAGATTTTGTAGATAACCGCACAACCAATCAACTGAAAGAAAATCCCTGCACCCAGAAGAATTGGGCCGATATACTTGGAGACAATATCAAGACCAGGATCGGTGCGAGGCGTCCACAAGTGAGCCATGTATTGGTAATTGAGAAGACTGATTACAGTCGCAAGACCGAATGGCAGCAGTCCGACGATCGCCCCGGACATCTTGCCCTGCGTGGTCAAAACCTTAATCTGGCCCTGAATCTTAATACGCTCGCGAATCATCTCAGCGACCTGCGCCATGATGTCGGCAAGATTACCACCGACGTTACGCTGAATCGAAAACGCGCTCATCACGATCTTTAAGTCTTCGCTAGGCACGCGGATCAACATGTTTTGGAAAGCCGTCTCAACGGGTACCCCGAGGTTTGTCTCCTTCAACAGCATCCGAAATTCCATGCCGATCGGGTTGGGCGACTCACGGCTGGCGATGTCAACACCCTGCAGGAAGGTTTGACCAGCTCTCAGCGAGTTCGTGATCAGAACGAGGAACTCGGCGAGCTGTAAGACAAATTTAGTCACTCGAGCTGACTTCTTAAATGAAATAATTGGCACGTGGAGAAACGAAGCAAGACCTGCACCTATGAGGGCGGCCCACACAGTGTGGTTGATGAGGAAGGCGATACCGGCGACGATAACGACCAAGATAATACGAGCGGCCAAGAACTCACCCGGCTTCAGCGGAATATCCGCCTGAGTCAATTGCTTCTCCAGGTGTTCCATATAATCCTTACCCGTGAACCGGGCAAAAATTGATTGAAAATCGATAATACGTAGAATCGACTTCTTTTCCTGGCCCAACTCGATTTCCTTGATGGTAGCTTCCGTATCGCGAGTCAAGTGCTTCAACCGCTCGCGTAAGTCCAGTTCAACTGCAGGTTTGTTCGACACGGTGTGGTAGGCCACCATGATGATCATTCCAACTATACAAGCAACGGCAACGTAGATAAGCATAGGTTACGGGTAATCTGGATTGTTATGATGAAGAACACTCGAATAAATTTCAACCGGAATATTCAGGTCATTAGCATTAAACTTGTGCTGGCACTTCGGGATGATCTGTAATCCTCTCGTTACGCCGATAAGTTTCCCTTCTGGATTTACACCAGTCTGGTCATACTTAAAAATATCTTGCATGGTCACCATGTTACCTTCCATGCCCTGGATCTCGGTGATGTAAACGCACTTGCGAGCTCCGTCGGCTAAACGGCTGATCTGAACGATCAAGTGCACGGCACCAGCGATCTGCTGACGAATAGCCAACTGAGGCAATTCCATACCTGCCATCATGACCAGCGTCTCCAATCGGGAAATGGCGTCCCGAGGCGTATTCGCATGGGTCGTCGTCAGCGAACCGTCGTGACCCGTATTCATAGCCTGAATCATGTCCAGAGCCTCACCACCTCGGCACTCACCGATTACGATACGGTCGGGTCTCATCCGTAAGCTATTCTTGACGAGCTCGCGAATTGAAATTTCACCCTTACCTTCAATGTTCTTCGGCTTGCTCTCCAAACGAACAACGTGCTCCTGTTGCAAGTTCAACTCAGCGGCATCTTCGATAGTGACGATCCGTTCGCCTTCCGGAATGTAAGAAGACAACGCATTCAACATCGTTGTTTTACCGGAACCGGTACCGCCCGAGATGACGATGTTCAGCGTACAATGAACACATGCCTTGAGGAACATGGCCATACTTTGGGAGAGCGCTTTGTAACCGATCAGCTTTTCCATCGTAAGCGGATTCTTACTGAACTTACGGATCGTGATCGTGGGACCATTCAAAGCCAGCGGCGGGATGATGACGTTTACCCGAGAACCATCGGGCAACCGCGCATCGCACAAGGGGCTCGATTCGTCAACGCGGCGACCGAGAGGTGAGAGGATCTTATCGATGACCCGACGACAACTTTCCACGTCCACAAACTTTACTGGCGAGAGGGTCAAACGCCCTTTCTGCTCAATGTAAATCGTCTGGTGACCATTCACCATGATCTCGGAGATCGAATCGTCTTTCAACAATTGTTCGAGAGGACCGAAACCGACCATCTCATCGATAATATCGCCTAACAGCTTTATACGGAGCTGCCGACCAATTGGGACCTTATCCGCAGTGAGTCGCTCGTCGACCAACTCTTCGATCCGCTTTTTCAGCGCACCTTCGTTACCTCGCTCCAACAGTTTCGGATCCAGGGATTGAACCAAAAACGGAAGCAGCTGCTTTTTAAATTGGAGAACGAACTCTTGGGCCGCATCAGGAGGCGCCGCTGAAGCCGAAGATGGCTTCGCTCCCCCATGCCCCGCGCTCACGGAAGCAGTTACTGTTAGAGGTGTGGCACCCGTCGTCAGAACTGACTGACTGGCCATAACCGGGCCCGTGATACTCAGACCACCCATGGGGACCGTACCGGGACGAGCAGGAATACCGGCTCCCGGAGGGCGAGGTGGAGCACCGACGCCAGGGCGAGGCGGAATTGCTCCTGGACGAGGAATACCAGGACCACCGCCTGGAGGCGGTACCTGCGGTCTGTTATTACTAGGAGGAGGTGGTAACGCCATAACAATTTCTTAGTAACTGACTACTTTATCGAAAGACGCTGCGAGAAGCGGGCCGAACCCAAGAGACCGCCCTTCTTGGCTTTTTCCTTGTCCTTGTTCTTATTCGACTCGTCCCAACGACAGAAGCATAGTTCTGCGAGTTTGTCGAGAACAGCTGAAATTGGCTGATGCGGTTCCGCTGTTACAATTGGCGCACCCGTATTAATTGAAAAGGTTACCGGACCGGCATTGCACGGTAGGTAAGCCGCCACAGGATGCTCCAACAGAGACTCGATTTCGCTTTCGGAAATTTCGGCTCCGATTTCGGCCTGATTCAACAACACCTTGAGTTTCTGGCTGTTAAGCTGCCGATCCTGCTTGATGTACTTGATGTAATTCTTTGAAGCTAAAAGACGGGCAACATCGCGAGTTGAGACGAAAAACACAATGTCACTGTTGTCGATCGCAGCAATCGTCGGGCCCGCCATTGCAGCACCTGTATCGATCACCGTGTACTGACACACTTCGCGACTCGCCTTTACCAGCGCATCCCCGACATTGTAATCGAACCCGGACGAATCAAATTCCTGATTAGGACAAGCCATGTACTGAAAACCGAGTTGCGGATGCTTCGCAGTGCTATGACGAAGAAAGTCACTGTCTAACGAACCGCCCTGGTTCACGGCATCCATAATATTGTTCCGGGGGACATCGTCCAAAAAGACCGCAAAATCACCGGGATACAAACTCATATCTAACAAAAGTACGCTGTCAGTCCTCTTCGCCAAGGCGGATGCGATGTTTGTTGCGATCACCGACTTACCAATGCCGCCACGTGCACCAACGATCGAAATAACGTAAGAATCCCCTTCGTTTCCCGAGTCCGACTTCGTGAGCCGAAACCGTTCTTCCGAACGAACGGACGCACTCTGAAGAACCTTATTGATTTCAGAGGAAGGAACTGGTCCAACGATGACATCGCGCAACTCAAGTTGAAGCAACGTCTGCCAAACTTGGCCGCCCTCTGTACCATCCAATGCAGGAACAATATAGATGTCGGGAGCCTTCTGCTGGACTTGTGCGATGAAATCAAACCCGGTCATGTCACCCAGATTCAACCGGACGATGAGCATCCTAGGATGCCCTGTTAGCATTGTCGTGGCAGCAAAGATCCCTTCGCGCCCCGTCTGCTTCTCGCAGATCAGGTTAAGATCGGGGAGTCCTTGCAATGCTGTTTTAATCGTCGCACAGCGCTCGACATCGTCATGAACCAGAAATACGTCAATCATGAAATCAGGGAAGTGTAGCAGAGTTAGAGGTAGGCACCTTTGCCTTTGGTCTTACCGTGGTTGCTACAGTCTGCCCTGCGTCTTCGCTGGTGTCAACTGACGAATGGTTTTGCACGACACTTGGTTGAGCTCCTTCGTCGGGCAAGGAAAGGGCCTGAGGAGCGGGGTGAGTGGCTGGCTGGGCATCGTTCCCAGGCGTACTCGGCGCATTTGGAGTTACTGGCGTCGGTGCTGGACTACCAGCGGGTGCTTGAGGTGCTGGAGACGGTGGCATCGGCGCCATTCCCTTAACGTCCTTCATGTCCTTCTCTGGCCGGATATCCATTTCTTTCGTGAGCACGACTGGCTTGATTTGCGGGATCATCCCAGCCTCAGACGTTAGATCCTTCATTTCCGAATACTTAGGCTTCATGAGACGATCATTATCGTCTTCACGTGCACGAATGATGTGTGGGCTCACCATAATGTAGATCTCATTGTTCTGCTCAGTATCCTGGTCAAATTTGAATAAAGCCGAGAAAATCGGAATCTTCTCGAAGAACGGAACCGATTGAATGTTCCGGGAGACCGTCCGATCAATCAAGCCAGTCAGTGTGATCGATTGTCCGTCTCGCAAGGAAGCCCGGGTCCGGGTTGTTCTCAGGAAAAAATCCGGCAATGTGATGAATTGATCGCCGTTCTGGCCAAAAGTCACCTTTTGAGGTGTTCCATTTGGGATTGAGAGCTGGGTTGAGATATTCAATCCAATCATGCCGTTCTCGTCGACAAACTTAGTGGTCTCGTCGATGAAAGGCGCCTTGCCACCGGCCTGGATTGATCCAGGTACCATCCCGATCTTTGAAGCCTCTGGACTTGTGCTGGTTTCAAGGGTGTATGTTGCCGTTCCCTGGGACACACCCGCAGCAAGTGGAAGAATTTTTTGGCCCTCTGGAGCTGTGCCACCCGCTTTATCAACGTTTAGGGGCGTCAACTCCATATTTACGCCATAGAAAAGAGGAGAAGATATAACAGTTTCGATTGGCGGAGATGAAGCAGTAACGGTAGATCCCGAGACGTAGTACTGAACCTCGCCTTCGGAATACCAACCAGGCTGTGAGTTCTGCAAGAAGACACTGCTTTCCCGGGTTTCCTTCGCGGCATTCGTTGTTGCAAACAAATGCATCGTACCGACGATCAGATTGGTCGACGTACTTTCATCAATTGCGCCTGTTGCGATTCCCACTCCCTGAGTGAATATACCACTGAAAGCGCTGAGGATAGGGTTAACCGTACCGATGCCGAATGTCGGACCGCCAGCGACAACTCCGATGCTCAATGCTGGACCTGCTGGGCCCCAGTCTACTCCCGTATTGCGAACCTTAATTTGGTTCACTTGCAGAAAGCGGAGCATAACCCGGAGTTGAATCGGATCTTTTATCGTCATGAAATTGACAATGAACGGGCAAAATGTGCGGGCCACGCGCAGTACGCGGGCTTCTTGTAGATCATCTTCCAGGTCGCCGTAAATGAAGACCTTTTCGGGGATCGAGCGATCCCGGGTTTCTGATACTGTGGTGGTCGTGTTTTTTCTGGGTCTGGCTTCGAGTTCGTCACCGCCATTGTTTTCGCCAGCGGCGGGTGGCTCGAACCCAGCGTTCCGGATAACACCCCCCTGAGGCGTTGTGGTGCTACCCGGATTGACAAAATCCCCGGTTTGAGTATTGAATACTGTCGTTTCAGTCACCGTCGGAGTCGCGTACTTAACACGGATGGTGATGTTTTGAACACCAGAGATACGCTTGATGTTGTTGATAACCAGTTGCTCGTACTCGGAATTGTCGCTGTATCCGCCTTCGGGTTCACCCAGATTGGCGTGTACTACCACATAAGGTGTGAATTGCTTAACGATACGGACAGCATCATCCAGCTCTTCCTGAGTCGGCACTGTGCCAGTCAAGACCGCTTCGTCGTTGTCGAACGATACCGCCAAACTCCGGTAGCCCTTGGCTGTGAAGTCATTCTGGATTTCCAGGATATCGGCACCCCGATTTTCGAAGGTTGAGATGAAGTAGCGGTAGATCTGGTCTTTCACAAAGACGGTCAACGTCGTTCTCCCCGGATGCAACGCCTCAATTAGCAGTACCTTATCGTCCGTATCCGGTTGTTGAACCCTGATGATATCCTTGGAGGAAACGCTCGTACTGTCGACCGTGTAGGGAAACTCGATACGCTTCGACTCAGGGATGTTGATATACAGCCGCTCAGGTGCCGTTGATACCGCAATCGAATAGACAAATGACCGACCTTCGCTCGAGATCTTCAGAACAGCGTGGCCAGACGCGAGACCGACCAGTTGAAGCTGGTTCAGCGACCCCTCCACCTTGTCAATCTTGACGATGTTTTCTGGGGTGACCGTGTAGCTCTCAATTGGGCGATCCACCGAAAGGAGTTTCGCCTCGTTCAAAAACACCTCAATCAGATTGGCATCCTTGAGATCACTTGACGCTCCCGCCGGAGTGGGGGCACCCGATCCTGCTGGCTGCTGGGCATTTCCGGCAGCAGCAGCCAATAGGAGCAGGGCAGTTAATGCCCCAGCGTTACAGACCCGGCTGAATATCAGTTGGCTTAGTTTCATCTTTTTTCCCTTTATCTTCTTTTGCTTTTTCTGCTTGCATGGCTTGAACTTCAGTCTCAGACTGAGTGAACCTGTTTTGAGCAAATTTCGCGTTGTCGGCGATCTGCTCAGCTGTGATGGTCTTGGCTTTGACGATCATGTTGTCCGTCGCGGAGCGGAGAACCATCTCGTAGTGCGCACCTGGAACCGAGGAAAGGACCGAGAGAATCTGAGCCTCCTGCAACGTCACTTCGAAACAGAGCGTGATCGGCGTTCCTGGCGATGCAGCAGGAACCATCGACTCTGTTTTGTCGCTGCGAGTCTGTTGACCAGGCACAAAGAGAACAGGAATGTTTTGCAGCAGTGCGTCTGAAGCAACGGCACCGGTCTTTGGGTCGCCGTGCACGTACAGAATGTCGACCTTGTCGCCGTCGACCAGGAAGCCGTCTGTCAAGTTATCGAATATCGGCACCGACATCGCTTTCATGCCGATGGGGATACGATCCGCAAGGCGAGGCGCTTGCTTGCCCACGTTATTCTCAGTGAGAGGATCGCCTTCATGAATCGGGCGGAGAGCGTAGCTTTTTGTGACGGTATCGGCGTCATCCTTCGTGTAAGCTTCCTTCATCAGGTCGACAGGCGTGTTCTTTACGATAAACATGCTGGGATCAATCAACACACCCCCATCAATGTCACGGCTCGCGTAGAGAACCGGACGCATGTTGGTGTTGATGGGTACAGCTGAGCCTCCTTCAGGATGCTGCTTGATGTAAGCTTGCATCTGAGCATCGCTCTGATTTCGAGATTCTGCCAAGGCTGCCTGCAGTTTGGCGTCAAAGTCTGCCTGCGACTGCTGATTGTACATGTAGAAGATGACGATCGCCAAAACACCGAAGACAACCGCACCAATGAGGGGATAAGGAGTGGAACGCTTTTTCACGGTATATTATTAGTAAAGGCTGTAAGCCCTTGTTTTTACGTAATCTATTTAGAAATTGTTAGCCTCACCGTCAACTCTTTTCATTATTTTTATGAAAAGGTCTCTGGAAATCGAACAATCCCTAGGGTCGCTGTGACCTCCATGCTGAGAATTAGGAGGGACCGCTATCGCTTGCAACCTATTTTTGACGGAATACTCGATTTTGTTCTGTCGTTAGGTCGACGAGAAACTGAAATTCATACGCACTCAAGCGGACCTGCGGGTATGGCAGCAGGAACGAACGTGGCCATGATCTTCTTTCCGGAATTCCTCTCCGAAAACCTTTGACCAGTCCAGCAAAAACGGCAGCACGAAAAGTTCTATTCGGACGTATTGGACTCGTCTCCCGAGCCTTTTTCAAACTCTTCCACCCTCTTGGTGATGTCGTATTTAAAATTATCGGGATGCTCCGCGTTCAGAGGAGACATGGCTCGGAGTTGCTCGATGATTCCCGGGATGTTTTTCAAAGCGAAATCGATGTCTTCCTCGGTGTTGTTGTGCGCAAAGGAGAAACGTACGCAGCTTCGAGCACGAGCAGGCGTGAGACCCATCGCACTCAGCACATGCGAGGGATCTAGCGACCCAGTGGTGCAGGCAGATCCTGAGGAGGCACAAATCCCGATCATATCCAAGCGCAGCAACACCGCTTCCGCCTCAACAAAGTCAAATGCAAGGTTCGATGTATTGGGCAGTCGGTTATCCCTATTTCCGTTCACGTAAAGATGCGGCAGAGTCTTGAGGAGTCCCTGCTCAAAACGGTCACGCAAGGCCCGCACACGCACCTGTTCGTCTTTGAGGCGTTCGACGGCCAGTTCCGCTGCTCGGCCCAGTCCAACAATCGATGCGACGTTTTCGGTGCCACCGCGCTTGCCGCGTTCTTGACCGCCACCCATCACGTAGGGGAGCAGTTTCACGCCGCGTTTGACGTAAAGCACTCCCACGCCCTTAGGAGCATGAAGTTTGTGTCCGGAAAGCGAGAGAAAATCGATCTTCGACGCGCCAACGCCGCTCAAATCGATCTTGCCCGGTGTCTGGACGGCGTCGGTATGAAAAAGCACGCCCTTTTTTGCGCACATTTCAGCAATTTCCAAGACTGGGAATAGTACCCCTGTCTCATTGTTCGCCCACATCACAGAGACGATCGCCGTATCGGGACGAATCGCAGCTTCAACTTGCTCCACGGTCAACATTCCCTGGGAATCGACGGGCAGCCAAGTTACCGCGTAACCGTTTTTTTCGAGATACTCGCACTGGTTCATGATGGCCGAGTGCTCTACCGATGTTGTTACGATATGCTTCTTGCCCGTTGTTTGTAATGCCGACCAAATCGCCGCGTTATCGCTTTCGGTGCCGCAACTTGTGAAAACGACCTGTTTTGGCTTGGTTCCGAGAAGATCAGCCACGCTCTCCCGAGCCTGTTCCACGTAAGCGTGAACCTGTTTACCGAACGAGTAGGCGCTCGAAGGATTTCCGTAATTCTCAGTCAAAAACGGCACCATCGATTCAAACACTTCGGGAGCAACCGCAGTTGTGGCGTTGTTGTCCAGATAGATCACTTTTTTTTGGGGAGCATGCATAGTCGTATTCGGTTGTTCGGCAAGGTACTCGAAGTGGACTCCATTTCAAGCGCCACCCGTGGCAAGCCCTTCACGGTGCCATTAATTTTTCTTGATGTCGAGTCGCCTGATGGGCCCTGCCGGAATGCGCTCCAGCATCCCCTCCCCGTAGACGGCGCGTTGTCCCAGTTCTTCCAGGTAAATATAGCCAATGTGGCACCCGCACTGCGCCTTGGTGCAGAGACGTTGCTTCAACGCTTCTTCAAACTTGGGCTCATAAATATTCCCGAGCACGCCTGCGATGAAATGACACCTGCGCACGTCCCCTTCCCCATCAACGGTAAAGCTAGTTTCGCCCGCCGCACACCGCTTTCCCTGGCTCGGGTGATCGAGGGCATTAATCGGAAAGAGCGGGTCGATTTGCATGAGCTCCGTCAGCTCCTCGTCATCGTAATAGGACTCTTGGTCTTTGTAGGCGTTGACCCAGAGGTATCGATCTTCGCGCAGCTCTTTTCGAAGCTCATGAATCTCTGGAATCTGCTCCTTTAAACCAACAACCCCCACGCTGTAGCGCACACCCATTTCATCGAGCTTCTGGCATTGCTCTAAAAAGCGAACACGCGTCGTTTGCGTTGGATGATAGGTCGCCCAAATTCCGACCCGCTCGGCTCGCGTCTGCTTCAACCAATCCAGACTTACCGAAAGATTAGTCTGGATGGCAACCCGCCGGACATTCTCCATCCAACTGAGTCGCACCAGTGCCTCCTGATAAGCGCGATGCGGCAAGGCCTCGCCCCACGGTGTAAAGAGCACGCCGATAATCTCGTTTCGCCCGGACACCCAATCCACGAACCGGCCCAGCTTCTCTGCATCGTCACGTAATTCCTCGGTGCTGTTCCGCTGCTTGGCAAACGGGCAGTAGGCGCAATCGTAGTTGCAACTGGAGAGCGGCCCTCGGTAGAGGATCGACCACTCTTTCGTTTTCGTTACGTCCATTCGTAGGCCTCCATACGCTGTTTCATTTCCTCGGAAAAAAGCCACGGCCCAATCGTGTCGCTGCGTTCGTAGCCGGCCGAAGTCAGTTCCAAAGTCCGATCGCACCAGGCGGCCAAGCGAAGTTCGACCAATTCATTCAGCTGGCTGAGTGCCACGTCAGCCTCGAAACCGAAATTCCTCACGAATTGGACTGCGTCAAGGCCCGGCTTCCTCAGGAGCGATTTGATCACAAACCGGCGCATTTGCTCCGCTCGACTCAATTCACAGCCGTAATCGACCCTCGCAAGCGCCTCCGAATCGCGCTCAATAAATTCATGAATGATCTCCTGAACCGCGCCTCGTCCAACTGCGTATTCCGTGCTGTAGTGGAGTGCCGTGGTGTAGCTCCTGGCACCTGCGCCCAGACCAATCATCCCGTCTTCCTGGCAACAGTAGACGGGGCCTTCTGGCCGAACCGCTCCGTTCGAGTCCACCGACCGTTTCCGAAAAAGACGCATCGAAATCGCTTCATAGCCGTGCTCCAACAAGAAATCGCGACCTTGGCGATAAAGCTCCAAGCGCCCATCAAAAGCCGCCTGAGCGTTACGCTGCCGCGCCAGTTTATCGAGCCCCGTCAAGGGCCGCACGTAGAGTGGGTAGAGGTAAATCTCTTGAGGCCCGTATTCCACCACCTCCGTGAGCGACCTCTGCCAGCTTGCCGCCGTTTGCCCTTCCGCGCCGTAAATGAGATCGAGGTTCAAAACAGGAAATTTGCCCTGCAAATCGCGCAGTGCTCGCCGCACCTCATCGATATCTTGTGGACGACCCAGTGCCCGCGTTTCGGCCTCAACAAAGCTTTGGACGCCCATGCTCACGCGGGAGACGCTCCATCGTTGAAGCAACTCGATTTTTGGTGCAGTAACGGTTCCGGGCGACACTTCGAACGACAAGGGCGCACCTTTAAGAGAACCAAGATGGCGCTCCACACCCGCGAAGAGTCGATCGAGCTGGATTTCGCTCAAAACAGACGGTGTTCCCCCACCAATCGCGCCTCTTGCGATGCACATGGGGCCGAGGCTCTCAGAAGTCACCTGCATCTGGCGGATCAACGCATCCACATAGGCGTCCATGGCCTGGGCCTTGCTGCCGGTTGTCGTGAACAAATTGCAGAACCCACACCGCATTTCGCAGAACGGAATGTGGATGTAAAGAAAGAGGGCGTCGAGATCCTCATGCTGCCAGACGTCACTCAACGGACGCTTGGGCTCGAGCGGTCGGTACGCAAGCTTATGTGGGTACGAATAGGCGTAGCCTTGAAAAGGATCACTTTGGAGGAGTTCGCTCAGCCCAGTCATATCAATTTTCCTTCTGCATACGGCACGGTCCAGACCAGCGGATGCGCGAGCCGATGGCCCACGTAGCCCTCTTCACCGTAGAGCGTGCCGTGGTCGGAGCAAACGATTCCAAATACAGATTCGCGTGTTGTGAGCGCCTTCATAAGAATCGGGAGTTGAGAGTCAACATAACGTAAGGCGGCGGCGTGAGTGTGCACGTTATCGGCCTCCGCGCCTGGAAGATAAAAACGGTTCGGCTGATGAATGGCGCTCACATTGATGAATAAGAAGACCCTTTGTGTGCGAGGAATTTCAGTCAGGAATTGAGCCGCTAGCTCAAATTGATTTTGTGTCGAATCGGGATCAGTCACGCCCAAGCTTGTTTCCCAAAAGCTCTGTTCAAATAGATTCGGCAATACACAGCTTAAATTCGTTAGCTTGTT
>CAVURW010000194.1:0-9584 GCA_963743595.1 uncultured Verrucomicrobiae bacterium
TAGCCAATTGCCTGTGCTCTTGAGGTTTGTAAGGATATTCCCATCGCGATCAACACCCACGACCAGCAGTGAAATCGTGGCACCCACCAAACTGGGCTGACGATTGGGCAATCCCACCACCTTACTCGCGTCTATTTCATCCCCCCACTTCGCATCGCTTTCGCCCTGCGCGAGATGCGCCGCCACCATCGCAAAGAGATCCTGGCCCGTTGCGGTTGTCGGCAAGCCTGTTCCCGGCTTATCGGAATCGGATGAATCCTTCAATGTCCACGCTTTGGCCACGCCCTCACGAGCGATCACCACCGAAAGCAATCCATTGTCCGGCGCCAGAAAATACTTGTCCAATTTCGTCTTCACCAGAATCGGCGGGCGCTCGCTCCGGATGTGTGGATAGACGACGCCAACAAAGATGGTGCCGCCGGGAAAACGGCTCGCCGCTTGATCCAACAAATAGGCACCCTGCACGAGATTAAAGGGCACGATCGAGTGGCTAATATCAACGATCCGCGCGGCTGGGTCTTCCGTGAGAATCGCGCCCTTCAAGCTCCCTACAGCCGAGTCTTGCCAGCCGAAGTCCGTGAGTAACGCGACCACCCGCTGCACGTCGTGGCTCCGATAGACGTCCTCGCCCACAACCATTCTCGGCCCGCCCACGAACAGAGCCGTGAAAATGACGCCTAGTGAAATCTTGTACCAACTCATCACCCTGAGAGTTGCCACTTTCTTAGCATGAACCAAGCTAAAAATTCGAGATGGCCTGACTCCTACCCAGCCATCGATGGATCATTAATGCGGTAACCAACTCCGCGAACCGTCTCCAGATAGCCAGCCGCTGAACCCAATTTCTCGCGTAATCGGCGGATATGCGTATCGACCGTGCGGGTATCGATCACGCTCTCGTACCCCCACACATCGTTCAGAAGCCGATCGCGCGCCTGCACCCGGCCCTTGCGATCCATCAACAGCGCCAACAACTTAAATTCAGTCGCCGTCAGATCGATCCGCTCGCCATCGACACTCACTTCGTAGCGCCCGTGATCCAACAGCAATCCACCGATCATGATCCGCTCGGCTCCCGTGACGACCTTGTCCTTAACACGGCGCAACGAGCGATTGACTCGCAATACCAGCTCGCGTGGACTGAAGGGCTTGGTGATATAATCGTCCGCGCCGAGTTCCAGACCGACGATCTTGTCGACCTCTTCGGCCTTGGCGGTGAGCATGATGATCGGGACGCCGTGCAAAACGGGATCGCTCTTCAAGGCACGGCACACTTCCAGACCCGGCATCTGTGGCAACATCAGATCGAGAATGATGAGCGAGGGCGGCTCGGAACGAGCGCGCACTAGGGCAGACGGGCCGTCCTCCACCGCGTTCACGGTGAAGCCCGCTGAACGCAGGCTCATGACCAGCATGTCCACGACATCCGTTTCGTCATCGACGATCAAAATTTTATGGTTCTGGTTAGACATGGAGTTTTCCGACTTAACTCCATCAGTTCAGCGATGTTGCGCATTTGTGTCAACTGTGTGTCGAAAATCTTATTTGCAAAGGAGTTAAATAGTTCAGCGAGCTGTACATTACAAAAGTTTACTCGTTTGTACTGAACGAAACCGACCGATCATCCGTCTTACGAGAAGCTTTCCACTTTCAATTCGAGCGGTAGACTTCTATGACGATGACGTTCGCCTCAGGTAAAATCCAGCCCGGTCAAGAGATCGGTCGGTGCCGCGTCGTCCGGGAGATCGGACGCGGTGGCATGGGCTCTGTCTACCTGGCCTCGCACAAGACCCTAAGAACGGATGTGGCACTAAAAATCCTCTCGCCGGAGCTGTGTGAGAAAAATCCGTCGCTGGCAGATCGCTTCATCCGCGAGGCGCAAATGGCCGCGCGAATTCGTCACCCGAACGTGGTGAATGTGATGGACGCTGATAAAGACGATCCCACCAGCCTTTATTACATCATCCAGGAATTCATGTCGGGCGGCACGCTCGGCTGGCAATTGCGAAGCGGCCCCATGCAAGAAGGGAAAATCCTCACGGTTCTTCTGGGAATTACGCAAGCGCTCATGGTGGCAGACGAGGCGGGAATTGTTCATCGCGATATAAAGCCCGATAACATTTTGCTCGATCACCGGGGCACGCCGAAACTCGCCGATCTGGGCCTGGCCAAGCATGCTCTCGATAACCGCACCAGCTTGACCATGGGTGGTGCATTCATGGGCACCCCGGCCTACATGAGCCCAGATCAGGCCCGCGACGCGAAAACGGTGACGGTGCAGGACGATATCTACAGTCTCGGCGCGACCGCTTTTGAATGTCTCACCGGGCGACCTCCGTTCCAAGGCGATACGCCCTACAACATCATGAGTCAGCTGCTCACCAGCCCGACGCCAAAAGCACGCGACATCAATCCGCAAGCAAGCGAGCCGCTCTCCCTCATTTGCTACAAGATGATGGCGAAGGATCGCAAGCTTCGCTACATCAATGCCAAGGCGCTGCTGGACGAACTCGAAAAAGTTCAGCGGGGCAGCGATAAAGGCTGGGAGCACTTGCTGGCCGCGCAATTACCGGATCAGACTCACCAGGAGGTGAAGCTCGCGGAAGAGGAGGCGAAGCGTTTGGGTGTTCGACTGGATCAACCGCAGCCGGCTCCTGTAGCTGTAGCACCGCCTCAAGCGACGAGCACCACGCGACCGCGCCGTCGGCGGAATCCATCGCCCACCCGTTCCGTGGTCCGCTCTAACCCGGAGATTACGGGCGATTCTGAACGTCGAATTTTCACGACGCTCTTAGTGCTTACTGTGGCTGCAACGGCCTTTTCCATTTCGATCCTCCTTCTGGGGCAAAACCATGTCTCCGGCGATGTGACTCCGACCCCCGCGCCTTACGAGATCACGCCTGTTCCCAGTGTTCACCCGACTCACAGCCACCACCCCACATCACGACCGACCTCCCACCCTTCGCCGCATCCGGTTCCGACCGAAGTTCCTGTGCCTCTCGAAACATCTCCGCAGCCGACGCTTCAGCCGGCTCCCTCGCCATTGGCCGTGGAAATTCCCACGAGCGTTCCCATCCCCAGCGCGTTAGTTCCTCCGGATGACTCCACGAATGCAGTTGTTTTGGCAAACGCAGTGGCACCGACGGCTGCTCCTTCGGATCAACCGATCCCTTCCGGCACACCCATCGGAAGCCCGTCACCCGCGCTATCACCCACCCCGACCCCCGTTTCTGCCGATTCGCGTCCCTCCGCGTTTGCGGCCCGGATCATCGCATCTGAGAAGCTGCAAGACTCGGCGGCTCCATTAGGTCGACTGCTCAAAGTGGAAGGCGTGCGCGACAAGAACTCGATCTATCCGACGGTGTGGAAGTTCACGTTTTACGACGAAATCGCCAATCAACGGACCCGGATGATAACCGTCGATCACGGTGTATGCACGCGCGATGACCAACCTATGGGCCTTCCGCTCATCGGTGCGGGCCGCGACCAGATTCTCCCGGATAACGAGATCACCATCGACTCCAGCCGCGCGATCGATACCGCGTGCGCCGCTTACCCGAATGAGAAGATCACGAGCACGTACGTATCGCTCCTGCGCAAGAGCGGATTTGCCACGTTATTATGGGAAATCGAGCTCTATAAAACGGCTTCCGATGGCGACTTAAAACATGTCGCTACCGTTTCAGTCCAAGCCTCCGGAAACGGGGATCTCCTGACAAAGAAGTAGCCCGATTGACGCTTTATTCTTCGCGAATCTCGCGGTAGGCTTTCCCTTTGCATGAAAACCCCTCGCCAAGACTTCGAATCCCGCGTCGCCACTGCTGCGACGGCCCTTTGGTCCAATCTACCGTCTGGCCCGTTCATCCGTCCCTGCCTGGACGCGCGCCATGGCGATTTTCAGGCGAACCTGGCTTTAGTCCTGGCGAAGGAACAGAAAGCGAACCCGCGTGATCTGGCGAAACAACTCGTCGAGAAGCTTCAGGTCTCAGACATCGCACTGCAACCGGAGATCGCGGGAGCAGGTTTTATCAATTTTCGGATGAGTCCGGAGTACATCAGTAAGCAGGTGGAAGCACGCGCCCATGATGCGCGGCTTGGCATTAACCGGGTCGAGAACCCCACCACGGTGGTCGTCGATTTTTCGTCGCCGAACATCGCCAAGGAACTTCACGTGGGTCACCTGCGGAGCACTGTGCTGGGCGATGCGCTCCAGCGCATTCTGCGGTTTCTGGGCTACAACGTGATTACCGATAATCACCTGGGCGATTGGGGCACGGGCTTCGGCATCGTCCTCTATGGTTACAAGAAGGAGGGTGACGCCGCGAAGCTCGCTGACGATCCATTCACGCACTTGGAGGACATCTACAAGAGGTACACGGCGCTGGGCAAGGAAGACCCGGCGATCCGCGAGGCGTGCAAGGCGGAACTGGTGAAACTTCAGCAAGGCGATCCAGAGAATCTCCAGCTCTGGAAGCAATTCGTTCAGATCTCCATAGAAGCGCTGAAACAAATGTACGCGCGAATGGGTGTCACATTCGATAATTGGTACGGTGAGAGCTTCTACAACGACATGCTTCCGTCGGTCATTGAAGAGCTGACGGCCCAGGGGATTGCGCGGGAGAGTCGCGGCGCCATGGCGATCTTCTCGGACGAGACGCTCAAACCGGACGACGATCCGTTTAAGGTGCGAGATAAAGAGACCGGCGAGTTTAAGGATCAGCCGTTGCTCATCCAGAAATCGGACGAGGGTTTTAATTACGCCACGACGGACCTGGCCACGTTTAAGTATCGGGTCAATACGTGGAAAGCGGACCGAATTCTCTATGTGGTGGACGAGCGGCAGAGACTCCATTTTCGCCAGCTTTTTAATGCGGCTAAGCGGTGGGGTGGTTCGCCTGTGATGGAGCATGTCGGCTTCGGAACCATGCAAGGGCCTGACAAAAAGCCGATGAAAACGAAATCGGGCGAGAACATTAAACTCAAGGTGCTGCTGGATGAAGCGGTCGAGCGGGCGGGATCGATTCTGAATGAAAAACGGCCCGATCTCTCCGAAGTCGAGCGGCAGGAACTCGCCCGGATCGTGGGGATCGGTGCGCTCAAATACGCCGATCTCGCGCAAAACCGGGACAACAATTACGTGTTCGATTGGGACAAGCTTCTGGCGTTCGATGGAAACACGGCTCCTTACATCCAAAATGCGTACGTGCGAACGCGCGGGATTCTCCGGAAATCGGGCCTCACGGAAGCCCCGAATGCGCCTGTCTTGCTCGCTCACGCCACCGAGATGAGCCTGGCGAAAAAACTACTCGATTTCGAGGACTCAATCACGATGGCTGCGGAAGAAACGCGTCCCCATTTCATCTGCCAGTACCTGTTCGATCTCGCCAATTTGTTCCACAAATTCTTTGAAGATTGTCCTGTGCTCAAAGAGGGCGTGGACGAGGCGACAAAGAATTCCCGCCTCGTGCTCTGCTGCCTGACCGGCGAGACGCTCAAAGTGGGGCTGAACCTGCTCGGAATCGAGACGCTGGAAAAGATGTAGGGCCACATGTGGTCAGCAACAAAAAGCCTTGGCTCAACCGCCAGCCCATACTAATCTCACCCTAATGATCACTCGCGCCAATTTCATTAAATCGCTCGGCGTCTCGCTGGCCGGTCTCGCCGCTTCCTCGAAAGTCGTTTCTGCGGCGGCAGCGGCCCTGCAAGTAGATGCTTCGGCTACAACAGCCACGACAACGCCCGCAGCGACGACCGCCGCACCGGTGGCAGCCGGTCCCGAAGTCGTTACGCCTCACTTTATCGGCGCGGGGAACGGTTTCGGCAACCGCATCGCAATCACCTTCGATGACGGCCCGACCCCTGGCGTCACAAACATCGTTTTGGACGAATTGAAGAAGCGCAATCTGCGCTCCACGTTCTTCATGATCGGTCAACGTTGCGCAGCAGCACCGGACTTGGCCCGTCGAGTGCGTGATGAAGGCCATGAAATCTGCAATCACACCTTCACGCACCCCAAGCTGAACACGCTGCCCGATGCGCGCGTGGATTGGGAATTGCAAATGGCCCAAGAGGTCATCCACAAGGAGACGGACCATGTTCCCGTTTGGCTCCGCCCGCCCTACGGTGCGTTTCGTAAGAACCAGGCGTTCGTGCCGCTGCAAAAGCATCTCGGCGTAGTTCTCTGGTCAGTCGATCCCCGCGATTGGTCGCAGCCGGGTGAAGACAAGATCGTGGGAACGATTCTCACCGAAGCACGGCCCGGCTCGATCATTCTCTGCCACGATCTGCACAAGCAAACGGCCAACTGCGCCGGACGAATCTTCGACGGGTTGCTCGAAAAGGGATTCGAGTTGACGAATATTTCCAGCCTCCTCGGCGCACCCTACGTGACCGGCCAGCAAGTTTCGTAGGCTCTCAATACGTTTGCTAGCAAACGGTTTGATTGGTGAGATGAACCGCCCTTAGTGAAAATTGTTCACTCTCAACATGTTTCCATGTCGACCTTGTGGAGACATCAGTAAAAATCGCAACGGGAGGCCACGAATTACCGTCCCGTTGGAACTCTAACGCCTGCAGGTTTACCTGGCACTTCGGACGGCTTTTCAGCCGCCCTCATTCCAGGCTTTGTTATGGATCGCGCCTTTGGCGCTCAAATGAAGCGTGCTCCATCGGTACAGGTCGAGGCACTGACCCCGTAAAGCGTCGTGATCGTTGACGATTAGTCACGGCACCGCAAAGTCCTCACTATCAACAAGCTCCTCATGAACCGGTTGAGCTCAATTGAGTGCCACAGGCGCGATCCATCACAAAGCAGCATAAGAGGGCTGCCGTCCGAAGTGCTAGGTACACCACCGCAGGAGTTAGATTTCCAACGGAACGATGATCCGCCGGCTCCCGTTCTGCTTTTTACTGATGTCTCCACAAGGTCGACATGGAAAGATGTTGAGGGTAAACGATTTGCACGCAGAGTTCTGCCTAATCACCGCGCTCGCGGAGTCGTTTCAACTCCTGCTCCGCTAAGCGGCACTCTCTGTGCGCGGGGCTTTCGGATCGAGCCAGTACCAATTCAGCAGGATCATGGCGAGCACGAGCAATAGCCAAAGTGGCGTGTACGGCTCGCGGTCGGCATGCATCTCCAGGAGTTGAGTCTTCCGGTTGATGAGCGTGTTGACGGAGGCGGCTTTTGAGAAGTCTGAAAGTCGGGCGTCGTCTAATCTCGCCGCACCATCGATCAATTTTACCCCGTCTTGCGAGATCGAAAAGAAACCGGGCAATTGCGGTGCTTGAAATTCCGTGCGTGGCGAGAGCGTTTCCGTGTGCCCGTTTGGAAAGGTCATGTTGGTCGGCTGATCGGGGTGCGGTATCGCGAGATGGAAGACTTGCGCGACTTCAAAGTTCCGCGATTCCGGGGCCACCTTCGCATCGCGGATCGTCTCGACAAACCGCCGAAGTAGCAGGACAAAAGCTGGCAAGCGCGACGCATTCGAATCTGGGAAGTGGAAATTAAAGATCAGTTCGCGCTGTCCGCTTGGCTCTGTGCGGACAAAAATGAGCCGCTTTTGATCTTTCCACAGAAGCACTTGATCCGTCGGCAACGGGGGAATTTCGAGCGAAGCCTGGAAGATGAGTCCCTGCCAATTCAGATCTTGAATCAGTGGATCGTTTGCAGCGACGTACGGTGCGCCGTAAAGTCCTTTTGGCGCGAGGGGATCATTCAGGAGAACGATTGTGCCGGACGATGTGTTCGGTATCGGTCGGCGAGGGTTGGTGGTGCTCAGAGTCAAATCGGGCGGCGTCGAATCGGTGGAGATGCCGAGTTGCGGCAGGGATTGCGTGAGTTTGACAAAGAGATCGGTGGTCTGGTCGTCTCCTTGCAGCGCCACGGAGAGATGCTTCGGGCTGGGGCGAACCACGGGCAACCGATCATCTAAATCGAACGGATCCGTGCTGAGACAAATCTCCAGTTTGTCCTGATCTTTCGGAAATTCGCCTTTGAGAATAGTCGATTGATCTGGTGCCAGAGCGAGCGGCGAGGGAGCTGTTTTTGCGCCGCCGCTCTCCATCCACCAAGAGGGGTTTGCGGGTTGTTGACCGAAGTTTTTCACCAGCAATTGCCACGTCACCGGGGCGTTCGTGGACGTTCCTTCGTCCAGGTGCATCCCCAGAATGGCGCAATTCTCGATTTTCTTCCCGATTGCGAGGAGATCCACGCCCGTAGGAACGGGCCGAATCCGGTCCGTAACAAAAACGACCAGGGCGTTCTGAGCTGCCGCCGTTCGCGCGAACTCGAGCACATGTGTGGGATCGTGAATCGAGAGCGTCGGATGCCAGTCTGCGAGCTTCGACCACCATGTGGAAAAATCGGTGCCGCGATAGATCGTGGGGAGATTCGGATCGGTGCAGAGAACCGTCCAGTAGGTGTGGGGCGCTAGAGCGGCAATCTGCAGTAACGGTGCTTTGACTTCTGTGGCGAAATCATCCCGGAACGCGCCCACCGAAAGCGTGCTATCGAACACGACAACAACTTGTTGAACTTCGTCCCGATGCTGCCAGCGGGGATCGAGCAGCAGCCACGTGAGAAAGAGGATCGCCAGGATTTGCAGCCAGAAGGGCAGCGATTGTTGAACCCAGATGACGCGCGCGCCTTGCTTACTCTCCAAATCGAGCCGTTGCAAAAGGAACAGCGTGCTGATCCGCTCGCGTTTCGAAACGAACTGCAACGCGTGCACCACAAGAATCCAGATGAGGCCAAGCAGCGCCCACCAACCCAGTGGATTACCGAAAACCAAATTAGTAAGCAGATTCACCCGCGCACCTCCAGAGCGCCACTCGGCAGCACATGGCTGCGGACGACATTCGTCAACGCGCCTTCAGCAGGGACACGCGCGAGTCGAACGTTGCGTCGGCGCGCTTCTTCTTGCCACAGCTCGAAGTGACGTCGATACGAGGTCCTGTAGCGCTCCAGCAGCCACGGCTCGACCCGCTGTCGACGAAGCACCGAGGTCTCGCAATCGATCATCTCCAGGTTACCGGACCATGTGGGATTCGACTCTTCCGCAGAGAGAAATGGGGCCAGAACGATCACCTGCGCACGCTCGGCGAGGATCGGAGCAAGTTCGCGGTCGGGAGCGTGCGGGGAGAGGAGATCGCTAATAAGGATGCGCATGGCGCCGCCGCGCCAAGGGATTTGAGCGTGTGCGTACTGTACATAAAATACAGGATTTTCATTTGATGCCGAAATCGCAAGATCCATATCAAAATCAGGTGTGAATCCATACTTCGCATAATCAGGAAATAACGAATTGCATCAACGCCCACTTCATCCATTAAATCTTCCATTGTTACAGCTTTGCCTGTTCGCTTAGACATCTTGACCTTCTCACCATTCTGGAACAGGTTAACCATCTGCGCAGTCAATACAACAAGCTTGGAAGAGTCGTTGCCCAGGGCTTTCATCGCCGCCTTCATACGCGAGATATATCCATGATGGTCTGCGCCCCAAACATCAATCAATTGATCATAGCCCCGGCAATGTACTTATTGTTATGATAAGCGATGTCTGGGGTCAAATAGGTATACGTACC
>CAVURW010000195.1:0-3804 GCA_963743595.1 uncultured Verrucomicrobiae bacterium
TATCCAAAGTGCCCGACCAACTTTCCCCTCTTGCGCGATTACAGAATATGGCGAGCCACCCGGTTCCTATTCTCTGCGTCTGTGGTGATTCAGATCTTGTTGTGCCCTTTCCGGAGAACTCGATGCTTCTTCAGCATAGCTATCGGGCACTTGGCGGCCCAATCGAGGTTATTTTGAAGAAAGGTTGTGGTCATCATCCGCATAGCCTTGTCGATCCTCAGCCAATTGTTAAATTCGTTACGTTTCATTCCCTGAAAATATGACCAGCTCACAGCGCCCCCTTAACATTGGAATCGTCGGTTGCGGAAATATCTCAAAAGCCTACTTGGAAGGAACGCGGCTCTTCCCGGATCTCATCCAGATCGTTGCCTGTTCAGATTTGGACGTGGATCGCGCCAAAGCTCAGGCGAGCAAATTCGGAGTGCCAAAGGCTTGCTCGGTTGATGAATTACTGGCCGACCCGAGCATCGATGTGGTCTTGAACCTGACGATCCCGTCCGCGCACGCGGAGGTGAATTTGGCGGCGCTTCGTGCAGGCAAGAATGCGTACTGCGAAAAGCCCTTTTCATTAAAAGTAGCGGATGGTGAGCGAGTTCTTGAAGAGGCTCGAGCACGTAAGCTTTGGGTCGGTTGCGCGCCAGACACGGTTCTCGGGTCGGGCATCCAGACCTGTCGGCAGCTGATTGATCGAGGTGCCATCGGTAGGCCGATTGCTGCCGTCGCCAATATGCTGTGCAACGGCCACGAGCACTGGCATCCCAGCCCGCAGTTTTACTATCAAACGGGCGGCGGGCCGCTGTTCGATATGGGGCCTTATTACCTCACCGCGCTCGTAACGATGCTCGGGCCGATCACCAGTGTTACGGCCCTGGCGCAGACGACGTTTCCCGAACGCACGATCAAATCTGAGCCGCTCAAAGGCACGACCATGAGCGTGGAAGTACCGACCCATCTTGTCGGCCTCCTGGAATTCGCCCAAGGTTCCACAGCCACCGTGACCATGAGCTTTGACGTCTGGAAACACACCCAGCCACGTCTCGAGATCTACGGCGAAGAGGGTTCGCTTCAATGTCCCGACCCGAACGGCTTCACAGGCGATGTGCTGCTGTGGACGCAGAAGTCGCAAGCGTGGGAGAGCATTCCTCTCATGCACGAGACGAATCTCATGCGCGGCGTCGGGCTCGCCGAGATGGCCCGAGCAATCCGGGAAAACCGACCCCACCGAATGAGTGGCGATCTCGGCATCCACATCGTGGAGGTAATGGAAGCGTTTCACGCCTCGGCCAGTCAGGAGCGTAAAGTGAGGATGACCACCCGATGCGCCCTGCCTGAAGCCTTTGACCTGAAAGCGTTTATCTCATGAAAACAGCGCTAATCATTTACGGCGGCTGGGCTGGACACAAACCGAAGGAGACGGCAGCAATTCTCGCAGACCTGCTCGTTCAATCG
Source organism: uncultured Verrucomicrobiae bacterium (assembly GCA_963743595.1). Taxonomy (GTDB): domain Bacteria; phylum Verrucomicrobiota; class Verrucomicrobiia; order Methylacidiphilales; family UBA1321; genus CAVURW01. Next base: position 1,450 of record CAVURW010000195.1, read on the forward strand.
GAGTTCAGCGTGGAATTATCGGATTCGTTGGATGTTCTTTCGGATAGGGAAAAACTGGTCGGGTTTGATCTCCTCGTTCCGCATTGGACGATGGGGCAACTGACGTCTGACCAAGAAAAGAATCTGCTGCACGCGATCGAGCAGGGGACAGGCTTGGGCGGAATTCACGGTGGAATGGGCGACGCGTTTCGAGGCTCTTCTGGATTCCAATTCGCGGTCGGCGGCCAGTTTGTTTCTCATCCCGATAACTTTAAAGATTATGTGGTAACAGTCGTCAAATCGGACGATCCCATCGTTGCCGGGATCACCCACTTCTCGATTCATTCCGAGCAATATTACATGCATGTCGATCCAGCGAATGAAGTGCTCGCCAGCACGGTATTCGAAACAAGCACGGCACCGTGGGTCAATGGAACCGTAATGCCGGTGATTTGGAAGCGAAAATACGGCAAAGGCCGCATCTTTTATTCATCGATAGGCCACGGCGTGGAAGAACTGGCCATCCCAGAGGTAAGAGAAATCACACGACGCGGGCTCGTGAGGGCCAGTCGAACCTGAGAATTCAGGCGCGCGAGCAATTATTTACGGTCAGCCGATTTACTGTACGGCACCAAAGAGCAGCTTCTTGCCTGTGAAAACGTCGCCTAATCCTGTCTTTTCCGGCAAGTCCGTCGGGGCTACCTGAAAGACAGGATAGTCGCCCGGAGTCGAAGGGTCACCTTGTTCTTGAATCAGGAGAAAAAAGCCAGAACTGCCCCCAGGTCCCTCTCCGATCAACCCATCCATGGCAACGGGCTGATTTGCTTCTACATCAAACCATTGACCGCATCGGAGGTTGTACGGAACACGATAACCGACTGGCCCTGGAACGACCTCCTGTTTGCCGTTGGCCAATGGATCGAGTTGCTCTCCGGCAAAACTACCGTCCAATACATTTTTGTTCCCCAGGCGAACCACCAGAAAGTCGTCACCAAACCCGAGAAACCGGAATCGACCGCTTTTGGGCGGAACGATGTTCCCGTGATAATGAATTACCCAGCGACGAGCGACCACCTTATCGGCGACCCCAAAGGCTCGCGTCGCCTCCTCGGAGCGGCGTGTCGGAATGAAGATTTGGGAGGCTTCCAGCGTGACGGGTGCTTTGTAATATTGATCCAAAATCGATTGATCCCAGGTCCTTACGTAGCGGCGCAGAACTTCCAAACCTGCTAATGTCGCCGGGAGCGTTCTCCAGTCCGGAATCAGGGTGGTCAAACTCTCCGGGTCCTTAACGGCAATCGGCGTCGGGTTACCGTCGGCGGTTTGTTTGAGATCATACAATTCTCCCATCAAACCCGGCACGCCCTCTGAGGGATCGTGCCCAAATGGATTCGAATGAGCCATGCCGCCTCCCGTAGTCCCGCTGGCCAATCCGCTGCCAGAAGGCGCTGAAAACCCTTGGGGACTCATCGGAATTATCGGCATGGTGAGCGGGGAGTTCATTTTCAAGCTCAGCGTGTTCGGAGCTGCGGAAATGATAATGGCGGGGGCAGGCGCCATGGGCGGTTGAACCACTACGGAAGGATCGATAAGGCTTTTCGAAGCCGCTCCACCCTTTGAAGGAGGCCTCACTGGCGGCGGTGTCGGCTTTACCTGCACCACGAAAGCGACCGGTTCGCTGATTCGAGTCGTTTGAAAGGAGTAGATCACTCGACCCGCCACCACAAGCAAGACCACAAGGTTCAGGATGAAAACAGCTGAGAAAAGTCCCAGCCTCTCCATCAATTTCTTCTTTTCCCTATTTTTTCGGACTAACGCAGAGAACTTGGGCACTTGAGTCATTGGAATATCCTTTCAGGGTATGAGCTTAGGGGACGGAAAATTCAGCCCCCCGACGATGACGATAATCGCAATCCAGTCGCTCACTTCCCATGAGTTCTTTATCGAAGCAATGGAGCTTTTTTACACTGCGACTTAAAACGGTCGACGGCCTCTTAGGACCGCTTCAACTGATGAAAGCGTCGATACTCACTTGGCGGCACACCGATGATTCGCTTAAAAGCGACACTCATATATTCTACGTAGGCAAATCCACATTTCTCGGCGATGACTTCCATCGTCAGATCTGTTTCGATAAGAAGCTCTTTAATCTTTGTCAATTGAACATGAAGAATCTCTTCATGAGGAGTACGTCCAACAAGCTTCTGAAAGCGACTCTCTAACATTCGCCGGGATTGAGGCACCGCCTTAAGCACGTCCTTCACATTTATTCCGTCGCAGGCATGCTCTCGAATAAAGCGAATGGATTTAGTAACATTCTTGTCCTCGATGGCCAAAACGTCGGTCGATTGACGGGTTACTACTCCTATCGGTGGA
>CAVURW010000196.1:0-20873 GCA_963743595.1 uncultured Verrucomicrobiae bacterium
TTCAAAACAGATTTTACGAAAATTACAAAAAGCGCCAAGTGAAGGACGGCGAGCTTCCAAGAACACCGCTATTCTAATTTATGTGTTCGTCGGTGCCTAAGTCTCGGCATTTAGGTCCTTCTGCGATACAGCTGATCACGCGTCGGCGCCATGTGAAGGTTTATCGCACAAACTATTTCCAAAAGGCACAGATCTGTGATAAAAAACGCCAGTGGCAGCACTTATTTACCTGTATCTGTTCTAATGTAAAATGAAACGGAAACTAGATCAAAAAACTTAAGTCAAACAGAAACCAAACAATGCAAACAGTAATACAATCACAAAAAATCAGGTGAACATAACCCTTACCCCACGGAGTTTCGCACTCATCTTTGATGTCGAACTTTAAACAGCTAAATCAATCAACGCACATAGCCGCTAGCGACTTAACGGAAAATGCGGAGGGATAAAAGAACTAAAACCTTTTCTTAATATTTAATACAAAAATACATTTTATTGACAAAGAAAATAAGGGATAATACTCGACGACCAATCAAAATTGCACCGCTTAATAATCTTGTGATTTCAACGCTTCTCGAGGCCTGGCCTCGGCCTCGAGGCCTCTCGAGGCCAAAATTTTGTGGCCTCGGCCTCGAGGGTCCTGGCCTCGGCCTCGAGGGTCCTGGCCTCGGCCTCGTGGGTCTGGCCTCGAGGCCGAGGCCACAATTTTCTTTTACCGTTAATTAAGTTGATAACACTTCTAAGTTTGACGGCATGAGTGTCATATCAATATTGTTATCGACAAATGTTAAAGCTGATTAAGTGAGTTTGTGACATAGGCTATTCGATCCTGATTACAACTGATCAAAAACTCAGACGATCGATTTATATTTTCAAAAATGGCCTTTTTTATAAGCCGTTGCCTCTAATTTACCTGTTCTATTAGCTTATATCTGGGATACATACGGTGGCCCGTTAGTGCCACGAGAAAAATAATTTTTAAATTTATGTCGTCTTAATTTTATGTCGTCTTAATTTTAAGACGTCTTAAATTTAAGTCGTCTTAAATTTAAGACGTCTTAAATTTAAGACGACATAAAATTAAGACGACATAAATTTAAAAATTATTTTTCTCGTAGATTCGGATGAGTCGTATCCCACAGTTTAGGGTGTTCCATTTTCGTTTTCGTATCGATTTCCTGTAGCGCGCCGGCGTTTGGTGCCTGTACGGTCACGGAGGGAAACGAGAGCACGGGAGCACCTGGTTTGCCATTGGCCCACTCGCAAATCGTAGCGGCAAGGGTGACCTGCTCGGGCTTGTCGGAATCATTTTGAATCGTTGTTTTGAGGTCCACCGTGGCCGCATCGTCGGAGACATCGGGTGTCGTCACGTAAGTGCCCCAATGCTTCACGTGAACGGGGCTCGTCTTCGTTAACCACACATCGCGGTAAATGCCCGCGCCGGGGTACCAGCGAGAGGAATCGCGAGGATTATTCAGCCGCACGGAGATCACGTTTTCGCCACCGATCTTAACGTAAGGCGTGATGTCGAATGCGAATGACGAGTAGCCGTAGGGCCAGCCGCCCACGAAATGTCCATTCACCCAGATGAGCGAGTAGGACATGGCACCATCGAATTCGATCGAGATCCGACGGCCCTCATCGGACGAGGGCAGCGTAAAGTGTTTGCGATACCAGCCAACGCCTTCGTACGGGAGCTTTCCCGTCTCGCCGGGTAGATTGATGTCAAACGGTCCTTCGATTGCCCAATCATGGGGCAAAGTCACCGCGCGCCAGCTGGAATCATCGAACGAAGGTGTGGTCGCGGGAACATCGCCACCCGGTTCACCCGTCACGCGAATGGGGCCGCGATCAATTTCAATGTCCGTTTTTTGGGAGAAGAGGAATGGTTTTACGGTGTTGTAATCGAGCTCGCCCTTAAGATCGGAGGGATCGTTTCGGAAGAATTTCCAATCGGCATCAAAGTCGAGCCTTTCGCGGGTTTGGGCGAGGAGTGGGGTGAGAGTGAGCGCAAAAGCGACAGCAAAGAGAAAGCGGAAGGGTTTCATTGATTAGAGGACGGATTAAATGACAGCAATTGCCATTAACGGAGCTCTAGCAGAAGCTGCGGCGAACGACAACTCTTGTCTCGATCGGACCCGCAAAGGTGCGTGATTAGTGAGGACGAATCGCAGGCGATGTAAGCCGCTTACTATCAATGAGTTCCGCCATTTCGATCTTGTCGAGAAATCAGTAACTCAGCGAACAGGGCGCGGTCCGCCGATTATCGTTCTTTTGGAACTCTAACGCTGGAGGTGGGCGTACCTGGCAGGCTTTGTTACGGATCGCGCCTGTGGCGCTCCGTAGAATCGCGCTCAACTGGTTCATAAAGAGCTTGTCGAGGAGTCAGGTAAGCCCCGTTCTAATTTTCACTGATGTCTCCACAAGGTCGACATGGAAGCTTGTTGATAGTGAGTATGTTGCTCTAAAACTCAGCCTGACTCGAAATGACGTGTCCGACCAAACCGTAGGCTTTCCCTTCTTCTGCGCTCATCCAGTAATTGCGGTCGGTATCTTTCTCGATCTTTTCCATCGGTTGGCCGGTCTGCTTTGAGAAAATCGCATTGAGCCGCTCGCGCATTTTCAGAATCTCCTGCGCTTCGATACTGATGTCGGTGGCTTGACCGCCAACGCCGCCGCTGGGTTGGTGGAGCATGAAACGGGTGTTGGGTAGGCAATAACGATTTTCGATCGGGAGAGCTGCGAAGATAAGTGCACCGGCACTGGCGACCCACCCCGTGCCGAGGATCTTCACCTTCGGTTTCACGAAGCGAAGCATGTCGTGAATGGTATCTCCGGCTTCGACGTGGCCGCCTTGGGAATTAATGACCACCTTGATGTCGGCGTCACTGATGGAGGAAAGAACAAGGAGTTGTTCGCAGACTGTCTTCGCGACGGCTTGGTTGATTCCGCCGAAAATCAAAACGGTCCGCGCATCAATCCACTTTTCTTGCCAGAGCTGACTGGCCTTGGGCTTTCCCTTTTTCTCACTTTTTTCTTCCAGCTCATCATCATCTTCATTCAAAACTGCACGAAACAAAAGGTCCATAGACCTTCACTTTAACCTATGCCGACGTTTGAGCAATCCTCGACTGAGCAGTTAGCGTCGAAGGGCGGCGATAGCGCGCTGGAGAAACAACAAGCGTTCGTTTGCACTGGCGATATGGGGGAGCAGCCCGCGAATTAGCCCGGTCGACCGACGATTTTCGATGACCTGTTGCCGCAAAAGCACCTTGCCGAGTGCTCCGACGTGCTGGTAGAGGGCCTCTTCTAAAAGGCGGACTAGGTCGCTCGTCACAGGGATATCGAACGCTTCGCATTGTTTCAGGAGTGCCTCTTCATCTCCACCTTCGGATTGTCCGGGGACGGGGAGACGGGCACAAAAATCCATGAAGTCTTGCTGCTCTTCAGGATTATTAATGTGGCTCAGAAGATTTTGATAAAAGCTGGGCCAATCTGAGTAGGTTCTGCCCGCTTTTTTCACCAGAATACGTGCCAGCGGTCCAATTAATTCGGCGAGCTTCGTCTCGACGGCTTGGAGCAGTTCCGGCGGCCACTTTTCCGTGTCGGGTAGGTCAGCCGATTTCGGAATGGGCGGCATGCCCTGCACGCGGCCTTGAGGAGCCACGGGTGCTTTAAACGCCACGGCATTCGGCGAGGGGACATATTTAGGCAGCGATTGTGTGTTCCGCAACTGGGTCAAGGGCACATCGGAGTAGCGGACTGCGGGGTCTTCAAGGGCCGGTGCTGGAGGCGGTGGCTGTAGTGGCGGGGACTGGGAAGGTTGTGCGGCCCGCGGTATGGAGGAGCGGGGTCGAGACGATTCCGCAGCGGGCGGCAATTGCGGACGCGGTGGCGGAGTAGTTACAGGAGGTGGCTCGACAACGGGCTCGGGTGGATGCACGGCCACGGGTTCCGCAGCGACGGCGAATACAGGAAGCGCGGCCAGGGCAAAATCTGAGTACGATGGCTGCTCTTGAGGTTGGGTCGTCGGGGCAGGGTGCACCTCGGGTTGCACGATTTTCGGTTGCGGGACGATTCTCGGAACTGGGTGTTTCGGGAAGCTCGGTGTAGCCGCTGAAGAAAGAACGGGCAGGCTGGCGGTCTGTTTAAAGGCAAGGAACGGATTCGCCGCGCGGGAAGCCGCTTTCAGGCCAGGTAACGCAGGGGCAACCCCGGAAGATGATGGAGGTGCGGGCATCTTCGGAGGTGCAAATGCGCCCGATGGGGCAATGCGGGGGATGGATCCGCTGCTGGTCAGCGGCTCGGACTGCTTTTTCGCGGGGGTGGGTTGAGGCCCCGGGCCAGAGGCAGGTAAAGGAGCTTGGGCTGGCACAACTTTAGGAACTGGCGGGGCGCTTGCAGCCAACTTAACCTCCCTGCCCTCGATGATTCCTTTGAAAACTTCGATCAAGTCGGCGTTGCGAACGGGGAGCGGAACGATCGCCTTCGTCTTTGGAAAAAGCTTGCCCGCTTGCTCAGCAGATGCAACCGACCCTTGCTGACAAAACAAGAGACAGGGAACCTCTTTCCACTCTTCATGTTGGGAGAGTTGCTCCAATAGGCGACCTGTATCGAAACTCTCCCAATCATACTGCAGAAGAAGCCACGCCAAGCCGAGTGGGCGTACCCGAAGCAATTGACTTGGGGAATCGTAAAAACGCGACGAGAAATAGTTCCATTGAAGGGAAGCAGTCTGAATAGCCTCCAATATGGCGGCGTCTTTCGCTACGATATGTTGCTTTAATGCCATGGTCCCGTTCTCAGCTCCCAACTCCTTAACCTATACTACATGTCACACAATGCATTACCGCAACAAAGTTTTTTTTAGAGGGTTAACACTAAAATCACCTTTGCCTTGTATGCTTGAGTGGTGGGGCGTCGGGAAGAATTCATCAGCATGGAGAACTCATGGCCCACTGTCACTTTAAAATCGTTGAGCAGATAACCTATTCAGTTGCTTGATTTCTAACCGATCCTGCTCCAGCTTCACGGGGAGTGTTTAGGATTTATGGAACAAGATAGCAATATCGCCCTTTACCTGGGCGTATTCTTTTTGGTTTTTTTCGGCCTTATGGGCTGGCTCCTTTATGCCATCATGAGTAGTCAAGGTCGTCGCGCGGAAACGCTTCGACGCTCTCTCGAGCTCCGGGATCAACAACAAAAAAGAGCTCAGGAACAAGCTGCCACAGAATCCGCTCGCCGAGAAGCAGAGCAGGCTTTTAAGGCTTTGCAAGCGCTCAACTCCCCCGATCGTGAAGAGCGAGCCAAACTCCGCGCGGTGGAACAAGAAAAGGTCTTTCGACAAAAGACCCTGGAGATGCAAGTGGCTACTGAGCGCATGAAGCTTAAAAAGGAGCTCACGTTTGAGCAGGGAGATCAGCCCGTCAGTGCTTATGTGGCCGCGACCGCACCCCGAACAATCGACGTTCCGGATACGAACACCAAGATTGTCCTGAAACCCGGCTCCTATCGCGTGCGGTTCGCGTTTCTCGGCGAGCCCACACCCGATCCCAAAGTCGTAACTGGCGTCAGCTGCAACGTGGTTGAGGTAACGTGGGAGTTCGTCGATAAAACCGGCCGGGTCTGGGAACTCTACTCGTATCTCAATGGCGAATTCTTTAGCCAATTCTCTGTCAACCCCAGTGTCGCTTCGATGAAAGAGAAAGAACTCGGCTCGGTCGGATCCGTCTTTCGTCCAGGAGACGCCCCGCTTTTTATACCAACGTTCGAATATTGGACCGATGCCACCAAATCGATACGCGAGCTCTTTTTGGCACGTGGTCTCGTTCAAGGTCTATGCTCGGGCACGCCGCCGGATAGCGGAAGCTCCGTCAAGATTTGGAAGGTGACCTTGCCCCTTAATCCCAAGAGCTCGTGGGTCTGTCACGATCTGGCGTGGAATATCAACAAAAACGAAGTAATTATCCGCGACTACGGCTGGGTAAATCTACAAGGCGGAATCTTACCGATCTTCCACTACTCCATTCCGCTGAAGGAGTTGTGCCCCTTGACCTGGCCGTTTAGCCATCCCAGCTACACCGGGGATCGTTACAGAGACTTCGTTTTGAACCCGACTGACCGAACCGCCGAGCCGCAACCTGAAATTGAAGTTATCGAGTAAATCGCCTAGAGTACCACATGCTCAAGCGCGTCCTTTACTTCCTGCCGGTGCTTTTGATTCTGCTTTGCGTTGGCGGTTCTTACGGCGCAGGTCTGTTTACCACGAAGAACTCACTGTTTACTGTCGCGCTCGATCCGATGCAATCCTCGGAGTGCCCGGTGATCATTTCAATATCGATTCAGAATACTTCTCACGATTCAATTGGGTATGGAAGCGGGGAAGGAGACCGCCACCCCGGCGGAGAAATGTTTAAGGGACAACTCACGGATCAGACTGGAAAGACGTGGCCTGTATCCTTAATGGATATTCACGCGCCACTGATCGTCCACTTTAACGACTTTGTCAAAATCAAACCGGGTGAGACCATTACATGCATGGATACTTTGGGCCCATTACAGCCCGGCGCCTACACGTTTACACTCGAGAACAGTAAACCGGTTCACTTTGAAACGAAGCAAGACCCTCAACTCAAGTTCGCCTATGAACAGAAGGTCATCGCTGGATTGGGTCAGCGCGATCGCTTTTTCCAGGAGCTGGCCGACGGTTGCGGGGATGATCGAATCAACTCCACCCTGCTAAGCGATCTCCTCAGCGATGATTCCGCAATCGCAACCGCCGCAGCTGATGCGTTAGAGCGGCAAACCACTCTTCCTCCAAAGACAGAAGAAACGTGCATTCAGGCGGAGAGTAAGAATCTAGCGCTGCCGAAGCCGTCTCGTGGAAATCTATTCGTATCGCTCGCCCGAATTCTCTCCATAACGAAGAGCGACCAAGCATTGAAATCGGTCGTCGAGCTAGCTCACAGCCCGGCTCTGGATGCGTACTCAGCCGAGGATGGTCAGTGGAACCAAGTGCGAGCCAATGTTGTCCGGTACCTTTCGGATTTCCCGCAGCCGAGCGTCGGTACGGAATTGCGCGGGCTGATGAATGATAGGGATAGCATGGTGCGCATGGAGGCGTCGGGAGCCTTGGCGCGCAAACAAGATCCTGTCGCGTATGAATACCTCATGAAACTGGCGCAGTCGAAGTCGCCCGATGGGAACGGCCTTATCGCCCTTTCGAACTACAAGAGCGACCCGAAGATCGTAGCCGTTCTGAAGAAAGCGTTGCGCAACCCAGATCTCAACCCTTATGCCGAGGCCGCCTTGGGTCAGCTAGGCAGGTGAGCCATAGTAGACCCGCGTCACTTGCGGGAACGTCACCAGATCGTGCTCTTGATTGCGATCGTAAATCTCCCGTAACCGCTCTTTATAATAACCCCGCATTGGACTTTCCGCCTGTGGCGAGTACGACGACGAGAAGAAACGTCCGCGAAGTGCCTGCCAATTCATCGTGTGTGGATTCTCGAATTCTGCAATGCGCATGGTGCCAGGCACAAAAAATTGCTCGGTTCGCGCGGGATTGAGTTGACCGCAACGGCTGACGGATCGGTAACTCTCGCCCAGCGTCCGCAAGAGCGATTCGTAATCGCGCGAGAAGGGACTCGCTCAATTTGACGCTCGTTCCAAATCAGAAAGACGATGCCGCCGGGACGGAGGATTCGGTTGAACTCGAGCTTAGTCTCCTCAAATCGAAACCAGTGAAATGCCTGAGCCGCGGTAATGGCATCGAGCGAGCCGGACGCCAAGCCCGTCTCTTCCGCTGTGGCGTGGACTGAAGTGAACGTCTTAAAGCTCGCGAGGTCCGACTCCGCCGCAGCGCGCATCGCCCCGTTCGGTTCTACGGCTGTAACGGAGAAGCCCGTTTGAAGCAGCAATCGCGTGAGGATTCCCGTGCCCGCCCCGATATCCGCGATGGAATTTCCGGGTGCGTGCTTTTGGATGAGAAGAAGGAGTTCGGCCGGATATGATGGGCGGTAGAGACGATAATCTTCCACGCGATTGGAAAATCGCTCGGTTGGGTTTAGAGAATCGGACATCCCCCAGAATTAAGCAGACTCAGGCGACAAAGGCGAGGATTGCGCCGATTGCCGCTCACCGAAACTGATGTCGTAGCCATTGAGGTCTTGAATGCCAAATTCACGCACACCATAGGGCTGATTGCATGGGCCGTAATCCATTTTCGCGCCCCTTGCAGCCAACTCTCCATAAAGCGCATCGGCATCAGTCACCCAAAAGTAGACGTTGCACAACTTGTTGGAAACGGTCCAGTGCGGCACGATGTGTTTTGGGTCATCGGCTTGTTTCAACATCAAGTAGAGCCCGTCTCGAACGAGAATGATGAACGTAGGAGGCTCGCCAAAAAAACCGTTATAGACGAAACCCACTTGGTCTCGATAGTAATTCGCGGCAGCGACCACGTCCTTCACTAGCAGGACCGCAGCACTGCTGGTTAACGTGGCTTTCGCGGCGTCCATGATTACCGGCGCGGCGTTGGTGGGGCGAGGAGCCGTTGCGTATTCGACCAATCGATCCCTTTAAGCCGGGCTTGAGTTGCCTGATGGGCGAACCGGGAATCGACACTAGTCCGCACGGCAGCGGGGAGAATTGCGCCAAGCTGAATTTCGTCCAGAACCACATCTAAAAGGGTATTGGCCTCCCACATGTGATCTTGATCGAAACGCTCGCGCATCTTCTTCATCAAGCTCTCGATAAAGTTCTGGTTTTCGATTTTGATACACCGATTGATGAGACGCGGCCCCGGCTTGATCTCCTCGTAATGAAGTGTGCCCACCATCAAATCCGGCGAGTCGCTGAGAAGCTGCACCATCTCGCGATTATTAGGGAGGTAGAGCACGTGAGCGGCAGGTATCTCCCAACGCTGCAAATGCGTCTCGGCCACCAGCGTTCCGGAAAAGACAAACCACAAGACGTAGCCTGGCGGTCGGGGCGGTAAATTTTGAGAATTCCACGTCCAGGGAGTCGAAGGGGCAAGCAGTTCGACGTTGGTGAGATTAATGTCGCGGGGACCTTGGCGCATGAGTCAACTTTCTAAGCAGGTATTGCGGGATTAGTTTTATTTGATGTGCAATTAGGCACAGGTGTAAGGTGTTGCAGGGCGAATACATACCGCTGCTTTTGATTATTACTAAGGTAACCTAACCTTTTTTTATTTCAACGCAAAACACCTGCTTCTGAAAGGAAACTTTCAAAATAGTTAAGCCAAGCGATTGTTTAGGCGTAATAGCAACTTAAATCCACGTGCTGTTCACCGCGCGAAAAGAGGGAGTTGATCCATCACAGCCTCTTCTTCGTCGTTTGATTCTATTCGAAATCGCACGCCGACCCCCAAAAGCCGAATCGAAAGGCCCTTGCGCGCCCGCGCTTGTTTAAACAATTCCAGAAACGTCTCTGCCGTCGGTTCCGGTGCCACACATTCATGCGTCGTCTGAGTAAAGTCAGAAAATTTTACTTTAACGACCGCCTTATGAATGGGGAGGCTGTCGGCCTTGGCTTGGAGATCAGTCAGCAACTCGTGCACCTGTTCCAGCAGCGCTGCGGTGAGTTCAGGCAAGCCTTCAAGGTTATTTGAAAACGTCCGTTCGTTACTGAAGCTCTTGCGGATGCGATTTGGCTGGACCGCTCGATCATCGATTCCGCGGCAGAGCGAATGCAGCTCGGTGCCCCACTTGCCAAACTGCTCGGTTATCTGAATCACCGTGAGCTTCTGCAAATCCCCGCAGACACGAATGCCCCGCGTCTCAAATCGCTCGGCACTCTTCGGCCCCACGCCCCAAATCTTTCGCACGGGCAGCTCTTTCATAAAGGACTCGATTTTCTCAGGGACAATGGCGAATTGTCCATTCGGCTTGCGCCAATCACTAGCGATCTTTGCCAACATTTTGTTCGGCGCAACACCGGCCGAAGCCGTCAAACGCGTTTCATCGAAAATGCGTTTACGGATTTCCTTGGCGATATCCCAGGCAAACCGATAGGAATGCGACACATCTAGGTACGCTTCATCCAAAGAGAGCGGCTCCACAAGCGGTGTGTACTCGCGGAGAATGCGACGTATTTTCTGCGACTCCGCCCGGTAGAGATCGAAGCGCACCGGAAGGAAAATGAGGTGAGGACACTTTTCGCGGGCCATGAACCCTGGCATCGCGGAGCGCACGCCGTATTTGCGCGCCTCGTAGTTAGCAGTGCAGACAACACCCCTTCGCGATCCACCACCGACCGCGATGGGCTTGCCGACGAGATCGGGTTGCTCCCGCATTTCGACCGCGGCGTAAAAGCAGTCCATATCCAAATGGATAATTTTCCGCATTGCGGAACCTATCACTCTGGTGCAAAACTCGCAAGAACCGTGGCGCTTTTGCGTTCCGTTACTCAGCCAAAAGCTTGGCGGTCACGAATTTTAACCGGTTCACCGTTAATGCAGAATCATCGAGATTGGTCTCCACATCACGCAGCTTGCTCGTTTTATCATAGACGAGAATCACCGTTTTATTGTGAGGAACGCCCAAGTTTTTAAAGACCTCGCCGGTTTCATCTAAAATCAAAAAGGGTCGCGAATCTTTCGTGAAATCTTTACGCATGCTATCGCGCGCCATTCCCTTAAACATGCCTGCTGCAGACATATCTTCCAGGAGATAAAACGAGATATTGTCCGAGAGCCGGGTGCCGGGATCGTCCGCCAAGATCTTAGACCACTTCTCCTGTCGGCCGCCCTGTGTCATATTCGGGGCCGAAAAGATGACGACCACCACTTTCCCGGCAACTTCCTGGCGCGAGTGCGTCTCACCCGAGGGATCGGCAAGTAATTCAGGGCCGATTTTTTTCGCGTAATAACCAGCCGGCAGATTGAACGCGTAGGTCGTTTGCGCGAAACCGCCTGCGGAGCCAGCTATCAAAAGAGCGAGGACAATAATCGATTTCATAACTGCACGAATCTGGGTCGCTCGCGAACGATTGCCAACTGAAATCGAGCTGGTATAGCAAGGGAAGCGAAGATGACGTTTTCGCAATTGACCAAAAAGGGACGTTTCGGTACGATCACGCTCCGCAGCAACAAGCCGTTTGAATTAAATCTTAGCACACTATGAGCATCGAATTAAAGGCCTATAACGCAACCGACCGCGCCCAACTCTTCTGGCAACCGGACCAACCCATTCCCGATTGCCGGGGGTATGCGATCGAAAAAACCGACGCGCAAGGCAACAAATCCTACACCCACGGTTTTGCCACTTTCGACAACGAAAAGCTCAGCGCCGATAATTCAAGCCCGGATAATTGCCTCAAAGCGCCGATTCAAGAGAACGAATGGTACGTCTCCGGAACAGGTGAAGCGACCTTCCGCGTCATCCCCATCGTAGGCTCCGACAAGGATCACCTTCAACTGCGCGAGGACTTGGCCTGCGAGCCGGTCAAAGTCAACGTAACGCACCAGGTTTCCAAGGACGTCGAAGTCTACTTCAACCACGGAATTGTGGCCGATCAACGGGTGGCGCAATACCTAAAAGATCATCCGGACGAAAAGTTAGCCGACGTTATCGGCGAGCCGGGCAATGAACTGCGGAATGAGCTCTCAGGCGATCTACGTCCGCGCATGCTGGAGATGCTGCGCGAGGCCAAAGAGCAGGGCAAAAAGGTCAAATTGATGCTCTATGAGCTGAACGACCCTGAATTGATCGATGCGATCAAAGCGCTGGGACCGAACTGCGAAATCATTCTCGCCAATGGTGCGTTCAAGAATAATAAGCCGGGCGAAAACGATGAAAACGCACAGGTTCGCGAAGACTTAAAAGCGGCAGGCGTGGACGTGACGGATCGTATCGTGAAGACCGGTCACTTCGACCACAACAAGGTCATGATTGTGTGCGATGCCGAGGGCAACCCTGAGACTGTATTAACCGGCAGCACCAATTGGACCAAGACGGGGCTCTGCAGCCAGGCCAATAACGCGATTATTATCCACAATGCGGAGACCGCAAAGGACTACTCGGAGGAATTCGACCGGGTGAAAGTGGCGGGCAATGACTACACCAGTGAATTGCTGGAAGGAAACTCCAAGGCGATCACGACCCACACTCTGCCGGATGGCACGAAGATCACGGCGCTGTTTGCCCCGACCGCCAATGCGGAGGACATGGAATTCGTTCGCAATCTGATCAATAACGCCAAGGGTGCGCATTTCCTGAACTTTAACCCCGGCGTTTTCCAAGATGACCCGAATTCCGATAAGGCGACCCTCGTTCAGACGATCATTGAGCGCTTGAATCCCGAGAGCGAACATTACGATCCAAATTTCAAGGTCGAAGGCGTGTTAAATCAAAACATCCCCGGTCTCTCCTGCCCGAAAGATTCCACCGAAGCGCTGCCTGCAGGTCAACGTCTCCGCGACAACCCCGTCACGTTGGTGAGCGGGCGCGACATGACCGATGCTTACCATGGCATTGTGCTGCCGGCAGCGATTAATAACGACAAGGACGATTTCATTCGTGAGCAGTTGAAGGTGGCGGGAACGCACGCCATGGTGCACAGCAAGTACATCGTGCTGGACATGGGCGATGGCAACTACGTCACGATCACGGGCTCTCACAACATGGGCTTTAAGGCTTCCAGCAAGAACGACGACAACATGACCGTCGTCGAGGGCAATAAGGACGTCGCGGCTGCCTACATGCTCAACGAGCGCCTGACCCATAAGCGCTACGAATTTAATGACCGGATGAATCAAGCGGCTCATGATCCGAGCATCAAAGTGTTCAGCGTGCCGGTGGACAACGATTCGTGGCAAACAAACATCAAGAATGATGTCGATCACCAGTACTGGATGAGCGGTATGGACGCGAAGGCTTACCAAGGCCAGACGCACGATACGAGTACTGTCTCCCATCGGTATGTCGATCACACCGGCGACGACCAATCTCAAGGCGAGACCGAGAGCGATGGGCCAGAACAGGATAAGCCGAGCAAGGGTCACCGGGGTCATGCAACCGCAGTCGCCACCGATGATTCCCAGCAGGAAGCACCGGCTGAAGCAGAACCCGCCACTCGCAGCCATCACGCGAAAGCCGCTGCCACGGAAGAGACCACTCAAGAGGCACCTGCGGAAGCGCCGGCGGAGGACGCACCTGCAGAAGAAAAACCTCGCAGCCATCATAAGAAGACCGATGATACCGAGCAGACGACCGAAGAAGCGCCCAAACCCCGGAGCCATCATAAAAAGACGACCGATGACGGCGAAGCGGAAGCTCAGCCCGCCCATCGTTCTCATCACGTGATGCCTGCGGAAGACACCGGTGAATCGCACTCGCATTCACGCGGGGCGTAGTCCCTATTTTCATTCGAAATTAAGCTTCTCACGCCGCTCTAAAAACTCGGCGGGAATTCCGTCCATGCCGACCATGGCGCACGTGGTGTCGGTATCACCGCCACCAGGGTATCCACGATGGCTTGCGTAAAACGTTCAATTTCCGACATGCGCTCCAGATGACGTAAGGAACGGTATCCGGGCAGGTGATCTGGTCGGAGTGCTTTCGAATCCTCCTACACGAACCCGAGTTCACCAGGATCGGGGATGAATCCGGCGGCGTGACCGCGCTTTAAGAATTCGCGCACACCCGCGCGACCTCGGTCACCGTAATCGAGCGTTAACTCGTTCACATACATTCCGATGAATTTATCGGCCAGAGCCGAATCGAGTCCGCGCCCCAGCGGCAACGCATGCTCGACCCCGGCCGCGCGATGTTTCAGCCCGAACTCGATGCTTTGATACAAGATATCCGAGACCTTGCGAATCACGTCGTTTCCTAGCGATTTCCGAATCACGTTCCCGCCTAGAGGCAAGGGCAACCCACCCGTCTGGCCGAACCACCATTTGCCGAGGTCTTCACTCAAAACAAAGCCCTCTTTTAAATATGTGAGCTGACCTTCGTGAATCAAAAGCCCCACCTCCGCCTTTCCGGTCTTCAGTGCATCGAAGATTTGGTCGAAGGGCACCACCACGTAATTGATCTCTTCCTTGGCCATTTCCAGGTAGAGTTGCAGGGTAAGAAACGCGCTGGTCATTAAGCCCGGAACTGCAATTTTTACCTTGCGCAGTTCCTCCCGCGAGTGCGCTCGATGTCCCACCAGCATCGGGCCGTAGTTATCGCCCATGCTCGCACCGCTTCGGAGCAGCGCATAATCTTTCAGCACGTAGGCATAGGCGTGGATGGAGATGGCGGAAATATCCAGTTCCACTCGGGTTGCCCGTTCGTTCAGGGTCTGGATGTCTTGCAAAATGTGTTCGAACTCGAAGCCCGGTGTCGGTAGAAGCTCTTTAGCAAGAGCGTAAAACATAAAAGCATCATCGGGATCGGGAGAATGGCCAAGGGTCAATTTCATTCAGGGAACGTAACCTTCCCCAGGCACAAAGTCCAATCGCCCGCGCATGCAGAAACTTCGCCCTCGCTTTTGATTGCCACTCGCCCTCGTCTAAAGCCATGCTACGTTTTGAGACCACTATGCAGCTTCCAGACCAGATCGGATTCATGATTCTCTCGGACGTGGTCCTGTTCCCCCAAGCTCTGCTGCCGCTCTACATATTCGAGGAGCGCTACAGGTCGATGCTTCGGCTCGCCTTGGACAGTCACCGGATGTTCGGCATCTCCACGCCCAACTTCGCCGATTCATCTGAGGAGGCGGTGCCCCAGAAGATCGCGGGCATCGGCCTCATCCGCGCCTGTGTCGATCGGCCGGACGGCACTTCAAATTTGATCTTGGAAGGAATCAGCCGCATTCGGGTTAAAGGCATGGTGCAGGAGGTTCCCTACCCTATCGCCGAGATCGAGCCCGTCCGCACGGAGATTAATAACCCGCAAGCGGTCGAATTCATGGCTCGGGAACTTCTCGATCGCGTGGCTACCTTACATAAGACGGGCGAGCAACCGGCGCAGAATCTCGTCAAGTTCCTAAGCGAGATCAAAGACTTCGATGCCTTGGCTGATATCGTGGCCTACAGTTTCATCGAAAGCGCTTCTTTACGCCAAAGTTTGCTGGAAACCGTTAATCTCACGGACCGTATTCAGAAGGTTCTGAACGGTTTAGATGCTCAAAATCCCAATAAAAAGCCTCCACTCGACTAATAATCGTCTCTTGTTCATTTAAAGTGCCTTGAAATTCTAACCGAAAACCCGCCATTCTACTCGCCTCGCCTCACACCCCTTCCGCAGTATGCCTTTAGATCCAGAAAATCTCGTGCCGGGAACCAACCTCGGCCACTACGTTATTTCTTCCCGACTTGCCCAGGGGGGGATGGGTATCGTTTTTAAGGCGTTTGAACCGACTCTGGAACGGTACGTCGCCATCAAGGTCTTGCGCCCGGAGTTCTCCAGCAACCCGAATCACGTGCAGTTCTTCCAGGAAGAGGCGCGCGCGGTTGCCGCCCTGCGCCACCCGAACATCGTGCCCATCTACTACATCGGAGACGTCGATGGCATTGCGTTCTTCAGCATGGCGTTCATCTACGGCGAGACGTTCGACGATTGGATTGAGCGGAAGCAATGGTTCACAGTGGAAAATGCGCTCTGGTTCATGAACCAAGCCATTTCGGCGCTCGATTCCGCCCATCAAGCGAACATCATTCACCTGGATATTAAGCCCGCAAACTTTTTGATCGATCACAGTAACGTGGTGATGCTTACCGACTTCGGTCTAGCTGAGCGCTTGGTCAAAGAAGATACCGGTGGCGCGGAACGCGAAGCGTTCGGAACACCCGCTTACGTCTCGCCCGAACAGATTTCCCGTGAAAAGACCGATCAACGCACCGATATCTACTCGCTCGGCGCGACCTTATTTCACTTGATGGTCGGCACACCGCCTTACGACGGCGAAACCGTTGAAGAGATTGTCTGGGGGCACCTCGAAAAGCCGTTCCCATTCGAAATGGCCCGTAACGCCGGCGTTCCCCGCGGCTGGGTCTGTCTCATGCAAAAGATGATGGAGCGAAATGCGGATGATCGCTTCAATAACTATAGTGAGCTCTACGCCGCGCTTACGAACGTTAATAATTTCTACTACGAGCCAAAGAAGACCAGCCTAAACGCCACCGGTGATGGTAATTCGTCCAGGGCTTTCTCGGTTCCGCGCACCGCCTATAATGTGGCGAATCTCCACGGTCTCCTCTCCCCTTCTGCGCCGGACTGGGTCGTCTCGAAAGACCACGTGCCGCGCTCGGCACCGACCTCCATCAACCGCGCCAAGGTCATTCGCTCCATCTCGGATCGCATGGAACCGATGCAGGTTTCTCAGATGGCGCATACTATTAAAGATCTCTGCACAGCCAAAAAAGATTCCCCCCGCGATTTGATTTACGCGATGGAAAAAGTGCCGGGCTACGATTACGCCGTCCGCTCCCTCGCGCACTTCATGGTTCCGCAAGCTCCCACGTATAATGCGCACGGGGAACCTGTCATTCCAGAGCCGATGGAAGTGCTGGAAACACTGGGATTCGAGCGGGGGCGTAACCTGGCCCTGACCTTCTACTCGCTCAATTACGAGATGGGCACCCATCGCCAATTTGAGTTCTTTTCCCTCTGGCGGCACCAACTCGCCGTAGCGATCATCATCGATTTCATGTTCGATGCACTCGATATCAAGCGCTCGGGCTTGGAATTTGTCGCTGGGGCGTTCCACGACATCGGGAAAATGGTCTTCGCGGAACTGTTCCCGGAACCCTATTACTACACGCTCTCTCGCTCGCTCCTCTACGAAATCCCGCTGGACCAATGCGAACGCGACGCTTTCGGAATCGATCACGGAGAGCTCGCCGACGTGTGGCTCAAGTACAACAAAGTCCCCTCCACGCTCGGCCAGATCATCGCCCAACATGAGGTGCCGGATAAGGTGAACCGTCGCTCCGTGCTCACACACGCCGTCATCTCCGGCAATCACCTGGCTAAACAGCTCGGAATCGGATACAGCGGCAGCGTGGTGCTCGACCCTCGCCCATGGGAAAAGATTCCGTCGACGAAAATCGTTTGGGAAGCGCGTCGCAACAAAGACTACAAGTTCGAAACCTTTTGCGAAGATTTCCTCGGTCAGTTCCAGGCGTTCCCGGATATGCTGTAATCGGCGTATCGGTCCCTTGTTGAGTCCCGCGACCCGGATTATACAATCGAAGAGCTCCGCGCGAAAATCGCTCAATGGCCTACCAGTCATCGCAACCAATCGAGCGGAGGCAGCGCTTCTGGCAATCCGCGTGATCAAAATGCCTTTCTAGCGGCTCGGTTTTTGGATATTCTCTGGGCATGGATGTGGCCGAAATCCTTCAAGAATTCCCTAAACTTTCACCGGAAGATCTGGAACTCATCCAGACGCGGCTCGATGAACTGCGGGGCGAAGAAGAGAGCCCGGAAGCTCTCAAGGCGATCGACGAAGGACTTTGGTCCGCCAGAATGAACCATCGTATCCCATTGAAGACGTTCTTGCGGAAATACCTTCGTGGCTTACAAAATCGTCGTAACGAAAAAGGCTCGCTCGGACTTGCGGACCATAACCCGGCAGTAGCAGAGCGATTCGTCCGAGAATTGAAGCAAGCTGTAGGCTATCTTCAGGAAAATCCAATGCTGGGGCCAAAAGTCGGGCAACGTTCCGCCGTTCGGAGGGTCGTTCGTGGGAATAACCTACCGTCGTCCGCGTATTACGCTTCTGGCACGGGGCACGAAACCATCCGTTTGATTAAATGCCGATCGGTCTCCATTTTGCTAACAGTTGTCGGCTAAACGTATGTCCGAAAAGCACTCATCGGACTCCAACTTTCCATTACACAACTCACAAACGATTTGAATTTTCGGATCGCGCTTTTGTATCTAGGCCCGTAGGGCCGGAAAGATCTTAGCCCAGCGGTAACGAGCGTAGCGAGGCAACCCTGGGTACTCCCCACCCAGTGACTGCGGGCTGTAGGCCCGCAAACGGGCTTCTCGACGAATGGCTGACAAACCAACCGGCGGATGCATTCCTGCGATTTATAAAATTGGACAACGGTCCTCGTTCTGTGCGCCTTCAGAACACGGAGCTCGGTTGTAAATAAATCCAATGAATCACAATGCGCGAGAGCACTCTACGTCCGTAGGAGTCGCGGAACTACAGCCCGCTAACGCTTCTTTAATCTGACCCAGGGTTGCCTCGCTACGGTCGTTACCGCTGGGCTAAGGTATTTCCGGCCTATGGGCCTAGATCCAGAAGGCCTCTTACTCACCACAATCGTCGGCTAAACGTATGTCCGAAAAGCACTCATCCGACTCCAACTTTTCCATTACACAACTCACAAGCGATTTGAATGTTTCCGCACGCGCTTTTGTCCTTAGTCCACTCGACACCATTGCCAAGGAGCCTTTCTTCTCTTCGAATTGGTAGACGCGAACCTCGTATTTGATCCCGTCATGGGAAACGAAAAACATCCACGAAAAATGTTCCAGATCGGGTTCCAGCTTTGTTCCGTTCAAGGCACGACAGAGATGTTCCGCAACATACTTACCACCCGGAACAATAAATTCTCCGTCCGAGCCTTCTTCGGAACCCTCCGGCAGCGTCGTCTTAAATCGGATCCATTGATCGATTCTCGGAAAGAACACTACCATCAACGGAAAAAACGGGACGGCAAGACAACCGACGCTCAGAAATGCAATGGCCGCTACGCTGTAGAAGAGCGCTTTGCCCACGTAGCGGAGCAGACCCTTTATCATTTTGTGAAATGAGCTCATGTTCACGCCACCACACTTCCCCACTCCAGCTTGAACCGGAGCAGATACTTCCGCAAGCGATCCGCGTCATTAGCTTGGCTTCGTTTCTCGCGTGAGACCGAGAAAAGCTTCCGACCCGCTTCGGATAGCGTGCGGCTTTCTCGGCACGTTTCCACAACAAACGCCAGTTGCGCCCGGTCGAATGGATCGATTTGCGCGAGCGCTTCGGCGTCCAGTAGCGCCTCTAAGACCGCCTGTTCCGCATCCTCCGGAGCCGACCATTTCGCCCGTAAACGCGCGATCTCCTGCTCCACGCCTTCACCGGTTATGCGCCCGGCGTGAGCGAGCGTGGCCATACGCACCACGGACGCGTTTAGATCGCGAAAATTCGCCTTCCACTGCCCTTCACCGGAAGTCGCAAATCGCAGGTACAATGCGCGCGCCTCTTTGTTAAACGTCACACGATCTCCACTGCTGCTTGCGAATTTCTCCAACTCATAATCGAGGTTCGGCTCGATGTCTTCGGCGCGATCCCGCAACCCCGGCAGGCGAAAGGTCCAGAGATCGATTCGCGCTAAAAGATCTTCGCGAAACCGGCCCGATTGCACGTCCGCTTGCAGGTCGCGATTCGTCCCGGCAATGAGTTGGAACTCGCTGCGAATCTCACGGTCGGAGCCGAGCGGCAAAAATACGTGTTCCTCCAAAGCACGGAGCAACATCGCCTGTTCATCTGGGCCCAACTCGCCAATCTCATCCAAAAAAAGGAGCCCGCCATCAGCCGCTTTGAGAAGGCCTTGCCGATCTCGCACGGCACCGGTGAACGATCCTTTCGTGTGACCGAACAGTGCCGACATGGCCGAATCCCCGCGAATCGTCGCGCAGTTCACTTCAACAAAGCTTCCCGCGATTTGCCGACGCTGTTTCTTCAGCTCAAATATCTTCCGCGCGAGGTGCGATTTTCCCGCACCAGTAGGCCCCATCAGCAGCACCGAATTCTTCGACGCCACCGCTACCTTTTCGATCTGCTCAATGAGCGCATTAAACGCCTCGTTTCTCGTGGAGATGCCCGATTTCAGGAACGAAACGCTCTCGATTTTCTTCTTCTGAAAACGACTGGCTAACCGATCGTACCGGGAGAGATCGAGATCGATGAGCGAGTAACTTCCGATGCTATCGCCGCGCGCTTTCGTGTTCGGGGAGGTCTGCAAGAGCACGCCCGGAATTTCCCGCGCTTCGGTCAACAGGAAGAGACAAATCTGCGCCACGTGCGTGCCTGTGGTGATATGAACGGCGTACCGCTCTCGTTCGATATCAAACGGATAATTCTGCGCGAAATCGTGGAGGCCCGCGTACACTTCCTCAAAGTCCCACGGATCCTCTAATTCCAAGCGATGATGTTTCACTGCGGTTTCTGGCGAAACTGATGCGATGTCTTTTTCTAGGGTCTCCGCTAACTTCGCGAAGCGGGCTTGGCTGATGAGATCGAGCCGCTTCACGAGAAGGTCTTCGTGTTGACACAAGGCCACGGTAGGTCGCCAGCCTTCCCATCGATTCGACGCCGTTCCGCGATCGAGCATGGTGCCAAGAAATCCGATGACCACCAGATCGCGAGCGGAGCTATCTTTCATGATACAATACTAGCTTATACGCTAGTTCTTGTCGACCGTATATCAAGCGAGTGATCACACAACAAACGCTTAAGAACTTTGTATCTGACTGTAGTACAATTACTTACATCCACAGCGATCAGCTCATCGACAAGGTTGGCACAAGATGTGTGTTGTCTGAATTCGAAAACAACAACTTGTCCCAAAAGGAATCAAATGAACACGAATCTCTTTAATACAAACGCAGGTAAGCTAATCCCGGCAACGGATGCTCGGAACGAAGCGCGCGGAACGGCCTACGCCATGTCAAGCAAGGCTGCCCTAGCGCAATATGCCGCTACGGGGTGCATGAACCGCACGTTCTACGCAACTGCGGACGATCAACTGAAGGCGACGCTGGCCCTGGCGCAAACGGTGGATTCGGGCTTTGTGGCTCGGACTGCAATGTACGCTCGTGAGGCGGGATACATGAAGGATATGCCGGCGCTTTTGTTCA